>NZ_JBJGZX010000042.1:0-41087 GCF_054050735.1 Blastococcus sp. SYSU D00813
GGGGGGGGCGCCCCCCCCCCCCCCCCCCCCCCCCCCCCCCCCGCGGCCGGGCCCCCCCCCCCCCCCCCCCCCCCCCCCCCCCCCCCCCCCCCCCACCTCAGGCGAGACCGAGCTCGGCGCAGGTGTCGGCGAGCGTCTCCAGGCCACCGATGGTCGCGTCGATCTCCTCGACGCCCTCGCCGGCGGCGAGGGCGGGCCCGACCTCGGCGGCGCTGGCGCTGATCTCCTCGGCGGTCCCGCGGACGGTGTCGGAGACCTCGTCGGCGGGGACGGCGTCGATGTCGGCGGCCAGGGTCTCGGCGGCCGCGGTCAGCTCCGACAGATCATCGGTGGCGCCGCTGCCGACGTAGTCGTAGGCGTCGACGAAGGCCTGGCCGTCGGCCGCGTACAGCGCGCACACGTCGGCGTCCCCGGGGGCGGCCGAGCCCTCCTCGACGGTGCCGGCCGCGCCGGCGTCCCCGGCCGCCGCCACGACGTCGGCGACGTCGGCGGCGGAGGGCTCGTCGTCGCCGCCGCAGGCGGTCAGGACGAGGGCGGCGGCGCCCAGGGCGAGCAGGGCGGTGCCGGTACGGGCGGTGGTGCGCATGGGGTTCGGGCTCCTCGATCGGGCGGTGGGGTGGCCGGACGGCCGTCCACCGTGTCGGGAGGAGCCTCGGTCCCGGTGCTTGCGCGCCCCTTGCGTGCTGCTGCGGCCCTCTTGCGGGGGCCCGCCGCGAGCGTGCGAGCGGTGGGCCCCCGCACGAGGGTCCTACGTCAGAGCGGGAAGGAGATGTACTTCGTCTGCAGGTACTCGGCCAGGCCCTCGTGGCCGCCCTCCCGGCCGATGCCGCTCTGCTTGACCCCGCCGAAGGGCGCGGCCGGGTCGCTCACCACGCCGCGGTTGAGCCCGACCATGCCCGACTCCAGGGCCTCGGCCAGCCGCAGGCCGCGGGCGAGGTCGCCGGTGAAGACGTAGGAGACCAGCCCGTACTCCGTGCCGTTGGCCAGCGCGAGCACCTCGTCGTCGGAGGTGAACCGCACGATCGGGGCCACCGGGCCGAAGATCTCCTCCTCAGTGGCGGGCGAGCCGGCGGGCACGTCGAGCAGCACCGTCGGCGGGTAGAAGTACCCCGGGCCCTCGGGCCGCTCGCCGCCGACGACCACCCGCGCCCCGGCGTCGACGGTCTCCCGCACGATCCGCTCGACCTTGCCGACGGTCTCCTCGTTGACCAGCGGGCCGAGCCCCACGCCGTCGTCGTCGCCGCGGCCCAGGGTCAGCGCGCCCATCCGCTCGGCCAGCCGGCGGCCGAACTCGTCGGCGACGGCGTCCTCGACGTAGAAGCGGTTGGCGGCGGTGCACGCCTCGCCGCCGTTGCGCAGCTTCGCGACCATCGCGCCCTCGACGGCCGCGTCGAGGTCGGCGTCGGCGCAGACGATGAACGGCGCGTTCCCGCCCAGCTCCATCGAGCTCACCAGGACCTGGTCGGCGGCCTGCTTGAGCAGGGTGCGGCCCACCTCGGTCGAGCCGGTGAAGCTGACCTTGCGCAGCCGCGGGTCGGTCATCGCGGCGCCGGCGACGTCCTTCGCGCCGGTGGTCGGCAGCACGCTGAGGACGCCCTCGGGCAGCCCCGCCTCGGCGAGCACCTCGGCCAGGACCAGGGCGGTCAGCGGCGTCTCCGCGGCGGGCTTGACCACCACGGGGCAGCCGGCGGCGAACGCCGGCCCGAGCTTGCGCGTGAGCATGGCCGCCGGGAAGTTCCACGGGGTGATCGCCAGGCAGATCCCCACCGGCTGCCGGAGGACGACGGTGCGCGTGCCGCCGGCCGGCGCCACCCGGTAGTCGCCGTCGATGCGCACCGCCTCCTCGCTGAACCAGCGGAAGAACTCGGCGGCGTAGGCGAGCTCGCCGCGGGCGTCGGTCAGCGTCTTGCCGTTCTCGCGGACCATGAGCAGGGCGAGGTCGTCGGCCCGCGGGCCGGTCATCGCCTCGAACGCGCGGCGCAGGACCTCGCTCCGCTGGCGCGGCGGGGTGGCCGCCCAGCCGGCCGCGGCGGCCTCGGCGGCGTCCATGGCGGCGCGGGCGTCGTCGGCGGTGGCGTCGGCGACGCGGGCGAGCACGGAGCCGTCGGCCGGGTCGTGGACGTCGAACTCGCCGCCGCCGGCGCTCGCACTCCACTGGCCGCCGACGAAGAGCCGGGTGGGGACCGGACGGCTGATCCCCGGGACGCTGACGGTGGTGTCGCTGCTGGTCACGTTCCCATCCTGCGCCTCCGCGCGCCCACCGGCAGGGGCGCGGAGCGGAGGGGAGATGTGGGGCGGGGGGCCGGCTCTGGCGGTCTGGCCGCGTTGGTCGGTCCATCCAGCGGTGGATGGCCAGTGGTTTCCCGGCTTCCCCCGCCCGACACAACTGTGACCCGCGCCACAGCCGAGGGTCAAGCCCTGGCGGCGTGTCGCCGGAGCGCCCCAGGTCAGCGCCGCGGCGGTCTCACCCGACCCGCCGGAGGACCTCCGGGGAGAGCTCGCCCACCGAGGTGAGGCCGGCCAGGCCCAGCGTCAGGTCGAACTCGCCGAGCACGTCGGAGACCACCTGCCGCACGCCCTCCTCCCCGGCCAGGCCCAGGCCCCACGCGAACGGCCGGCCCAGCAGCACCGCCCGGGCGCCCAGCGCGACGGCGACCAGCGCGTCGGCACCGCTGCGGACCCCGCTGTCGAGCAGCACCGGCGCCCGGCCGCCCACCGCGGCCACGACGTCGGGCAGCGCGTCCAGGGCGGCGATCGAGCGGTCCACCTGCCGCCCGCCGTGCGTGCTGACGACGAGGCCGTCGACGCCCTCGTCGAGGGCCCGGCGCGCGTCGTCGGGGTGCAGCACGCCCTTGAGCACGATCGGCAGCCGCGTCCGCTCCCGCAGCCAGGCGAGGTCGGTCCAGGTGATGGAGGGCCGCGAGTAGATCGCCAGGAAGGTCTCCACCGCGGCGCGCGGCAGCGGCGAGCGCAGGTTCTCCAGCAGCGGTCCGGGCCAGGCCCGGGCCATGCCGACGAGGGCGCGGACCGCGGCCAGCGTCGGGCGCGGCTGCCGGTCCCGCTCGGCCGAGGCGCCGGGCTCGGCCGGGGCGGGGGTCGCCGCGGCGTGCTCGGCGACCAGCCGCCGGAACACCGGGTCCGACGTGTACTGCGCGATGCCCTTGCCCAGCGCGAACGGCAGGTGCCCGAGGTCGAGGTCGCGCGGGCGCCAGCCGAGCATCGTGGTGTCGAGGGTGACCACCAGCGCCTCGCAGCCGCAGGCCTCGGCGCGGGCGACCAGGCTCTCGACCAGTTCGTCGGAGGTCGACCAGTACATCTGGAACCACCGGGGCGCGTCGGCCATGGCGCCGGCGCAGGTCTCCATCGGCACCGACGCCTGGTTGGAGAACACCATCGGCACGCCGAGCCCGGCCGCGGCGCGGGCCACCGCCAGGTCGGCCTCCGGGTGGACCAGCTCGAGCGCGCCCACCGGGCCGAGCAGCAGCGGCGCCGGCAGCCGTCGCCCGAACAGCTCCACGGAGGTGTCGCGCACGCTCACGTCCCGCAGCACCCGCGGCACGACGGCCCACCGGTCGAAGGCGTCGCGGTTGGCCCGCTGGGTCGCCTCGTCCCCGGCGCCGCCGGCGACGTAGGCGTAGGCCCGCGCGTCCAGCCTCCGGCGCGCGGCGCGCTGCAGGGCCCGGGCGACGGTGGGCACCCGCGGCGTGCGGCCGTACACACCCGCCCGGTAGATGTCGTTCTGGCGCTGGCGTCCGGTCCCGGCTGCGGAGGTCACGCACGTCACGCTAGGACGCCGCCGCACCCGGGGCCGACCGAGGGCGTGTCCCGACTTTCTGCCGACACGCCGCGCCGACACGCCAGAAGCGTCAGTGACACACCGTCCAGGCGCTGTCACAGCAGCCATCATGTGGGGGCCGGCGCGATCGAGCTCCGACCGCACCGGCAAGCACGACTGCTCGAGGGGGAACTGCGTGCCGTCCGGTGCGTCGCCGAGGGTCGTCCGCAGGTCCGCCGTGCTCGGCGGCCTCGCGGCCGGCCTGATCACTCTGGGTGTCGCGGCGGCGGGTCCGGCCCTCGCCGTCGACGACCCCACCCGACCCGACGCCCGGGTCACCATGGGTCCCAGCTGCCGGCCCGGCGGCGTCGCCGTCGAGGTGACCGGCGGGAGCGTGCCGTACGACGTCGTCCTCGCCACCACCCGGCAGCCCGCCGGCGAGGACCGCGCGCGCGTCGACCCCGGCCAGGTGGTGGAGCTGACCACCGGCGACGTCGACTGGGGCGAGCGGATCGACTCCCGGTTGCTGTTCACCGCCCTCGACGGCTCCGGCGTCACCTACGTCGACGAGCTCCCCGGCTTCGAGTTCACCCGGCCCGCCGAGGAGGACTGCGCCGCCATCGCGCCGCCCCCGGGGGAGCCGACGGTGCCGCCGATGAGCGGCTCCACCGACGCCCCGGCGGGCACCGGGACCGACGACCTCCCGCCCGACGGCGGGGGCGTCCCCATGCCGGGCGTGGACGCCGGCCCGCCGAGCCCCGCCGCCTCCGTGGCCGCCACCTCCCGCGTCGCCGCCGGCGAGGTCGTGACGCTGACGGCCTCGGGCTTCGCCGCGGGCGAGGAGGTCAGCCTGCGGCTGGCCGACGGCACGGACCTCGGCACGTCGGTGGCCGACATCGACGGGGTGGTCGCCGTCGACGTGCGCATCCCGGCCGGCGCCGCTCCGGGGGCGACCACGCTGGAGGTGGTCGGCGCCGTCACCGCGACGACGGTCGCGGTCGACCTCCAGATCGCGTCGAGCAGCACCCCCGTGAACGACGGCGGGCCGACGTGGCCGCTGGTCCTCGGCGGGACGGCGGTGGCCCTGGCCGCCGGGGCGGTCGGCGTGACCGCGCTGCGCCGCCGCGCCCGGCAGCCGGCGTCCGGGAGCGCCTGACGCCGACTTCGGCGACCATGGACGGGTGCCCCCGGACTCCGTGCTGGCCCCCGCCGTCCCCGACGTCGCGGACGTCCCCGGCGCCGGGCCGCGGCCGGAGGAGACCTGGCTGCGCATCGTCCAGGTGCACGACCGCATCACCCGGCGCGTGGACTCCGCGCTGCACCGCCAGCACGGCATCTCGCTGACCGGCTTCGAGGCGCTGCGCCGGATCGCCGAGGCGCCGGGGGAGCGGGCCAGCATGGGCGAGGTCGCCGAGGCGCTGGGCCTCTCGCGGGCGGGCGTCACCAGCACCGTGACCCGGCTGGTCGGCGAGGGGCTCGTCGTCCGGGAGCGCGCCGCCGACGACCGCCGCCTGTTGCACGCCAAGCTGACCGACGCCGGTCGCGCCAAGCTGCGCGAGGCCGGCCCCACGCACGACGACCTGGTGGCGCACCTGCTCACCCGTCTGGGTGACGACGCCTCCGTGGTGACCGACGCGCTCGCGCGGGTCTCCGCCGCCGCCCGGTCCCGCCGCTGACCCCGGCGGAGCCCCCGCCACCGGCCTGACCAGCACCGGAGTCGCCACCCCCAGCTCCACGGACCGCTCTTCCCCAGGTCCGGTCGTCTCCTCGGCGCCCGGCCCACGGCTGCGGCCGCCGAAAACTTCAAGCCCGTAGTGTTTCCGCACAGGATCGGCCGGGCACGACGCGATCGTGCATGGGGTACTCGGGCGCGTCACGGTCGTCGTGCCGACCATCGGCCGGCCGTCGCTGGACGCGCTGCTCGACGCCCTCGCCGCCGCGCCGGGCGGGCGTCCGGCGGAGATCGTGCTGGTCGACGACCGTCGCTCCGGCCCGCCGCTGCGGCCCGACCGCCCCGGCCTGCCGCCGGTCCGCGTCGTCCGCACCGGTGGTGGCGGCCCGGCCCGGGCGCGCAACCTCGGCTGGCGCGTCGCCCGGACCGAGTGGATCGCCTTCCTCGACGACGACGTCGTCCCCGACCCCGACTGGTACCAGCGGCTGGCCGCGGATCTGTCGGCCCTCGCGTCGGACGTGGCGGGCAGCCAGGGCCGGGTGCGGGTCCCGCTGCCGGCGGACCGCCGGCCCACCGACTGGGAGCGCGGCACCGCCGGGCTGGCCACCAGCGCCTGGATCACCGCCGACCTCGCCTACCGCCGCAGCGCGCTGGCTGCCGTCGGCGGCTTCGACGAGCGCTTCCCCCGCGCCTTCCGGGAGGACTCCGACCTCGCCCTGCGGGTGATGGACACCGGTGCCCGGCTGGTCCGCGGGCAGCGGTGGACCACCCACCCGGTCCGGCCGACCGACCGCTGGGTCAGCGTGCGGGTGCAGGCCGGCAACGCCGACGACGTCCTCATGCGCCGGCTGCACGGGCCCGACTGGCGGGCGCCGCACCGCGCCGACGCGCCGCTGGGCCGCCGTCCGCAGCACCTGGCCGTCACCGCGGCCGCGGTCGCGGCGGCCGGCCTGGCCGCCGCCCGCCGGCCCCGCGCCGCGGCGGCCGCCGCCCTGGCCTGGCTGGCCGGCACCGCCGAGTTCGCCCACGCCCGCATCGCGCCGGGCCCGCGGGACCGCGCCGAGGTCACGACCATGCTGGCCACCAGCGCGGTCATCCCGCCGCTGGCCACCTGGCACTTCCTGCGCGGTGTCGTGCAGCACCGGCGGGTGACCCGCTGGCGGGGCCTGCCCGACCTCGTGCTGTTCGACCGCGACGGGACGCTCGTCCGCGACTACCCCTACAACGGGGACCCGGCCCTGGTGAAGCCCGTTCCCGGGGCGCGGGAGGCCGTCGACGCGTTGCGCGCCCGCGGCGTGCGGGTGGGCGTGGTCAGCAACCAGTCCGGCGTGGCCCGGGGGCTGATCACCCGCGAGCAGGTCGACGCCTGCATGGCCCGGCTCGAGGAGCTGCTCGGCCCCTTCGACACCGTCCAGTACTGCCCGCACGGCCCGGACGACGGCTGCTCCTGCCGCAAGCCCGCGCCCGGCATGGTGAAGGCCGCCTGCGCCGAGCTCGGCGTCGAGCCCGCCCGCTGCGTGGTCATCGGGGACATCGCCGCCGACGTCGACGCCGCCGAGGCCGCGGGCGCCGTCGGGATCATGGTCCCCACCCCGGTCACCCGCCGGTCGGAGGTGGCGGCCGCCCGGCACGTCTCCGCGACGCTGACCGAGGCGGTCGACGGCGTCCTGGCGGGACAGTGGTGACCGCCCCCGGACCCGCTCCCACGCCGCGCCGGCGCGGCACCGTCCTGGTCGCGCGGCTCGACAACGCCGGGGACGTCCTCCTGCAGGGACCGCTGGTCCGCGCGGTCGCCGCCGGCGCCGACCGCGTCGTCCTCCTCGCCGGCCCCGCCGGTGCCGCGGCCGCCGAGCTGCTGCCCGGGGTCGACGAGGTCTGGACCTGGGCCTGCCCGTGGATCCTCGGCGACCCGCCGCCGGTCGACGCCGCGGACCTGGCCGCGCTCACCGAGCGGGTCCGCGCCCTGGCGCCCGACGAGGCCGTGGTCTCGACGTCGTTCCACCAGTCGCCGCTGCCGCTGGCGCTGCTCCTGCGTGCGGCCGGGGTGCCGCGGATCTCGGCGACGAGCGTCGACTACCCCGGCTCGCTGCTCGACGTCCGGCACCGGGTCGGCGCCGAGGACGACGCGGACCTGCCCGAGCCCGAGCGCGCCCTGTCCCTGGCTCGCGCGGCCGGCTTCGAGCTGCCCGAGGGCGACGACGGCCGGCTCGCCGTGCGGCGTCCGCTCCCGGAGACCGGGCGCGAGCCCGGGTACGTCGTGCTGCACCCCGGCGCCTCCGTGCCGGCGCGCGCCTGGCCGGCGCAGCTGTGCGCCGAGGCCGTCGAGGCCCTGGCCGACGCCGGCCACCGCGTGCTGGTCACCGGCGGGCCGGGGGAGCGGGCGCTGACCGCCGCCGTCGCCGGCACCCGCGGCGAGGACCTCGGCGGCGCCACGAGCCTGGCCGAGATGGCCGCGCTGCTCGACGGTGCCGCGGCCGTCGTGGTCGGCAACACCGGCCCGGCGCACCTGGCCGCCGCCGTCGGCACCCCCGTCGTCTCCCTGTTCGCCCCGGTCGTGCCGGCCGCGCGGTGGGCGCCCTACGGCGTGCCCACGGTGCTGCTCGGCGACCAGGACGCCCCCTGCCGCGACACCCGGGCCCGCGTCTGCCCGGTGCCCGGCCACCCCTGCCTGACGTCGGTGAGCGCAGCCGACGTCGTCGCCGCGGTAGAGAAACTGGTGAGTGCATGAGGGTCCTGCTCTGGCACGTGCACGGCTCCTGGACGACGGCGTTCGTGGAGGGCGACCACGAGTACCTGATCCCCGTCGTGGACGGCCCCGGGGGGAGCCGCAGCCCCGACGGCCTCGGCCGGGCACGGACCTGGGACTGGCCGGCGTCGGCGCGCGAGGTGACGCCGGACGAGCTGCGCGGCATCAGCGACGACGGCGGGATCGACGTCGTCGTCCTGCAGCGCACCCGCGACCTCGAGCTGTGCCGCGAGTGGCTGGGCCGCGAGCCCGGCCGCGACCTGCCGGCGGTCTTCCTCGAGCACAACGCGCCCGGCCTGGACGACGGAGCCGCACCGGTACCCCTCACGGTGCACCCGCTGGCCGACCGCGACGACGTCCCGATCGCCCACGTCACCCACTTCAACCGGCTCTTCTACGACAACGGCCGCGCCCCGACGACCGTGATCGAGCACGGCATCGTCGACCCGGGGGAGCGGTGGACCGGCGAGCTCGCCCGCGCGGCGGTGGTGAGCAACGAGCCGGTCCGCCGCGGCCGCACCGTCGGCGCCGACCTGCTGCCGGGGCTGGCCGCCGTCGCCCCCGTCGACGTGTTCGGCATGGGCCTGGCCGGGCTGCACGAGCGGTACGGCCTCGACCCCGACCGGGTGGCGCTGTTCGACGACCCGCCGCAGGCGGCGATGCACGCCGAGCTGGCCCGCCGCCGGGTCTACGTGCACCCGGTGCGGTGGACCTCGCTGGGCCTGTCGCTGCTGGAGGCCATGCACCTGGGCATGCCGGTCGTCGCGCTGGCCACCACGGAGGTGGTCGAGGCGGTGCCGGAGGGGGCCGGGGTCGTCTCGACCCGGCCCGAGCGGCTGTGGGAGGCCGTGCGGGCCTACCTGGACGACCCGGACGCCGCCCGGCTCGCCGGCAAGGCCGCCCGCGCGGCGGCGCTCGAGCGGTACGGCCTGGCCCGCTTCCTGGCGGACTGGGATGTGCTCCTGGAGGAGGTCACCCGATGAAGATCGCGCTGGTCAGCGAGCACGCCTCGCCCCTGGCCGCCATCGGCGGCGTGGACGCCGGCGGCCAGAACGTGCACGTCGCCGCGCTCGCGTCGGGCCTGGCCGCCCGCGGCCACGACGTCACCGTGCACACCCGCCGCGACGACGTCGCCCTGCCCGACGAGGTCGTCACCCAGGACGGCTACCGGGTGCGGCACGTCACCGCCGGCCCGCCGGAGAACCTGCCCAAGGACGACCTCCTGCGGCACATGCCCGAGTTCGCCCGGGTGCTGCGCCGCGAGTGGGCCGCCCAGCGCCCCGACCTGGTGCACGCGCACTTCTGGATGAGCGGGCTGGCGTCGGTGGCGGCCGCCGGGGAGGTCCCGGTGCTGCAGACCTTCCACGCCCTCGGCTCGGTGAAGCGCCGGCACCAGGGCGGGGCCGACACCTCGCCACCGCAGCGGGTGGAGCTGGAGCGGTCGCTGTGCCGCACCGTGCGCCACGTCGTGGCCACCTGCTCCGACGAGGTGTTCGAGCTGCGCCGGCTGGGCCTGCCCCGCGAGCGCGTGTCGATCGTGCCGTGCGGCGTCGACACCTCGGTGTTCACGCCCAAGGGCCCGGTCGCCCCGCGCACCGGCCGGCCGCGGCTGCTGGTGCTCGGCCGGCTGGTGGAGCGCAAGGGCCAGGACGACGCCGTCCGCGCCCTGGCCGCCGTCCCCGACGCCGAGCTGGTCGTCGTCGGCGGTCCGCCGGCCGCCGAGCTGGACCGCGACCCCGAGGTGCGCCGGCTGCGCGCCGTCGCCGCCGAGGCCGGGGTCGCCGACCGGCTGTGCTTCACCGGCGCCGTCGCGCGCGCCGACGTGCCCGCGTGGGTGCGCTCGGCCGACGTCGTCCTCGCCGTCCCCTGGTACGAGCCCTTCGGCATCACCCCGCTGGAGGCCATGGCCTGCGGCCGGCCCGTCGTGGCCACCGCCGTCGGGGGTCTCGTCGACAGCGTCGTCGACGGGACCACCGGCGTCCTGGTCCCGCCCCGGGACCCCGCGGCGCTCGGCGAGGCGGTGGCCGGCCTGCTGGCCGACGACGCCCGCCGCGCCGCCTACGGCGCCGCGGGTGTCCGCCGCGCCCGCTCCCGCTACCGGTGGGCACGCGTCGTCGCCGACACCGAGGCCGTCTACCGCCAGGTCCTGGAGACCCCCCTGTCCGAGCACAGCGACGAGCGCCCCGTGGAGGCCGTCCGATGAGCAGTGTCCCCCTGAGCGCGGCCCCCCATTCCGCCGGCGAGGTCGTCTCGCCCGACACCTGCACCCACCTGACCGGGCACGACCACGTCGCCTCGCTGACCGCGGCGCTGCGCGACGTCACCGGGCACGTCGACACCCTCGACCGCTGGGGCCGGCTGCTCGCCGACGTCCTGTGCGGGGAGCACCGCGGGCGGCTGCTCGCGGCCGGCAACGGCGGCAGCGCGGCGCAGGCCCAGCACCTGACCGCCGAGCTGGTCGGCCGCTACCGCGCCGACCGGGCGCCGTTCTCCGCGATCTGCCTGACCGCGGAGACCTCCTCGCTGACGGCGATCGCCAACGACTACCCGGCCGACGAGCTGTTCGCCCGCCAGGTGGAGGCGCACGGCCGCGCCGGCGACGTGCTGGTGCTGCTGTCGACCAGCGGCCGCTCGCCCAACGCCGTCGCCGCCGCGCGGCGGGCCCGGGAGTGCGGCATCACCGTGCTGGCCATGACCGGCCCGGCGCCCAACCCGCTGGCCGCGGAGGCCGACGAGGCCATCTGCATCGACTCGGCCTGGACGGCGACCGTGCAGGAGTGCCACCTGGTCGCCCTGCACCTGCTGTGCGCCGCCTTCGACGCCGCGGTGCTGGCCGAGCCGGCGCGGATCCCGCAGTCCCGGCTCGGGGTCGCGCAGTGAGCGCGGCGGGCGACGCGCGGCCGCTGGTGGTCGTCGGCGACGCGCTGCTCGACGTCGACCTGGTCGGCACGGCGTCCCGGCTCACCCCGGACGCGCCGGTGCCGGTCGTCGAGGGCGTGGAGACCCGCGAGCGCCCCGGCGGCGCGGCGCTGGCCGCGGTGATCGCCGCGGCGCAGACCGCCCGCCCGGTCGTGCTGGTCACCCCGATGGCCGACGACGACGGCGCCGAGCGGCTGCGGGCGCTGCTCGCCGGCCGGGTGCGGCTGGTCGAGGTCCCGGCCACGGGCGGGACGTCGGTCAAGCAGCGCGTGCGCGTCGGCGACCACTCGGTGGTCCGCATCGACTCCGGGGACCCGGTGGTCACGCTGGGCCCGCTGCCGGACGAGGCCACCACCGTGCTGCGCGAGGCGGCCGCGGTGCTGGTCGCCGACTACGGCCGCGGGACGACGGCGGCGCCCCAGGTGCGCGAGGCGCTGGCCGCGGCCGGCGGGCCGATCGTCTGGGACCCGCACCCGCGCGGCGCCGACCCGGTGCCGCAGGCGCGGCTGGTCACCCCCAACGGCGCCGAGGCCGCCCGCGTGGCCGCGGCGGCGGGCGTGGACGCCGGGGGCGACGGGCTGGCCGCCGTCGGCGCCCGTGCCGAGGCGCTCATCCGGCACTGGGGCGTGGGCGCGGTCGCCGTGACCCTGGGCGCCCGCGGCGCGCTCCTGTCCTACGGCGGCGGCGCGCCGATGGTCGTGCCCGCCGTGCCCGCGACCGGGGACCCGTGCGGGGCCGGTGACTCCTTCGCCGCGGCGGCCGCGCTGCTGCTGGCCGACGGGGCGGTGACCGGGGAGGCGGTGGCCGGCGCCGTGGCCGCGGCGTCGGCGTTCGTCGGCCGCGGCGGGGCCTCGAACTGGGACGGCGGCGGCTCCGCCGCGCCCGCGGCCAACGTGATCGCCGAGCCGGGGGTCGACTCGGTCATCGCCCGCGTGCGCGCGGCCGGCGGCACGGTGGTGGCCACCGGCGGCTGCTTCGACCTCATCCACCCCGGCCACGTGGCCACGCTGCGGGCCGCCCGCGGGTTGGGGGACTGCCTGGTCGTGTGCATCAACTCCGACGACTCGGTGCGCCGGCTCAAGGGCCCCTCCCGGCCGCTGGTGACCGCCGCGGACCGGGCCCGGGTGCTCGAGGCGCTGGAGTTCGTCGACGCCGTCGTCGTCTTCGACGAGGACACCCCGGCCGAGGTCCTGGACCGGCTGCGGCCGGACGTGTGGGCCAAGGGCGGCGACTACGCCGGCGCGGACCTGCCCGAGGCGGCAGTGCTGCGGCGCTGGGGCGGCCAGGCCGTCGTCCTGCCGTACCTGGACGGGCACTCCACGACGGCGCTGGTCGAGCGCTCCCGGGTGTGAAGGACCCCGCTGCCCCCCACGCCTCAGAAGCTCGGCGCGGGGCCCGGAACGGGGCCGTGGACGAACCTCCCACCGCGGTCGTGCTCCGGCCGCTCGGCCTCGGCGACCTGCTCACCGGCGTGCCCGCGATCCGGGCCGTCCGGGCGGCGGTGCCCGGGCACCGGCTGGTGCTGGCCACCACCGCCGCGCTCGAGCCCCTCGCCCGGCTGGTCGACGCCGTCGACGACGTGCTGCCCGCCCGCGAGCTCGAGCCGCTGGACTGGGCGGGTCCCGCGCCCGACCTCGCCGTCGACCTGCACGGGAAGGGGCCGCTGTCGCACGTCGTCGTGGCCGACCTGCACCCGCGGCGGCTGCTCACCTTCGACAGCCCGGGCTACCCCGGACCCACCTGGTACCTCGACGAGCACGAGGTCCGGCGCTGGTGCCGGCTGGTGTCCGAGGGGCTCGGCGTCGAGGCCGACCCCGACGCGCTCGACCTCGCCGTCCCGGCCGTGCCCCCGCCGGTGACCGGGGCCGCGGTGGTCCACCCGGGCGCGGCGTACCCGGGTCGGCGCTGGCCCCCCGAGCGGTTCGCCGCCGTCGCCCGGCACCTCGCGGCGACCGGGCACGACGTGCGGGTCACCGGCGGCCCCGCGGAGGTGGAGCTGGCGCGCTCGGTCGCCGCGGCCGCCGGGCTGGGGCCGGACGCCGTCCTCGCCGGGACGACGACGTCGCTGGAGCTGGCCGCCGTCGTCGCCGCGGCCCGCGTGGTCGTCTGCGGCGACACCGGCGTCGCGCACCTGGCCACGGCCTACCGGCGGCCGTCGGTGGTGCTGTTCGGGCCGGTGTCCCCGGCGCTGTGGGGCCCGCCGGCCCGGGCCGGGCTGGGCGGGGGAGCGCTGCACGTCGTCCTCTGGCACGGCGACGGCACCGGCGACCCGTGGGGCACCGAGCTCGACCCGGCCCTGGCCCGGATCACCGTCGACGAGGTGGTCGAGTCGGTGGACGACCTGCTCGCGGCGGTCTGACCGGCCGCCTACCTCCGCCGGATGGCGTCGAAGAGGACGCCCTGCAGGTCACTGGGGTCCTGGGCGTCGTAGGCCCGCCCGCCGGTGGCCTCGCACAGCTGCCGCAGCGCCTCGAGGTCGGTGTCCGGACCGAACGCCACCCCGATGAGCTGCACCGGCCGGTCCTCGTCGGCCTCGGCCCGGAGCGTGTCGATCAGCCCCTGCAGCGAGATGCCGCCGGCGTCGTCCTCGTTCTCGCCGTCGGTGAGCAGCACGACGCTGGAGACCGCGCCCTCCTGGTAGGCGTCCTGCGCGGCCCGGAAGGCGGCCAGCGCGGTGTCGTAGAGCCCCGTCCCGCCGGGGGTGAGGGAGGCCGGCAGCGTCTCCACCGCCGCGGCCAGGGTCTCCCGCTGCGAGGTGCCCTCGACGTCGGCGTCCAGCGCCCGGATCGGCACGCTCTGCGCCCAGTCGTTGCCGCCGGAGACCTGGTAGGCGAACGTCCACAGGCCCACCGAGAACTCGTCGGGCAGCAGGGCCAGCGCCGTCCGCGCCGCGTCGACGGCGACGTCGATCCGGCGGCCGCTGCCTGCCGGCGCCTCCATGGAGGCGGAGGTGTCGATGGCGACCAGGAGGCGGGAGGGCGCCAGCACCCGGTTCGCCTGCTCGATGGCCGCCAGCGCCGCCTCGGGCTCCATGGGCAGCCGCTCGGGGGCCTCCTCCTGCGTGCCGGTGTCGGGGCCGGCAGCGTCGGGGGCGTTCCCCTCGGCGTCGCGGAACCCGGCCGCCCGGACCGCCTCGGCGCCGGCCTCCGAGGTGAGCGCGTCGACCACGGCGTCCACCGCGTCGGCGCGATCGCCCGGGTCGCCGGTCCGGATCACCGGGTAGTCCAGCGACGGCGACCCGCCCTGCGGGTACAGGGCCAGCAACTCGGAGTCGCCGGCCAGGTGGGTCGCCAGCACGTCCTGCTCGGTCGCGGCGAACAGGCCGGCATCGGCGTCGCCGGCCACCGCGGCGTCGCGGACCTGCTCGTAGGTCGCGCCCGCCTCGGAGAGGGCCAGGGAGGCCTGCAGCTCCTCGTCGGAGACCTCGATGCCGTTGCCGGTCTGTTCCACGGCCAGGGAGACGGCGATCTGCCGCGCCTCACCGGTCAGGTCCGCCGAGGGGACGGACCGGCCGTCGCTGAGGGCGGTGATGACCAGGTCCAGCCACGGCGGGGTCTCGTCGGTGAACCCCAGGTCCTCGGCCGACGCCCGGCTGGTCGCGAGGACGACGGGGGAGGTGGCCATGGAGGCGACCGGCTCGAGCTCGGCGCCCTCCACCTGCGCGGCCCAGATGGAGGAGTCGGGCAACCACACGTCGGGCAGGCCGGAGTCGGCGCCGGCGGTCAGGGCGGCGGCCGTCTGCAGCGGGTCCTCGCCGCTCACGTCGGCGGTCACGCAGCCGTCCAGCGCGTCGCCGGCCAGCAGCTCCTGCGTCACCGGGGCGAGCTCCGGCGCCACGGCGACCCGCACCGCCACCGGGTCACCGCAGGACGCGGCGTCGTCCCCGTCGGAGCCGGCCAGCCACCAGACGAGAACCCCGGCGACCAGGACGACCGCGACGAGCGCCGCGACGAGGACCCCGCGCGGAGGCGGCCAGCCGCGGCCGGTGGTGCTGGTGTGCGAGGCGTGGCGGCCCATCGATGCGCTCCGTCGTCGTCCGGACACTCATGGCGACCCCCGTCCGCCGGATCCCAGAGTAGAGGGGGACGGCAGGTGCAGGGGTGACGACGGTGCGCTCAGCCCACGGCGCGCTCGGCGAGGGCCCGCTGCTCGGCGAACCACGCCACGGTGCGCCGCAGCCCCTCCTCCGACGGCACCTCCGGACGCCAGCCCAGGAGCTGCTCGGCGCGGGTGGTGTCGGGGCGGCGGACCTTGGGGTCGTCGACCGGCAGGTCGATGAACTCGACGGGGGAGTCCGAGCCGGTCATCTCCACGACCCGCCGTGCGAGCTGCAGCATCGACAGCTCGTCGGGGTTCCCGATGTTGACCGGGCCGGCGTGACCGGACCACGCCATGGCGAGGATGCCGCGGACGGTGTCGTCGACGTAGCAGATGGAGCGGGTCTGGGACCCGTCGCCGGCCACCGTGACCGGCCGGCCGGACAGCGCCTGGCCGACGAAAGCGGGGATCGCGCGGCCGTCGTCCGGGCGCATCCGCGGGCCGTAGGTGTTGAAGATGCGCACGATGCCGGTGTCGGTGCCCTTGGAGGTCCGGTACGCCGTCGTCAACGCCTCGCTGAAGCGCTTGGCCTCGTCGTACACCCCGCGCGGCCCGACGGGGTTGACGTTGCCCCAGTACTCCTCGGTCTGGGGGTGCTGGAGCGGGTCGCCGTAGACCTCCGACGTGGAGGCCAGGACGTACCGGGCGCCCTTGTCGTGGGCCAGCCCGAGGGTGTGCAGGGTGCCGAGGCTGCCGACCTTGAGCGTCTCGATCGGCATCTTCAGGTAGTCGATGGGGCTGGCCGGTGAGGCGAAGTGCAGCACGAGGTCGACCGGCCCGGGCACGTGCACGTAGTCGGTGACGTCGCAGCGCACCAGCCGGAAGCCGGGGTGCTCCGCGAGGTGGACGACGTTCTGCGGCGAGCCGGTGAGGAAGTTGTCGAGGCAGACCACCTCGACGCCGCGCTCGAGCAGGTGCTCGCACAGGTGGGAGCCGAGGAAGCCCGCCCCGCCCGTGACCACCGCCCGCCGGATCGTCCGCGTCGCGTGCACCATCCCAGGGTCCTCCTCGGGCCGCCGGACGGGCACCGGCGCACGTCCGCGACGCTCCTACCCGGAGATCAACTCCCACACACTTAAAGGGCTGAGTGTCCTGGCCCGGCTCCGGCGGCGGGATCCGCACGGTCGACGCCACCGGCGGGTGGTGCCGGCGAGTGTGCAGATCCCGCCGGGACGCAACGGCGACGGGCCGCCGATCCGGGTGGATCGACGGCCCGCCGCAGTGGTGCACGGCCCCCTCCGGAGGCTCACCCCGAGCGTGCGAGGGGTGAGCCTCCGGAGGGGGTCCTTCAGCCGATGGCCTCCTCGTCGGGGATGCCGTTCTCCGGCGGAGCGACGGGCTCGCCGTCGAACTCCTCGATCTCCGCGTCGCCGACGTCGGTGACCAGCAGCGGCGTCAGAGGCTCGCCGACGCCCTGGTCGTTGAACTGCACCACCGACATGCCGTTGATGCCGGCGTGCCGGTCGGCGGAGTAGCGGAACTCCGTGAACAGCGGTCCCCGCCAGTCACCCCCCGCCTCCTCCACCGCGGCGACCAGGTCGTCGCCGGTGGGGTTGCGGCCGGCGGACTGCAGCGCCTGCACGGTCGTGTAGGCCATCGCCATGCCGTAGACGCGGGTGTTGGTGAGCTCGCCCTCCAGGCCGGACTCGTCCCAGATGCGCTGGAACAGCTGGATCCAGGGGTCGTCGACCTGGTCCACGGTCGGGATGTAGGAGGTCGTGTAGATGTTGGCCAGCGCCGACGCGCCGCCCACCGCGCCCTGCGAGAAGGCCGAGAGCAGGGAACCGACCAGGTCCGGAGCGGACCCGACGTTCGAGTACCACCACTGCGGCGTGTAGTTCAGGTTCCGGGCGGCCAGCTGGGTCAGCGCCGTGTACGGCGGGGTGTTGAACCCGAGCACGAAGTCGGCCCCGGAGGCCTGCAGCGCGGCGATCTGCGGCCCCACGTCGATGTTGCCGGACGTGTAGGTCTGCACCTCCACGATCTGCTCGTCGTCCAGGTACTGCCGGACGCCCCGCTCGCCGTCCTCGCCGAAGTCGTCGTCCTGGAGGAACAGCCCGACCCGCGCGTCGGGGAAGTTCTCGGCGATGTACTGGCCGATGATCTTCCCCTCGCTCTCGTAGTCGGTCTGCCAGCCGAAGGTGTACGGGAGGTTCTCCGGGTCGTCCCACAGCGAGGAGCCCGACGCGACGAAGAGGTCGGGGACCTCCTCGGTGTTGAGGAAGTCGAGGACCGCGTTGTGCGTCGGCGTGCCGAGGCCGCCGACGATGGCGAACACCTCCTCCTCCAGCACCAGCTCGCGGACCACGGTGCTGGTGTTGGTGGGGTTGTAGGCGTCGTCGCGGTAGACCCACTCGATCTGCCGGTCGTAGACGCCGCCGTTGCGGTTGACGTAGTCGAAGTACGCCTGCATGCCGGTCGGGATCTCGCTGTAGCCCGGCGCGGCGCGGCCGGTCAGCGGGAAGTGCCCGCCGAGGGTGACGGTGTCCTCGGTCATGCCGGGGCCGGTGGCCTCGTTGTCCTCGGCGGTGCCGCCACCGCCACCGCCGCCACCGCCGCCACCGCCGCCGTCGTCGCCGCCACAGGCGGCCATGGTGGTGGCGATCGTCGCCGCGGCCAGGACGCTCACGAGGCGTCGGGAATTACGCGTCAAGGGTGCTCCTTGGGTGTCGCCCGAGCAGCTCTGCCCGGGGGTCTGGAGGGTGCGCCGTGCATGGCGGCGACGGGTGGAGGAGCGCCCGTCACCGAGGCCGGTGGTCTCGTCGCGTCGCTCACCCCCCGCCGGTGCGGCCGAGCGCGCGCGCGGCCCGTCGCCGCAGCAGTGCGAGGCGGATGGTCCCCACCAGCCCTGCGGGGGCGAAGAGCATCGTCACCACGAGCAGCAGGCCGTAGACGACGAAGGAGGACTGCGAGGCCTGCGCCTCCTCCATGTCGAAGACGTCCCGGCCGAGGTCGATGAGCCACGGGGGGAGGAAGACCAGCAGCGCCGAGCCGAGCAGCGCGCCGAAGAGGCTGCCGAGGCCGCCGATCACGATGGCGGTGAGCAGGGACAGCGACAGCACCGGGAGGAACGACCCCGGCGCGGCCAGTTGCACCACGATGGCCAGCACGGCGCCCGCCAGGCCCGCGGCGGCGGCGCTCACCACGAAGGCGAGCACGCGCCAGCGCCCGAGGGAGATGCCGGCGAGCTCCGCGGCGACCTCCTGGTCGCGCACCGCGCGCCAGGTGCGGCCCATCCGGCTGCGCATCAGGTTGGCGAGGAAGAAGTAGGCGATCAGCAGGCAGGCGACGGCGATGTAGGCGACCCACTTGTCGTTGAGGCCGCGCCCCGCCGCGCCGGACAGCGACTCGATGGTCTGGTCGAACCACTCCGGCCGCTCCGGCGGCCGGACGGTGAGGCCCTGCTCGCCGCCCAGGGTGTCGCTGAAGTACAGCGCCAGCCCGGGGAGCCCGACGGCGAGCGCCAGCGTCGCGCCGGCCAGGTACGGACCGTGCAGGCGGGCGGCGGCGACGCCGACCAGGGCGCCGACGAGCGTCGTCGCGGCGACGGCGGCCAGGAAGACCAGGACCAGCGACGGCGGCTCGTCGCCCCGCTCGACGTCGAGCATCAGCGCCGTCGTGTACGCGCCGACCGCCATCAGCGCCCCGTGGCCCAGGGAGATCTGCCCGGACAGGCCGGTGAGCAGGGTCAGCCCCCCGGCGGCGACGGCGAGGTAGGCGACGTTGCCCAGCTTGATGTTCGTGTTGAGCTCGGTGCTCTCGAGCAGCAGCACGGCCAGGGCGGCGCCGGCCACCAGGACCAGCAGGTGCCGGAGGATGGTGGTGCGGGGGAGCAGGGACCGGCGTCCGGTCCCCCGGGCCGACGACGCGTTGGCCGCGGCGGTCGCCGTGGAGGGCGCGTCGTCGGACGCGGCACCCGGCTGGCCGGTGGGGGTCTGTGTCTCGCTCACGGTCACGCCCTCCGCGCTGCGGTGGTGGAGAAGAGGCCGCCGGGGCGGACCAGCAGGACGACGACGAGGATCACCAGCGCGGCCATGCCGAGCAGCGAGTCGTCGAGGTAGCCCCGCACGTAGTTGAGTGCCAGGCCCAGGAGCAGGCCGCCGACGACGGCGCCGATCGGCGAGTCCAGGCCACCCAGGACGGCGGCGACGAAGCCGAAGACGATCAGGGTGTCCATGAAGGTGGGCCCGACGAACGAGACGTCTCCGGCGATGAGCATGCCGGCCAGCGCGCCGACCGCCGCGGCGAGGGCCCAGCCCAGGGTGAGCATGCGGCCGACCCGGACGCCGAGCAGCCGGGCGACCTCCTGGCCGAAGGCCGACGCGCGCATCGCCAGCCCGAGCCGGGTGAACCGGAACAGGGCGATCAGCGCCAGCATGGTGACCAGGACCGCGGCGACGGTCCAGATCGAGTTGGGCGACAGCGAGAGCAGGGTGAAGCCCTCGCGCACCTCGTAGCCGACCTTGCTGAACGGCGGGACGAACGCCCGCTCGTCGACGCCGGCGATCAGCGCGACGAGGGCCTGGATGGCGACGAAGAGGCCCAGCGTGACGATGACGGCGTTGAGCTCGGGTCCGCCCTCGACGGGCCGGATGACGACGCGCTCGATCACCGCACCCATGACGAGGCCCGACAGCAGGGCGACGACCAGCGCGAGCCAGTACGACCCGCCGGCGTCGATGACCGCGACGGCGATGAAGGTCGTGGCCGCGGCCATCGAGCCCTGGGCGAAGTTCACGATCCGGGTGGACCGCCAGATCAGCACGAGCGCCAGGGCGAACGCGGCGTAGACCGAGCCCGAGACCACCCCGCCGAGGGTGAGGCTGAGGAATTGCTCCACGAGTGGACTGCCTCCTGAGGACGAGGGGTTCTAGAAGCCGAGGTAGGCGTGCCGCAGGTCCTCGTCGGCGGCGAGGGAGCGGGCGTCGTCGGTGACGACGACGCGGCCGAGGTTGAGGACGACACCGGTGTCGGCCACCGACAGCGCGCTGCGCGCGTTCTGCTCGACCAGGAGGACCGACAGGCCCTCGGTGTCGACCAGCTGGCGGACCAGGCCGAAGATCTGCGCGACGATCCGCGGGGCCAGACCCAGCGAGGGCTCGTCGAGCAGCAGCACCCGCGGGCGGGCGAGCAGCGCCCGGCCGATCACGAGCATCTGCCGCTCACCGCCGGAGAGCGTGTGCGCGGGGTTGTCGCGCCGCTCGGCGATCCGCGGGAAGAGGTCGTAGACCCGGTCGAACTCCTCGCGGCCGACCTTGCCCCGGAACAGGGAGCCGACCCGCAGGTTCTCGTCCACGGTCAGCTCGGCGATGACGCCGCGGCCCTCGGGCACGTGCGACATGCCGCGGGAGACCATCGCCTCCACCGGCGCCCGGGTGATGTCCTCCCCGTCGAGCAGCACCTTCCCGGCGGTGGGGCGGACCAGCCCGCTGATCGTGCGCAGCAGCGTCGTCTTCCCCGCGCCGTTGGCCCCCAGGACGGCGGTGATGCGGCCGGTCTCGGCCCGCAGCGTGACGCCGTCGAGCGCGCGGACCGGGCCGTAGGCGGCGCTCAGCCCCTGCACCTCGAGCAGCGCGGTGGCGGTCTGCGTCCCCCCGCCGGACCCGCCGACGCCCGCGGGCAGGCCCTGCCCGGACGCGGTGCTGCCGTGCGGCTCAGCCACGGCTGACCTCCTCGGTCCCGGTCGTGCGCCCGGCGCTGTGCCGGCCGGCGGAGAGCTCTGCGGCGTCGACGTCGACGTCGACGTCGTCGCCCAGGTAGGCCTCGGTCACCGCGGGGTCGGCGCGGATCTCCTCCGGCGTCCCCACGGCGATCTGGCGGCCCGAGTCCAGGACGGTGATCCGGTCGCAGACGCGCATGACCAGGTCCATGTGGTGCTCGACCAGCAGCACGCTCATCCGCGACGACAGGGTCGTGATGAGCTCGCCGAGCTCGTGCATCTCGTCCTCGGACAGACCGCTGGCCGGCTCGTCCAGGAGCAGCAGCTCCGGGTCGGCGACCAGGGCCCGGGCCAGCGCCACCCGCTTCTGCACCGGGTAGGGGAGGCTGCCCGGGTAGCGCGCGGCGTACTCGGTGGCGTCCAGCTCCGCCAGGGCGTCCATGGCCCGCAGCCGCAGCCGCTCCTCGTCCTTGTCGGCGGTCGGGATCGCGAACAGGGCCGAGAGGAACCCGGCCTTCGCGTGCCGGTGGGCGCCGACCATCACGTTCTCCAGGACGGTCATGCCCGGGAACAGGCCGACCCCCTGGAGGGTGCGCGCGATGCCGAGCTTGGCCAGCTGCGCCGGGCGCAGGCGGCGCAGCTCCGAGCCGCGCCAGGCGATGCGGCCGGCCGAGGGCCGGACGAGGCCGCACGCGACGTTGAACATCGTGGTCTTCCCGGCGCCGTTGGGCCCGATGAGGCCGTGGACCTGGCCGGGCTCGACGACGAGGGACACGTCCTCGAGGGCCGTCACGCCGCCGAAGGCGACGCTGATGCCGCTCATCTCCAGCCGGGCGGTGGGCGACCTGTCCGGTCGCTGGGTGGTGCGGTCGTGCGGCGGTTCCGCCACGGGCCCACGTCTCCTCTGGGTCGCGAGGGGTCGCCCGACCGGGTGGGAGGTCGGCGACGATTGGGTCACGGCTAGCTCCCGATGAGGTTGCCTGCCGGTGGTGACGGTCACAATGGGCGCGACGCACAGTGATCGGCGACCATGGCTGTGCGCAGCGCAGCGCGGCAGGAGGTGGACGGTGCACGTGTTCCCGCCGGAGGTGGCCGGCCGACTGGGGGACGTCGCGCCGCGGCTGTTCGACCAGGTGGACGCGATGGTGGACCGGATGGTCGACGTCCTCCTGCGGACCGAGCCGGTCTACCGCGAGCTGGACCTGGTGGAGCTGCGGCGCTCGACGCGCGCCGGGCTGGCCGGGGGCATCCGCAGCCTGGTCGGCGCGGCCAGCGGCGCCCGCGAGGTGCAGCGGTCCGAGGCACGCGAGGTCGGCCGGCGCCGGGCCGCCCAGGGCATCCCGCTCGAGGCGGTGCTGCGCGCCTACCGGCTCGGCGGGCAGATCACCTGGGAGACGCTGCTGGCGGTCGCCCGCGACTCGGGCGGGGCGAACGACACCCTGCTGGTCGAGGTCGCCGGCTCGGTGTGGCGCACCAACGACGTGGAGTGCGGCCTGGTCGCGGAGGGCTACCGCGAGGAGCAGCGCCGGATGGACTCGGTCGACGACGCCGCCCGGCGGCAGGTGCTCGACGGCCTGCTCGACGGCCGGGGCGGCGACCCCTCGTTCGTGCGCTCGGCCTCCGAGCTGCTCGGCATGCCGCTGGAGGGGCGCCTGCTGGCGGTCGTCGCGGTCCCGGACGCCGAGGGCCGGGCCGGCCTGTTCGACCCCGCCGCGGGCCTGCTGCGCCGCGGCGTGCGCTCGGTGTGGGGGGAGCGGTCCGGCGCCCAGGTCGGCGTCGTCGCCCTCGGCCCGCGCCGGTCGACCGACGTCCTGGGCTGGCTGCGGGCGATGGCCGCCGGGCCGGTCGGCGTCTCCGCCGAGGTGGAGGGCGCGGGCTCGGTGGCCACGGCCTACCGCCTGGCCGAGACCGCGGCCCGCACCCTGCCGGTGGGGACCAGCCAGGTCGTGACGATCGACGACCGGCTGCCCGAGGCGCTGCTGAGCAACTCCCCGGAGATCAGCTCCCGGCTGGTCGGCCAGTCGCTGGGCGGGCTGCTGGAGCTGCCCGAGGACGAGCAGTCGGTGCTGCTCGACACCCTGGCCGCGTTCCTGGCCGCGGACGGCTCACCGACGCGGGCGGCCGACGAGCTGTACTGCCACCGCAACACGGTCATGCACCGGCTGCGGCGGATCGAGTCGGTGACCGGCCGCAAGGTCACCGACCCGCGCTCGCGGCTGCTGTGGCAGCTGGCGCTGCTCGGCGCACCGCAGGTCCGGGCGGCGCGGCCGGCGGCCTGAGGAAGGGCTCCCGTGTACCCCGCCGCTCGCGAGCGCGCTGCGGGTCCTGCACGGGAGCCGTCCGACAGGAAGGCCTCGCTGCCTACTGCAGGTAGCCCTCGACCTCCGAGGCGGGGCGCACCTGCGCCTCGTCGGGGTCCTCGTCGTACTGCCGCTTGGCGCGGCGCTGCCGCAGCAGGTCCCAGCACTGGTCGAGCTGGACCTCCAGCTCCTTGACGCGGGCCTTCTGCTCCTCGGAGTGCTCCCCGCTGTCGCGGAGCTGGTGCTCCTCGTCGACGAGGGCGTGGATGCGGCTCAGCAGGTCCTTCTCGTCCATGATCGCCATCCTGCCCGCCGTCCGCCGCGGGGAAACGGTCACCGCTCCGCGGCCGGGAGCCAGCCCTCGACGAAGGCGGCCAGCCGACGGGTGACCGCGCCGCCCGCGCGACCGACGGCCAGCAGCGCCGCCCGGTCCAGCGGCACCCGGACCTCCCGCCGGCCGGTGGGCACCGCCGCCCGCACGGCGTGCCCCGCCGCGACCAGCTCGGGCCACGGACGGTCGAGCTGCCCGCGCACCCGGGCCAGCGCGGCCGCGGTGGGACCGGCGTTGCCCTCGACCATCGCCGTGACCAGCGCCGGGTCGCTGCCGGCCACCCGCGTGCCGTCGCGGAAGCTGCCGGCCGCCAGCGACAGGGCCAGCGGGCCGGCCCGTCCCGCGGCGGCGGCCAGCGCGGCGGCCAGCAGGTGGGGCACGTGGCTGACCGCGGCGACGGCGTCGTCGTGCTCGGCGGCGGTCGCGGGGACCACCTCGGCGCCGGCGTCCAGGGCGACCTCGGCGACCCGCAGCCAGCGGGGGAGCTCGGTGTCGCGCTCCAGGCAGACCGCCCAGCGGGCGCCGCGGAACAGCGCCGGGTCGGTCGCCGCGTGCCCCGACCGCTCCGTGCCGCACATCGGGTGGCCGCCGACGAACCGGCCGCCGAACGCGGCGCCGACCGTCTCCAGCACCGGCGTCTTCACCGAGCCGAGGTCGGTGACCGTGGCGTCGGGGTGGACGGCGAGCGGGGCGAGCGCCGTCGGCATCGCCGGCAGCGGGACGGCGAGGACGACGACCCCGCTCATCTCCCGGTCGATCCGCACCCCGCGGGCCTCGGCTGCCGCGCGGGCCTCGGGGTCGACGTCCCAGCCGGTCACCTCCCGGCCCGCGGCGACCAGGGCCGCGGCCAGCGAGCCGCCGAGCTGGCCCAGGCCCACCACCCCGACCGGAGGGGCGGGCATCGTGGGCACCGGGAGGGCGGCGTCGGCCATGATCAGAGGCTATGACGTGCCTGTGCGGGGTCCGGCGATGACGCCGAAGCCGTTCCTCCTGAGCCAGCCGATGGCCGAGTACGTCCGGGCGAGCACCGAGGCCCCGGACGACGTCGTCACCGACCTGGTCGCCGAGACCGCCGCGATGGCCGAGCGCGGCGAGGCCTCGGCGACCATGCAGGTCGGGGCCGAGCAGGCCGCGTTCATGCAGCTGCTCACCCGGGTGGTGGGCGCGCGCGACGCCATCGAGATCGGGACCTTCACCGGCCTGTCGGCGCTGGCCATCGCCCGGGGGCTGCCCGAGGACGGGCGGCTGCTGTGCCTGGACCTCAGCGCGGAGTGGACCGCCGTCGCCCGGCGGTACTGGGACCGCGCCGGCGTCGGCGACCGGATCGAGCTGCGGCTCGGGCCCGCGCTGGACACGCTCCGCGCGCTGCCCGCGGAGCCGGCCTTCGACCTGGCCTTCGTCGACGCCGACAAGACCGGCTACGCGGCCTACGTCGAGGAGCTGCACCCGCGGATGCGGCAGGACGGGGTCGTGCTGCTGGACAACACGCTCTGGAGCGGCCGGGTGCTCGACCCGCGCACCGACGACGACCGGGCCCTCGTCGAGCTGAACGCGGCGCTGGCCGCGGACCCCCGCTGGGAGACCGTGCTGCTGCCCCTGGCCGACGGCCTGACGATGCTGCGCCGCCGGTGACCGGCGCAGCGGAGGCCGCCGGCCCGGCCAGCTGGGCGGTGCTCGTCAGGCGGGCCGGCGAGCGGTGGCGGGTCGAGCTCCTGGCCGAGGACGCCGGCGACGAGCTGCCCGTCCTCGAGCGGGCGCTGGGCGAGCCGGGGGCGGCGGAGTGGCCGGGGCCGTTCGTCGTGGTCGTGGACTCGCGGCTGTACCTGGTGATCCTGCGGCACGGTCCCGGCGGCATGGTCCGGGCGTTCATCTCCGACGCGACGATGCAGGAGTGGCTGCTGGCCAGCGAGGTGGTCGAGCGGTACGGCATCGCGGTCGACACCGAGGGCGCCTTCGACGACGACGAGACCGGCTGGCCCGGCGGCGACCTCGACGTCCTCGCCGACTACGGGCTGCCGGCCGACGAGCTGCGGCCGATCGTGACCGCCGACGACCTGTGGGCCGACGAGATGGTGGCCCGGATCGCCGGCCGGCTGGGCTTCGCCGACGAGCTGGCCGCGGCGGTGCAGTCGTGACCGCCCGGGTGACCGCCGTCGTGTTCGACCTCGGGGGCGTGCTCACCGAGAGCCCGATGACCGCCTTCACCGCGTACGAGGCCGAGGCGGGGCTGCCGGAGGGGCTGATCCGCCGGCTGAACAGCACCGACCCGGACACCAACGCCTGGGCCCGCTACGAGCGCGGCGAGCTCGACACCGACGGGTTCGTCGACACCTTCGAGGCCGAGGCGCTGGCCGCCGGGCACCGGGTCGACGCGCGGCGGGTGCTGGCCGCCCTGGCCGGGGAGCTGCGGCCGGCGATGGTGGCGGCGGTCGGCGCGCTGCGGCAGGCAGGGGTGCCCTTGGCGCTGCTGTCGAACAACGTCGCGCCGATGGAGCGGACCGGCCGGCTCGGCGAGCTGCTCGGGCTGTTCGACGCCGTCGTCGAGTCGTCGGTCGAGGGGGTCCGCAAGCCCGAGCCGGAGATCTACCGGCGGGCGCTGGAGCGGCTGTCGGCGGCGGTCGGCCGCCCGGTCGCGGCGGGGGACTGCGCCTACCTCGACGACCTCGGCATCAACCTCAAACCGGCCCGCGCGCTGGGGATGCACACGGTCAAGGTGGTCGACCCGGCCGTGGCCCTCGCCGAGCTGTCGGAGCTGGTCGGCCTGGACCTGACCGGCACGCCCCGGTGAGCGGCGCCGCCCAGCCCCTGGACGCCGCGGTGCTCGACGCCGCGATGGGGCGGGCCCTGGAGCTGGCCGCGGCGGCGGTCGAGTGGGGGGACACGCCGATCGGCGCCGTCGTCCTCGGGGCGGACGGCGCGGTCCTCGCCGAGGCCGCCAACGAGCGCGAGAAGCGCGGGGACCCCACGGCGCACGCCGAGGTGCTGGCACTGCGGGCGGCGGCGCCGGCCGGTGGTGACGGCTGGCGGCTGGCCGGCGCCACCCTCGTCGTCACCCTGGAGCCCTGCACGATGTGCGCCGGGGCCAGCGTGCTGGCCCGCGTCGCGCACGTGGCCTACGGCGCCGAGGACCCCAAGGCCGGCGCCGCCGGGTCGCTGTGGGACGTGCTCCGCGACCGGCGGCTCAACCACCGGCCGCTGGTCACCGGGGGGATCCGGGCCGAGGAGTCCGCCACGCTGCTACGCGCGTTCTTCCGCGCCCGGAGGAGCCTGTAGTCTCTCCTGCGGTGGCGTGTCCGAGCGGCCGAAGGGTCCCGCCTCGAAAGCGGGTGAGGTGCAAGCCTCCGTGGGTTCAAATCCCACCGCCACCGCCAGCAGGACCGTCGGCGGCGTCCGTCCGGGCTCAGCCCGGGCAGGCGCCGCCGTCGTCGTCCCGGGGTCAGGCCGCCACGTCGAGGTCGATGAGCAGCCGGCCGTCGTCGGAGCGGACGAACGTCACGGCGTGCGTCTCGACCTGGCGCTCCCCGGAGCGGAGGAACTCCACCTGGGTCGTCGCGGTGATCCGGTCGCCCTCGACGGAGACGTCGCGCACGTCGAGCAGGTTGGCCTCGGACCACGTGTCCCAGAAGCCGGAGTACGACCCGAAGCCGACGCGTGAGCGCAGCGTCGGCCCGGTGAGCTCGTAGGCGGTCTCGGGGTCGGCGGGCAGCAGCGCGTAGTAGAGCTCGAGCGTCTCCTGCACCTCCTCGGCGGGATCGGCGGCGGCCGGCTGGGACGTCGAGGGCGGCGGCTCGCTCGACGTCCCGGGCTCCGGCTCCTCCTCGGTCGCCGACGTCGCGGGCGGCTCGGCGGTGGTCTCCGGCGCCGGCGCCGGGTCCTCCGAGGAGGGGGGTGCGGCCGACGACGAGGCAGGCGGGTCCGCGGTGGTGTCGCCGTCGCCGTCCGAGGCGGTCGCCAGCCAGGCGACCCCGCCGCCGACGAGCAGCAGCAGGACCAGCCCCGCGACCAGCAGCGGCCAGCGCCGGCGGCCGCCCGCCGAGGCGGGACGGGACGGCGGTGTCCGCGGCGGCGCCGGGTCGGGCGCGGCCGCCGCCGGCCGGTCGGCGGCGCCGTCGGCCTCCTCGGCCGGGGTCGACGCCGGGGGGACCGGCGGCGGACCCGCGAGCGTGCGGGGCGGCGGGGGCGGCACCGGGGTGGGCGTCGGGGTGGGCTTCGGGGTGGGCGTCGGGGTGGGCGTCGCTGCAGGCGGCGGGGGAGTGGGGACCGGCGGGGTCGGGGGACCGGCGGTCGCGCCGGCCGCACCGGGCAGGGACGACGTCGGGGACCGGCCGGACGACGACCGCAGGTCGGTGCGGGCCAGCAGCACGGTGGTGGGGTCGCCGTCGCGGCCCACCGCGAGCTCCGCGAGCCGGTCGCGGACCTCCTCCATCGTCGGCCGCGCCGCCGGGTCGTCACCGAGCATCGCCATGAGCGGCGCGGTGAGCGCCCCGGCCCGGGTGGGCGGGCGCACCCGGCCACCGGCGACGCGGTGGAGCAGCCGCAGGGCGTTGTCGTCCATGCCGAAGGGCGGCTCGCCCTCGAGGCAGGTGTAGAGGGTCGCGCCCAGCGAGAAGACGTCGCTGGCCTCGCTCATCTCCGCGCCCTGGGCGACCTCCGGGGCGAGGAAGGCCGGCGTGCCGGTGAGCTGCCCGGTCTGGGTGAGCGTGACGTCGCCGATGGCATGGGAGATGCCGAAGTCGGTGATCTTGACCAGGCCCTCGACGTCGCCGCCCTGGCCGACGAGCACGTTGGCCGGCTTCACGTCGCGGTGCACGATGCCGGCCGCGTGCGTGGCGGCCAGCGCGTCGGCCACCTGGGCGCCGATCTGCGCGACCTGGTCGGCGCGCAGCGGGCCGTCCTCGAACAGCACCTGCGCCAGGCTGCGCGAGGGCAGGTACTCCATGACCAGCCAGGGCGACCCGCCGTCGGTGGCGACGTCGTACACCGAGATCGCGTGCGGGTGGCTCAGCCGGGCGGCGATCCGCCCCTCCCGCAGCGCGCGCTGGCGCTGCTGGTCGACCAGCTCCTCGTCCGCGCCCGCGGGCGGCACGATCTGCTTGACCGCCACCTGCCGGCCGAGCAGCTCGTCACGGGCGCGCCAGACCGTGCCCATGCCGCCGCCCGCGATCTGCGCGAGCAGCCGATAGCGCCCCGAGACGAGATGACCGGGCCCGACGACCTGCACCGGTGCTCCCTACCCGCCCCGCGCCCGGAGTCGCACGCGGGTCAGACGGTGCTGGGCACGCCGAAGCGCCGGGCGTACTCCTCCTGGGCGCCGGCCGGGAGGGCGTCGTACAGCGTGCCCAGCTCCTCGACGGCGTCGGGGGAGAGGTCGTCGAACAGCCGCTGCCAGGTGGGCGGCTCGTCGTAGCTGCGGGTGAGCAGCAGCTCCCAGGCCTGCGTCTGCCGGTCCCGCTTGCTGCGCTCGGCGGCGAACTCGGTGAGGTAGCGGTCCTTCGCGGCCTGCTTCTCCCCGGCCGTCGCGCCGGCCGGCAGGCCCGCCGGGTCGGCGCCCTTGAGCACCGCGACGATGGCGTCGACGACCTCCGGTCGTGGCTCGTCTGTGCTCATCACGCTCGCCTCCCAACTCCTGCCCGCAGCCGTCGTTCGGCCGCGTCCGGCCTGCCATTCCCACGCACCCGCGCCTCAACCCCGCACGGGCGGCGGCGCGAGCGGTGGGCGGAGCCTCCCACGATCGTGATCGCGGTCGCCACGTGAGGGCGGGCCACGCGCCGGGGAGCCGCGGCTGACCGCCGCGGCTGCGCCCGGTAGTCTGGGCGCACTGGAGGATTCGCCTAGTGGCCTATGGCGCTCGCTTGGAAAGCGGGTTGGGGGCAACCCCTCGGGAGTTCGAATCTCCCATCCTCCGCTCCCCGCGACGGGCCCCCGGCGTCCAGCCGGGGGCCCGTCGTCGTCACAGCCCGCCCTCGGCCTCCGGGGCGCGACCCAGCTCCCGCAGGTAGAGGCCGGCGACCGCGGCCAGCAGGAGCAGCCCGCCGACGACCGCACCCGGCGCCAGCCGCTCCCCGAGGAACGCGGTGGCCAGCGCCGTCGCGGTGAGCGGCTCCAGGAGCGTCACGATCGACGCGACCGCCCCCGGCACCGTGCGCACACCCGTGAAGAAGAGGCCGTAGGCCAGCGCGCTCGGCACGAACCCGAGGTAGAGCAGGACCGCGACGGCCACCGGGTCGGTCGGGACGGTGAGCCCCGCGGCCAGCACCGCCGGCGTGAGCAGCAGCGCCCCGCCGCCGAAGCCCACCAGGGTCACCGGCACGCCGGCCGGCACGCCGCCCCCGGCGAGGGTGACGACGGCGTACCCGAGTGCCGAACCGGAGGCGACCAGGGTGCCGAGGAGGACGGCGGTCCCGGTGTCGGCGCCGGCCGACGCCCCGACCAGCAGGGTCAGCCCGGCCAGCGCGACGGCCAGCGCGACGACCGTCGTCCGGCTGGGCCGGCCGTGCCCCAGCAGCGCCGCGCCCACGGCGATGAGCAGCGGGGCCAGGCCCAGGGCCACGAGGGTCGCGATGCTGACCCCGGCCCGGGCGACCGCGCTGAAGTAGGCCAGCTGGTAGGCGGCGAGCCCGGCGCCGACGAGCACCAGCCGCAGGACGACCGGCCTGGTCACCGCGACGGCGGTGGTGCGCCGCCGGGCGGTCAGCGCCCAGGCGGCCAGCAGCACCACCGCGCCGATCGCCAGCCGGTACCACGCGACGTCGAGCGGGGAGAGGTCGCTGCGGTCGGCCACGACGCGGCCGCTGATCCCCGACGTCCCCCAGCACAGGGCGGCGAGGACGACGAGCAGGAAGCCGCGGCGGGACGCCGCGGAGGAGACGTCGCGCGCGGGCGCGATGGGAGAGGGGGTGGACATGACGCTCCTGGACGGTTCCGGATCGGGGGACGGCGGTCCGGAGCACGGGCGGACGGCCGGCGCGCAGCCGGCGGGCGTCAGGGGTGCGCGGCGCTCCGGGTCAGGAGCGGGGCGGGGGCAGGAGGAGGACCCCGTCCTCCTCACCCCTCGCAGGCTCGGGGCGAGCCTCGGGACGGGGCCACAGCGTCATGGGGTCAGCGTAGGGGGCGGCCTCCCCGGGGTCCGAGCGCTTTCCTCTACAGTGGGCGCAGACCCCTCGTGTGGCGTCACCCTGTGAACCTCCCCAGGGCCGGAAGGCAGCAAGGATAAGCGGGCTCTGGCGGGTGCGCGGGGGGTCCCTTTCCTTTTCCGGGTCACCTCGCCGGTGGCCTGCGGACGATCCCGACGGGATCCGGCCGGCGAGGTCCGGGAAGCGGCCGCAGAGCGGTCCGCGGACGTCGTCGGCGGTCGGCGACGGCTGTGTCCGGCGTCCCGCCGCGTGTGCGCTCCGCCGTCGGTCCCTCCACGTAACCTGCGTCCGTGGCTCTGGCGCTCTACCGGAAGTACCGCCCGGCGACCTTCGCCGAGGTGGTCGGGCAGGAGCACGTCACCGCCCCGCTGGTGAACGCCGTCGACGGCGGCCGGATCAACCACGCCTACCTGTTCAGCGGCCCCCGCGGCTGCGGCAAGACCTCCTCGGCGCGCATCCTCGCCCGCTCGCTGAACTGCGAGCAGGGCCCCACCTCGACCCCCTGCGGCGTCTGCGGCTCCTGCGTCGCGCTGGCGCCCGACGGCCCCGGCTCGCTCGACGTCATCGAGATCGACGCGGCCAGCCACGGCGGCGTCGACGACGCCCGCGACCTGCGCGAACGCGCCTTCTTCGCGCCGGTCAACAGCCGCTACAAGGTCTACATCGTCGACGAGGCCCACATGGTCACCACGCAGGGCTTCAACGCCCTGCTCAAGGTGGTCGAGGAGCCGCCGGAGTTCCTCGTCTTCGTCTTCGCCACGACCGAGCCGGACAAGGTGCTGCCCACCATCCGCTCGCGCACCCACCACTACCCGTTCCGGCTCGTGCCGCCGTCGACGCTGCGCGGCCTGCTGGAGCGCACCTGCGCCGCCGAGGGCGTCACCGTCGAGCCGACCGTGTTCCCGCTCGTGGTCCGCGCCGGCGGCGGCTCGGTCCGCGACTCGCTGTCGATCCTCGACCAGCTGCTCGCCGGCGCCGGCCCCGAGGGGGTCACCTACGCCTCCGCGGTCGGCCTGCTCGGCGTCACCGACGACGCGCTGCTCGACGAGACCATCGACGCGCTGGCCGCCTCCGACGCGCCCGGCGTCTTCCGGGCCGTCGACCGGGTGGTCGAGGCCGGCCACGACCCGCGCCGGTTCGCCACCGACCTGCTCGACCGGCTGCGCGACCTCATCGTCCTGGACGCGGTGCCCGAGGCCGGCGGCAACGGGCTGCTCGACTGCCCGCCCGACCGGCTGGACCTCATGAGCTCCCAGGCCCGCGCGCTGGGCTCGGCGACGCTCTCGCGGATGGCCGACACGGTCCACGCCGGGCTCACCGAGATGCGGGGGACGACGGCGCCGCGGCTGCTGCTCGAGCTCGTCTGCGCCCGCATGCTCCTGCCCGGCACCGACGACGCGGCGGCCGCCACCCTCCAGCGTCTCGAGCGCCTGGAGCGGCGGATGTCCATCGCCGGCGAGCACGCGGGACGCCCCGCGGGCGACGTCCCCGTGCGGGAGGCGCCCGTGCGGGAGACGCCCGTCCGGGAGGCGGCGCCCGCCCGCCCGGCCGCCGAGGCCCCGGCGTCGCCCGCTCCCTCCGGCGCGCCGCGCCGCGAGTTCGTCCGCAGGTCCCAGTCCGCCGCTGCCCCGGCCGCGCCCTCGGCTCCGGCCGCACCGCCCGCGACACCCCCCGCCCCCGTCGAGCCGGCTCCCGAGCAGGCGCCGCCCGCGCGCGAGCGGTCCGCCCCCGTCGCCCCGGCGGCGAGCGCGCCGGCGCCCGCTCCGGCGGCGGCCCCCGCTCCGGCGGCGGCCCCCGCTCCGGCTGCGGATGACGACTGGCCGGAGACGGTGCAGCCCGGGTCCGGCGCCCGCACCCCGGCCCCCGCCGCCCCGGCCGCGCCCGCCCGCCCGCCCGCGCCCGCCGCGGCGGAGGAGGCGCCCCGCCGCCGGGTGGCCACCGACGAGCCCGACATCCCCCTGCCGCCCGAGCCCACCGACGACGAGGACTGGCCGCACCCGGCCGAGCCGGCGGCCGCCCGCGCCGCCGCGGCCCGCGTCGGCACGCCGCGCGAGAGCGCACCGCCCCGGGCGGCCGCGGAGTCCGCGCCCGCGCCGCGCGGCGGAGAACCCACGCCCGTCGTCTCGGCGAACCCGCCCGACGGCGCCGGGCCGGCGTCCGGGAGCGACCTGACCACCGCCGACGTCCGGCGGGTGTGGCCGGAGCTGCTCGCCGTCGTCCGCAAGCACAAGCGGACCACCGAGGCGCTGCTCAAGTCGGCGCAGGTGCACGACCTGGCCGGCGGCACCCTGCACCTGGCCATGACCTCCCCGGCGCTGGCCAAGATGCTCGGCGACGAGCTGAACCAGGAGATCGTCCGGACGGCGCTGCACGAGCTGCTGGGCGTCCGGTGGAAGGTGCAGGCCGTCGTCGAGGGCGCCGGCCGCCCGGCCGCCCCGGGCCGCGCCCCGGCGGTGGACCGGGAGGCCGTGCGCGAGGCGCAGGCGGCCGCCGAGGCCGCCGAGGCGCGCGAGCTCATGGCCGAGCGCGAGGCGGAGGCCTCCGACGACCGCGAGCCGGCGCCCGCCGTCGACCCCGAGCAGGCCGCGCTCTCCCTGCTGCGCGCCCAGCTCGGCGCCCGCCCGATCGACGAGTGAAGGCCTGACTCCTCCCCGCGAGGCGCCGCGGGCGCCGCGGCACCCCGGAGTCGGTCCGTCCCGGGTGCTCACCTGCCGAGGAAGGTGAGCACCCCCGCCGCCAGCCGCTCGGCGAGCACCTGCCGGCCGGCGGCGTCGCTCATCAGCGCGGCGTCGGCGGCGTTGCGCATGTTCCCGCACTCGACGTAGACCGCCGGCGTCGTCGCCAGGTTCAGCGCGGCCAGGTCGGGGCGGTCGTCCAGGCCGCCGGACCCGACGTAGGTGGCCGGTGGCACCACGGGCGCGAGCGCGTCGCGCAGCGCGCGGGCGAGCGCGTCGGTGCCCGCCGCCACCTGCGGGCCGGCCGGGTCCAGCGACGACGTGATCACGTGGAAGCCGCGGCCGGCCGGCGCGGCGCCGTCGCCGTGGATGCCGACGAACGCCGCCGCGCGCACCTGCCCGGGCAGCGCCCCGCGCACGTCCACGCAGGGGCCGACCCCGGTGTCGTCGGCGCGGGTCAGCACCACCTCGACGCCGGCCGCGGTGAGCAGGTCCCGGGCGCGCAGCGCGACGTCCCAGGTGAAGGCGTGCTCCGGGTACCCGGCGTCGGTCGCGGTGCCGGTGGTGTTGCAGGCCTTCGTGCCGCCCGCGCCGTCCGGCACGGGCGCGTCCACCACCCCGGGCGCGGCGGCGTTGCCGCCGTTGTGGCCGGGGTCGAGGACGACGACCGGTGCCGGCGCCGGGGACGGCGGGACGAGCGACGGGGACGGGGGAGCGGGGGTCCCCGGCGGGGCCGCCGACGAGGGGACCGGCACGAGCGACGCCGACGCGGTGGCCGGCGACGCGGACGACGACGGAGCGGGCGCGCCCGCGTCCGCCGAGCCGCCGCCGCAGCCGGCCAGCACCAGGGTGACCAGGACCATCCCCACCCCGGCACGCCGCACGGGCCCGAGCCTGCCACGGACGTCGTCCCCCGGGCCTACGCTCGACGCATGTTCCCCGGTGGAGGCGCCCCCGACCTGCAGCAGCTCATGCAGCAGGCGCAGCAGATGCAGCAGCAGTTGGTCGCCGCCCAGGAGCAGCTGGCGAACGAGCAGGTGACCGGCTCGGCCGGCGGTGGCCTGGTCACCGCGACGATGACCGGCAGCGGCGAGCTGACCGCGGTCACCATCTCGCCGGCCGCCGTCGACCCGGACGACCTCGAGACGCTGCAGGACCTCGTCGTGGCCGCCGTCCGCGACGCCGGCCGCGCCGCCAACGAGCTGGCCGCCAGCCGCATGGGCCCCCTCGCCGGTGGCCTCGGCGGCGGGCTGGGGCTGCCCGGCGCCTGAGCCGGGCACCCGCAGAGAACCGACAGGAGTCATCCCGTGTACGAGGGGGCCGTCCAGGACCTCATCGACGAGCTCGGCCGCCTCCCCGGCGTCGGGCCCAAGAGCGCGCAGCGCATCGCCTTCCACCTGCTCGCGGCGGAGTCCGCCGACGTCGGCCGGCTCGTCGCCGCGTTGCAGCGCGTGCAGGCGGAGGTGCGCTTCTGCGTGACGTGTTTCAACGTGGCCGAGGGCGAGCAGTGCCGCATCTGCCGCGACCCCCGCCGCACCGAGGACGTCATCTGCGTCGTCGAGGAGCCCAAGGACGTCGTCGCGATCGAGCGCACCCGGGAGTTCCGCGGCCGCTACCACGTGCTCGGCGGCGCCATCAGCCCGATCGAGGGCATCGGCCCCGACGACCTGCGGGTCAAGGAGCTGATGACCCGGCTGATGAACGGTCAGGTCACCGAGCTGATCATCGCCACCGACCCCAACCTCGAGGGCGAGGCGACCGCGGCGTACCTCGCGCGGCTGGTCGCGCCCATGGGTCTGGCGGTGTCCCGGCTGGCCAGCGGGCTGCCGGTCGGCGGCGACCTGGAGTACGCCGACGAGGTGACGCTGGGCCGCGCGTTCGAGGGCCGCCGCCGGATCGACGCGTGACCACCGGGGCGGATCGCCGCCCGAGTCGCGAATGATCCACCGGATGATCTCCGGCGAGCGTCACGATCCGATGAACATCCTCCGAGCTGTTCCTCAGCGCTGAGCGACGTGCTACCCATGGGTAGCCAACAGTTCGAGTGGAGTTGGCTCCCTCGCCGCGAGAGACGGCGAGCGACCACAGTCGTAGACGAGGTAGTGGATGACCCCCCTGGGAAGCAGTGGGCGCCGCATGCGTGCGGCCACGGCAGGCATCGCGGTGACGGCCCTGGCCCTCTCCGCGTGCGGCGGTTCCGGTGACGACGGCGGCTCGGGCGGCGGTGGCGGTGGCGGCGACGCGCTGATCATCGGCACGACCGACAAGATCACGACGATCGACCCGGCCGGTTCCTACGACAACGGCTCCTTCGCCGTCATGAACCAGGTCTACCCGTTCCTGCTCAACACCCCTCTGGGCAGCCCCGAGGTGGAGCCGGACATCGCCGAGTCGGCGGAGTTCACCTCGCCGACGCAGTACACGGTCACCCTCAAGCCGGGCCTGACCTTCGCCAACGGCAACGAGCTGACCTCCTCGGACGTCAAGTTCTCGTTCGACCGCCAGGTCGCGATCGCCGACGAGAACGGCCCGTCCTCGCTGCTGGCCAACCTCGAGAGCGTCGAGGCGCCCGACGACACCACCGTCGTGTTCAACCTGGCGCAGCCCGACGACCAGACCTTCCCGCAGGTGCTCTCCAGCCCGGTGGGTCCGATCGTCGACGAGGACGTCTTCTCGGCCGACTCGCTGACCCCGGACGACGAGATCGTCGAGGGCAACGCCTTCGCCGGCCCGTACGTGATCACCAGCTACGAGATCAACGACCTGATCTCCTACGAGGCCAACCCCGACTACCAGGGCCTGCTCGGCGCGCCGAAGACGGACACGATCAACGTCCGCTACTACGCCGAGTCCTCGAACCTGAAGCTGGACATCGAGGAGGGCGCGGTCGACGTCGCCTACCGCAGCCTGACCGCGACCGACGTCGAGGACCTGCGCGGCAACGACGACGTCGAGGTCGTCGACGGCCCCGGCGGCGAGATCCGCTACATCGTCTTCAACTTCAACACCCAGCCCTACGGCGCGACGACCGCCGAGGCCGACCCGGCCAAGGCGCTCGCCGTCCGCCAGGCGATGGCCGACCTGCTCGACCGGCAGGAGCTCGCCGACCAGGTCTACAAGGGCACCTACACCCCGCTGTACTCCTACGTCGCGGACGGCCTGACCGGCGCGACCCAGTCGCTGCAGGAGCTCTACGGCGACGGCCAGGGCGGCCCGGACGCCGAGCGTGCGGCCCAGCGCCTGCAGGCGGCCGGCGTGCAGACGCCGGTGCAGCTGTCGCTGCAGTACTCGAACGACCACTACGGCCCGTCGTCGGGTGACGAGTACGCGCTGATCAAGGACCAGCTGGAGGCCAGCGGCCTGTTCACCGTCGACCTGCAGACGACGGAGTGGACGCAGTACTCCGAGCAGCGCGTCGCCGACACCTACCCCGCCTACCAGCTGGGCTGGTTCCCGGACTACTCCGACGCCGACAACTACCTGACGCCGTTCTTCCTCACGGAGAACTTCCTCAGCAACCACTACGACAACCAGCAGGTCAACGACCTGATCCTGCAGCAGCTGGCCACGCCGGACGAGGCAGCGCGCACGGCCCTGATCGAGCAGATCCAGGACCTCGTCGCCGCCGACCTGTCGACGCTGCCCTACCTGCAGGGTGCGCAGATCGCCGTCGTCCGCGCCGGCGTGACCGGGGCCCAGGACACCCTGGACCCGTCGTTCAAGTTCCGCTACGGGGCTCTCGAGCGGGCCTGACGGCACCCCAGCACCACCCGGCCCCGGGTGATCGGCCTCGCGGCGATCACCCGGGGCCTCCCCATGTGCGGCCCGCCGCCGGCGGAGGACGAGCAGGAGAGATGACCACCACGAGCACCGAGCTGACCGGCGAGCCGGTCGCCGTACCGGAGGCCGCGGGCCCCACGCGCCGACGCCGCAGCGGCGGCGGGCTGGGCAGCTACATCGCGGTCCGGTTCCTGTTGATCTTCCCGACGATCTTCGTCCTGGTGACGACGGTCTTCTTCCTCATGCGCACGACCGGTGACCCGATCACCGCGGCGCTGGGCGGCCGGCTCGGCCCCGCGGAGCTGGCCGAGCGGGTCGCCGCCGCCGGGTACGACCGGCCGCTGTTCACCCAGTACCTGGAGTACCTGGGCGACCTGGTCCGGCTGGACTTCGGCACCACGCTGTCGACCAACCAGCCCGTCACCGAGGTGCTCGCCGACTTCGGCGCCGCGACCCTCGAGCTGGCCTTCTACGCGTTGATCGTGGCCTTCGTCGTCGGCATCCCGCTGGGCCGGTTCGCGGCCTACGCGCGCGACCGGTGGCCCGACGCCGTCCTGCGCGTCTTCGCGATCCTCTGCTACGCGACGCCGGTCTTCTTCGCCGGCATGGTGCTCAAGCTGGTGTTCAGCAGCGGCCTGGGCTGGCTGCCGGCCAACGGCCGGGCCTCGACCCGCAGCGAGATCCTCATCCAGACCTCGGTGGACGACCCGACCGGCATCTACCTCGTCGACGCGATCAAGACCGGCAACGGCGAGGTGATCCGCGACGTGTTGGAGCACGCCGTGCTCCCCGCCGTCGCCCTCGGCCTGCTCACCGCCGGGGTCTTCCTCCGGCTGGTCCGCACCAACGTGATCGGCACGCTGAACATGGGCTACGTCGAGGCGGCGCGCTCGCGCGGCGTCAGCGAGCGCCGGCTGCTGCGCAAGCACGCCTACCGGCCCGCGCTCATCCCGATCATCACCGTCGTCGGCCTGCAGGTCGCGCTGCTGCTCGGCGGCGCGGTGCTCACCGAGACCACCTTCGAGTGGCGCGGCCTGGGCTTCCAGCTGTCGGAGTTCCTGCAGGCCCGCGACTTCGTCGCCGTCCAGGGGCTGGTGGTGCTGCTGGCGGTGGTCGTCGCGGTCACCAACTTCGTCGTCGACGTCATCGCCGCCCTGATCGACCCCCGGGTGAGGTACTGATGGCCACCACCGCTGCGGCCCCCGACGCCCCGGTCCGCCGCCGCCGCGGGCTGCCCCTGGTGCGGCAGCTCAAGCAGTCCGTCGGGCTGCAGCGCGGCATGCTCGTCGCCGGCCTCGTGCTGACCGGGCTGTTCCTGCTGACGGCGCTGCTCGCCGACCTGCTCGCGCCCTACGGCTACAACCAGCTGCGCGACGCCGACGGGCCCTTCGGCGCCCAGCAGTCCCCGTCGGGCGAGCACTGGCTGGGCACCACCGTCGGCGGCTACGACGTCCTCTCCCGGGTGATCTACGGGACGCGGACGGCGCTGGCCGTCATCGTGGTCGCGATCGTGCTGTCGCTGTTCCTCGGCGTGCTGCTCGGGCTGGTCTCGGGCTACTTCGGCGGCTGGCTGGACCGGGTGCTCGTCGTGATCGCCGACGCCATCTACGCCTTCCCGCCGCTGCTGCTGGCCATCGTCACCGCGATCGTCATCAGCGGCGGGCAGTCGAGCCTGTGGGGCGGTGTGTTCGCCGCGGCGATCGCCATCACCGTCATCTACATCCCGCAGTACCTGCGGGTGGTCCGCGCCGAGACGGTGCGGATCAAGGCCGAGGCGTACGTGGAGTCGGCCAAGGTGATCGGCGCCAACCACTGGCGGATCATGACCCGGCACGTGCTGCGCAACGCGACCCGCACGCTGCCGCTGATCCTCACGCTCAACGCGTCGGAGGCGATCCTCACCCTGGCGTCGCTGGGCTTCCTCGGCTTCGGCATCGAGCCGACCGCGGCCGCCGAGTGGGGCTTCGACCTCAACCGGGCGCTGTCCGACGTCACCAGCGGCATCTGGTGGACGTCGGTGTTCCCCGGCCTGGCGATCGTGCTGGTCGTCCTCGGCCTGACGCTGGTGGGGGAGAGCCTCAACGACCTGGCCGACCCGCGGCTGCGCAGCCGGCGGGCGGCCGAGGCCGGCGAGACCGGCGAGGTCACCGTTGTGCCCGGCGGCCCGCTGGGCGCCGGTCCGGGCGGGCTGGCCGGGATCGAGTCCACGTCATGAGGGAGCGAGCGATGGACCCCGTCGTCGACATCCGGGACCTCTCGGTCACCTTCGCCACCGACGCCGGCCGGGTGGTCGCCGTCCAGGACGTGTCCCTGCAGGTGGCGCCCGGCGAGGTGCTCGCCGTGGTCGGGGAGAGCGGCAGCGGCAAGACCGTGACCGCGCGCAGCATCCTCGGTCTGCTGCCGGAGACCGCCACCACCCGCGGCGCGGTGCTGCTGACCCGCAAGGACGGCAGCAGCAGCGCCGACGTGGTGACGCTGAAGCGGTCCGGGCTCGGGGAGATCCGCGGGCGGGACGCGGCGATGGTCTTCCAGGAGCCCTCGACCGCGCTCAACCCCGTCTACCCGGTGGGCTGGCAGATCATCGAGGGCCTGCGGGCGCACGGCCGGCTCTCGCGTGCCGAGGCCCGCGCCAAGGCGATCGACGTCCTGCGCCGGGTCGGCATCCCCGAGCCCGAGAAGCGGATCGACTCGTACCCGCACCAGTTCTCCGGCGGGCAGAAGCAGCGCATCGTCATCGCGCAGGCGCTCGTGCTCGACCCCGGCGTGATCATCGCCGACGAGCCGACCACCGCCCTCGACGTCACGGTGCAGGCCGAGATCCTCGACCTCCTGCGCCGCTGCCGCGACGAGTTCGGCACCGCGATCGTGCTGATCACGCACAACATGGGCGTCGTGGCCGACCTCGCCGACCGGGTCGCGGTCATGTACCAGGGCGAGCTGGTCGAGCAGGCCGACGTCCGGACCCTGTTCGCGAACCCGCACGAGGAGTACACGAAGCAGCTGCTCGGCTCGGTGCCGCGGCTCGGGCAGGGCCGGGCGCGCACGGCCGAGCGCGCGGCCGCGCGGCCCGTGGGCTGGGCGGAGGCCGCGCCGGTGGTCGAGGCCCGCGACCTGCGGATCGTCTACCCGGGCCGGCTGCGCAAGCCGGACTTCACCGCGGTCGACGGCGTCAGCTTCTCGATCCGGCCCGGCGAGGTCCTGGGTCTGGTCGGGGAGAGCGGCAGCGGCAAGACCACGATCGGGCGGGCCATCGCCGGCCTGACCAAGGTCACCGGCGGGTCGCTGTCGGTGCTCGGCACGGAGATGAACGGCGTCAAGGAGCGCCGCTTCCGCCCGGTGCGGGAGCGGATCGGGTTCGTCTTCCAGGACCCGGCGTCGAGCTTCAACCCGCTGCTCACCATCGCGCAGGCCGTCGCCGAGCCGCTGGTCGTGCACGGCCGGGCCCGCGACGCCCACGCCGCCCGCGGCCGGGTCGACGAGCTGCTCGAGGCGGTGCAGCTGCCGAGGTCGTTCGGGGACCGCTTCCCGCACGAGCTCTCCGGCGGGCAGCGGCAGCGGGCCAGCCTGGCGCGGGCCCTCGCGCTCGGCCCGGAGCTGCTCATCGCCGACGAGCCGACGTCCGCCCTCGACGTCTCGGTGCAGGCGCGGGTGCTCGACCTGTTCGACGAGCTGCAGCGCGAGCTGGGCTTCGCCTGCCTGTTCATCAGCCACGACCTGGCCGTGGTCGACCTGCTCGCCGACCGGATCGCGGTGCTCTACCGCGGCGAGCTGGTCGAGGAGGGGACCGGGGAGCAGGTGCTCGGCGCGCCGCAGCACCCGTACACCCAGCGGCTGCTGGCCTCGCTTCCGGTGCCCGACCCCGACGAGCAGGCCGCCCGTCGCGCCGCCTGGCAGCAGCTGGCCTGAGTGGAGGGGGGGGGGGGGGGGGGGGGGGGGGGGGGGGGGGGCCTCCCGGCGGGTGTATCCAAGCGCCCGGAGGCCGCGGGCGCCCGCCGGCCC
>NZ_JBJGZX010000043.1:0-37185 GCF_054050735.1 Blastococcus sp. SYSU D00813
GCGGCGAGACCTCCTGCCAGAACCTGTGCTGCCTGTGCCGCCGCCACCACCGGCTCAAGACCCACGCCCGCGGCTGGGTCTACCGGATGGCGCCCGACGGGACACTCACCGTCACCACCCCCTCCGGCGTCACCCGCACCAGCCGGCCCCACCGAAGACGACGAGCCGACATCGCACGACGAGCACGCGGCACCGACCCACCCCTCCTGCCCCTCACCGGCACCCGCGTGCACACCGGCCCGCCGGCAGCGCCGGACCCGGTCGGCCTCGAGGACGAGCCGCCACCGTTCTGAGACCTGGGCCGGGACCGTCGCGACGGCCAGGATGGCTGCAGCGCCGCCTCTGAGGGGGGCGACGCCACGAGCGCTGTCGAGGACGCAGACACCCGAGGAGGAACGCGTCGATGAGCGAGTCCGACTACCAGGTCGACCCCGGCCTGGAGCGGGCCGGTCGGCTGCTGAGCCGGCTGACCCCCAGCACACCGGAGGGCTACCGGCGGCAGGTCCGGGTCATGAACGCGCTTGCCCGTCGGCGCCACCGCCCGGGACAGGAGAAGAGCCGGGTCCGTGGGGACGTCGAGGTGAGCCAGCGCTGGGCCACCCGCCGCGACGGGTCCCCGCTGCGCCTGGTCGTCGTCCGCCCGGCGGTCCCCCGCCAGGGCGTGCCCGGGGTGCTGTGGATCCACGGCGGCGGCTACGCCATCGGCACACCGGAGCAGAGCCTGGCCACCGCCCGGCGGCTGGTCACGGTCAGCAACGCCGTCGTCGTCCTGCCCGACTACCGCCTCTCCGTCGACGCTCCCTACCCCGCGGCCCTCGACGACTGCTACGACGCGCTGCTGTGGCTGCGTGACTCCGCCGGGGAACTGGGCGTCGCCGACGACCAGCTCGTCGTGGGCGGCGAGAGCGCCGGCGGCGGCCTGACCGCGGCGGTCACCCTGCTCGCCCGCGACCGCGGCGAGGTCGCCGTCGCCTTCCAGCTGCCGCTGTACCCGATGATCGACGACCGCCCGACCGCGTCGTCCCGGGACAACACGACGCCGGTGTGGAACACGAACACCAACACCGCCGCCTGGGACCTCTACCTCGGCGACCTCCGCGGCGGGGACATCCCGCCCCACGCCGCCCCGGCGCGGGCTGCCGACCTCGCCGGCCTGCCGCCCACGCTGACCTTCGTCGGCGACATCGAGCCGTTCCACGACGAGGTCGTCGACTGGTGCGAGCGCCTCCGGGCGGCCGGGGTACCGGTGACCTACGAGGTGTACCCGGGCGCGTTCCACGGGTTCGACCTGGTCGCCGCGGCCGCGCCGGTCAGCCGGAAGGCCCGGGCGTTCCTCCTCGACGGCTTCCGCGACCACCTCGCCCGGTACCGCGCCGCTCAGCCGGCCCGCCGCTGACCTCGTGCCACCGGTGGCTCGCGGAGCTCATGCGGTGGCCCGACCAGGCGGGCCAGGACGCGTCAGAGGCGAGCCGACCCAGTCGTCGACTCGCCTCTGACCTGCACTGTCGGGCTGACAGGATTTGAACCTGCGACCCCTTGACCCCCAGTCAAGTGCGCTACCAAGCTGCGCTACAGCCCGAGCGCCGGGCGGCTCGCACCGCCCGATCGCTGCCAGAGCAGGTTACCGCACCGGCCGGCCGGCTCCGCGACGGGGCAGCCGCGGGTCAGCCGCCGGCCGGGAGCTCCTGCAGCATCCCGACGCCCAGCACCTCGCGCAGCCGCGCGGCGAAGGCGGTGGCGTCGGCCGGGTCGCCGTGGCCGCCGTCGGTCCAGCTGCCGTGGTCGCCGGGGAAGACGACGGCGGCGGTCCCCAGCGCCTCGGCCACGGCCTCACCGCCGCGGTGCGCCAGCTGCCCGGCGGAGTTGGCGCCGACGGCCGGCACGATCCGGGTGGACGCCGTCCGCAAGGCCTCGAGGTCGAACTCCGACGTCGGGTTGGTGTCCATGTTCTGCCCGAGCAGGACGTCGTCCCGCGACCCGTCGTCCTCGGTCGGCAGGCCGAACACCGCCGGGTCCGCCGGCGTGTCGGCCCAGTCCGCCGGGATCGGGCCGGAGTGCATGACCAGCCGGATGAACTCGGCCATCCCGTGCCCGAAGCCGGCGCGCTGATAGGTCTGCGACACGTGCCGGCAGGCGGCCGCCGCCTCCTCCCGGTCCGGCAGCAGGGCCACCGCCGGCGGCTCGTGGGCCACCAGCGTGCGGACCAGCTCCGGCCGCCGCGACACCAGCACCAGCGCGTTGATCGCTCCCCCGCTGGTGGCCAGCATGTCCACCGGTCCCCCGCCCACCGCCTCGACCAGCCGGGCCAGGTCGTCGGCGTGCTCCTGCGGGGTCGACGTCGCCGCGCCGTCCGTCCGCCGGCTGCGCTCGGCACCCCGCGGGTCGTAGGTGACCACGGTGCGCTCGGGGAACGCAGCGGCGACCGTGGCGAACCCCGAGGCCGCCATCGGCGAGCCGAAGACGAACAGCGGCGGCTCGGCCGACGACCCGTCCCCCGGCCGGACGTCGTAGACCAGCACGGCCCCGGGGACCTCGAGCGTGGACGTCTGCGGTGCGGTCATGACTGCCTCCGGGGCCGGATCGGTGGGTTCCGTCGTACTCGACCGACCCCGGCGGCGGAAGTCATCGCCACCCGGTCACAGGCTCTTGCGGCGCTCGCTCTCCCGGCCCTCGCGCACCTTGACCGAGATGTCGATCGGCGTCCCGCCGAAGCCCCAGCGCTCCCGCAGCTTGCGCTCGAGGAATCGGCGGTAGCCGGCCTCGAGGAAACCGGTGGAGAAGACGACGAACCGCGGCGGCCGGACGTCGGCCTGCGTCACGTACTTGATCTTCGGCGCGCGGCCGCCACGGGCCGGCGGGGGCGTCTCCTGGACCAGGGCGCGCACGTACTGGTTCAGCTCCGCCGTCGGCACCCGGGTCTCCCACGACGCGAGCGCGGCGCGCAGGTGGTCGGCCAGCTTGCCGACACCGCGGCCGGTGGCGGCCGAGATGTTCACCCGGCTGGCCCAGCGCACCCGCGCGAGGTCGCGCTCGATCTCCCGCTCCAGCTGGTCGTGGCGGTCCTCGTCGAGGGTGTCCCACTTGTTGATCGCGATGACCAGGGCGCGCCCGGCCTCGATCACCTGCGTGATCACCCGCTGGTCCTGCTCGCTGATCACCTCGTCGGCGGCGAGCAGCACGACGGCGACCTCGGCGGCCTGGATCGCGGCCTCGGTGCGCAGGCTGGCGTAGTACTCCATGCCGCTGGCGGTGTTGACCTTGCGGCGCAGCCCGGCGGTGTCGACGAACCGCCACTCCTCTCCGCCGAGCGTGATGATCGAGTCGACCGGGTCCACGGTGGTGCCGGCGACGGAGTCGACGACCGACCGCTCCTCCTTGGCCAGCCGGTTGAGCAGGCTGGACTTGCCGACGTTCGGCCGGCCGACCAGCGCCACCCGGCGGGGGCCGCCCTCGTTCTCCTGCTCCCGCGGCGCCTCCGGCAGCGCGTCGAGGATCAGGTCGAGCAGGTCACCGGCGCCGCGGCCGTGCAGGGCGCTGATCGGCTGCGGCTCCCCCAGCCCGAGCGACCACAGCTCGGCGGCACCCGCCTCGCTGCGCTCGTCGTCGACCTTGTTGGCCACGAGGATCACCGGCCGGTCGCTGCGGCGCAGGATCCGCGCGGCGGCCAGGTCGGTGTCGGTCGCGCCGACCGAGCTGTCGACGACGAGCACGATGACGTCGGCGGTGCGCATCGCGTACTCGGCCTGCCGGCTGATCGAGGCGCCCAGGCCCTCGGCCTTGGGGTCCCAGCCGCCGGTATCGGTGACGGTGAACCGCTTGCCGTTCCACAGCGCCTCGTAGGAGATGCGGTCGCGGGTCACGCCCGGCACGTCCTGGACGACGGCGGCGCGGCGCCCCAGCACGCGGTTGACCAGCGTCGACTTGCCCACGTTCGGCCGGCCGACGATCGCCACGACCGGCAGCGGGGCGCCGGTCCCCTCCTCGGTCATCGCGAGACCCCCACGGACTCGCGGGCCAGCTCGACCACGCGGTCGACCACCTGGTCGCGGTCCAGCTCGGTGCTGTCCACGACGATCGCGTCGGCGGCCGGGCGCAGTGGGCTGTCCTCGCGGGTGCTGTCGTACTCGTCGCGTCGCCGCAAGTCGGCGGCCAGCGCGGCGACCTCCGCCGGCTCGGTCAGGCCCAGCTGCAGGGCGCGGCGCTCGGCCCGGGCCTCGGGCGCGGCGGTCAGGTAGATCTTGCAGGTGGCGTCGGGCAGGACGACGGTGCCGATGTCGCGGCCCTCGACCACCACGGCGTCGGCGGCGGCGACGAGCGAGCGCTGCTGGTCGACCAGCTGCCGGCGCACCGCGGGCACGGCGGAGACCGCCGACACCGCGCGGGTCACCTCGGCGCCGCGGATCCGCACCGCGACGTCGACGCCGTCCACCAGCACCAGCTCGGTGTCGGCCGCCGTCCCCACCTCGATGCGAGCGCCGGCGACGACGCCGGCCACCGCTGCGGCGTCCTCCGGGTCGACCCCGGCGTCCAGGACGGCGACGGTCGCGGCGCGGTACATCGCGCCGGTGTCCAGGTAGGCCGCGCCGAGCCGGGTCGCGACGGCGCGGGCGACGCTGGACTTGCCGGTGCCCGAGGGCCCGTCGAGGGTCACCTGGCCGGTGAAGCCGCCGGTCACCGTGCGATCGCCCCGCACAGTGCTGTCCGCTCGTCCCTCGCTCACTGTGCGATGTCCCGTCGCAGGGCGGTCGCGCCGCGCAGGTACACGTGGGCGATGTCGGCGCGAGGCCGCTCGGTCTCCACGTGCGCCATCAGCCGCAGCACCCGGGGCAGCGCGTGCGGCACGTCGATCTCCGTGGCGCACATCAGCGGCACGTCGCCGAGGCCGAGCTCGCGGGCGGCCAGCGCCGGGAACTCCGACACCAGGTCGGGGGTCGCGGTGAACAGGATGCTGATCAGCTGCTCGCTGTCCAGGCCGTTGCGCTCCATCACGGTGCTCACCAGCTCGCGGGTGGCCGCCAGCACCTCGTCCCGGTCGTCGGCGTCGACCTGCGTCGCGCCCCGGATGGCTCGGACGGCCATGCACACTCCTCGTTCGCCTTCAGACGGCGCCCGGGTCGCGGGTGCCTGGTCGAGTCTAGGTTCGCCGTCGGAGTCGCTCGTGCGCGGTTTCCGCACCCGAGCGACTCCGCACGTGCACTACAGGCCGACGAGCTCGTTGAGCTGGCCGACCTCGCCGCGGGTCAGCCGGCGGATCGACCCGACGCGCATCCGGTCGAGCTTCACCGGGCCGATCGCGGTGCGGGTCAGCCGCGACACCGGCAGCCCGACGTGCGCCAGCAGCCGCCGCACGATGTGCTTGCGCCCCTCGTGCAGCACCACCTCGACCACCGACTGCCCGGCGTGGGTGTCCACGACCTTGAACGAGTCGACCTTCACCGGGCCGTCCTCGAGCTCGACGCCCTGGCGCAGCCGCTTGCCCAGGTCGCGCGGCACCGAGCCCGACACCTGCGCCAGGTAGGTCTTCTTCACCTCGTAGGAGGGGTGGGCCAGGCGGTGGGCGAGCTCGCCGTCGTTGGTCACCAGCAGCAGACCCTCGGTGTCCTGGTCGAGCCGCCCGACGTGCACCAGGCCCGGGGCGAGGTCGCCGACCATGTCGCCGACGGTGGCGCGGTTGCGGTCGTCGCTCATCGCGGTGATGACGCCGGCGGGCTTGTTGAGGGCGTAGGTGACGCGGTCGTCGCGCAGCTCCAGCCGGACGCCGTCGACGGCGATGTGGTCGGTGCGCGGGTGCACCCGCATGCCCTGCACCTGGACGACGGCGCCGTTCACGCTGATCCGGCCCTGGTCGATCATGTCCTCGCAGACCCGCCGGGAACCGACGCCGGCGCGGGCCAGCACCTTCTGCAGCCGCTCCCCCTCCGGGTGGCCGGACTCCGGCTCGGGCGCGCGGTCGGCCGGGTGCGCCGGGGCGAGCTCCATCTCCTCCGACCAGCCCTCCCCGCCGCCGGTGGTGGCCGGCTCGTCGGGCAGCTGGTCGGGGGTCTCGTCGTCGGTGCGCGGGGCGTTCATCCGCTCCAGTCTCCCACTCCGGCCGCCGTCCTCCCGCCCGCGTGCGGGAGGATCACCGGCGTGCGGATGGAGCAGGTCATGGGCCTGGTGCTCGCGGTGATGGGCGTCGCCCTGGTGCTGCTGTCGCGGCGGCTGGTGTGGGAGCACTCGCCGGACAACCCCGCGGCCCGCGAGCGCGCCGGCGTCGGCGGCGTCTGGTCCGACCGCGCCCGCGCCTTCCACCTGTGGCGGGGGCGGATCGCCGGCGGCGCGTTCGTCCTCGTGGGCCTGCTGCTCCTGACCGGCGTCCTCTTCGGGAACTGATCCCCCGTGGGTGCCGGCACCGAGGGCAGACTGCGGCTGGCGACCGGCATCGCCACCGGGTACACCGAGCACGGCCACCCCGACGGGCACCCGGCGCTGCTCCTGCTGCACGGCTGGGCGACGTCGCGGCGGGAGTTCACCCGTCTGGTCCCCCTGCTCCCCGCATGGCTGCGGATCGTCGCGGTCGACCTGCGCGGGCACGGGGACGCCGACCGGCCGCCCGGCGGCTACGGCCCGGCCACGCTGGCCGCCGACGTGGTGGCCGCCATGGACGCCCTCGGGCTGCCCGAGGCGGTCCTCGTCGGCTCCTCCAGCGGCGGGTACGTGGCCCAGCAGGTCGCCGTGGACGCCCCGGACCGGGTCGCCGGCCTGGTCCTCGCCGGGTCACCGCGCGACCTCACCGGCCGGCCGCCGTTCGCCGACGACGTCGAGCGCCTCACCGACCCCGTCGACGCGGCGTGGGTGCGCACGTTCACGCTCGGCCTGACCGCGGCCGACCTCCCCGGCTGGTACGCCGACCTCCTGGCCGCCGACGCGCTCCGGCTGCCGGCGGCCGTGTGGCGGGCGAGCCTGCAGGGGCTGACCGCAGGACGCCCGCCGACCGACCTCGGCACGATCACCGCACCGACGCTCGTGGTCAGCGGCGGGCGCGACCACCTCCTCGGCGCGGAGCAGGCGCGGGCGCTCGTGGCGGCCGTGCCGGGCGCCCGGTGGGTCGAGTACGCGGACGTGGGGCACGTCGTGCTCTGGGAGGAGCCGGCCCGGCTCGCCGCCGACGTCGCCGCGTTCCTGCCGCGGGTGGCGCCGTCCGGTCCGTGAGGTCAGGCGTCGGGGTGGTCGGCCAGGAAGCTGGCGGTCTCGGGCAGCAGCGGGCCGAGCTCGGGCAGGTCGCCGAGGCTCGCCAGCCCGAGCCGCTCGAGGAACAGCGGCGTGGTCCCGTACAGGCCGCCGCCGGAGTCGGGGTCGCTGCCCACCTCGTGCACCAGACCGCGGGCCAGCAGGGTGCGCATCACGCCGTCCACCCCGACGCCGCGGATCGCCGCGATCCGGGCCCGGGTGACCGGCTGCCGGTAGGCGATGACGGCGAGGGTCTCGAGCGCGGCCTGGGTGAGCCGGCTGCCGCGGCCGTGACCGAGGTAGCGCTCGATGACCCCGGCGTGCTCCTCCCGGGTGTAGAGCCGCCAGCCGTCGGCCACCCGGCGCAGCGTGATGCCGGCGCCGCGGCGGTCGTAGTCCTCGGCGAGCTCGGCCAGCGCCTGCCGGGCCCGGTCCAGCGGACAGCGCAGCGACGCGGCCAGCGTCTCCTCGTCGACCGGGCTGTCCAGCACGAACAGCAGCGCCTCGAGCCCGCCGCGCAGCGCGGCCGGGTCGAGGTCCGCGACCTCCGCGGCCTCCTCGACCGGCTCCGGCTCGGGCTCGGGCATGCCCGGCAGCGGCAGCACCGTCTCCTCGACCGGCACGGGCGCCGGCTCGACGGCCTCGGGGGCCGGCCGCTCGGCGACGCGCGCGGCCAGCTCGGCGGCGACGGCGTCCCAGACGGCGGGGTCCTCGTCGCGGTCCTCGGCGGCCTCCCGGGTGGCGGCGAGCTCGGCGGCCAGGGCGTCCCAGGAGATGGGCCGCCGCTCCTCCTCGCTCACCCGTCCTCCTCCGCGCCGGTCCCGCCGTCCTCGTCCTGCGCCGCCGGCAGCGCTCCGCCGACCCAGCGCACGTGCAGCTCGCCCAGCGGCGTGAGCTGGTCGAACACCACCCGCTGCTGACGGTAGAGCTCCAGCAGCGCCAGGAACCGCGCGACCACCTCGAGGGTGTGCTGGCAGTCGGCGGTCAGCGCCCGGAAGCTCGCCGTCCCCGACCCGGCCAGCCGGTTGCGGACGACCAGCAGCTGCTCGGCCACGCTCACCGGCGGGGCGTGCAGGTGGCCGACGCTCACCGTCGGCGGCGCCTTGGGGGTGAGCACGCGGGTGGCGAGGGCGGCGAACTGCTCCGGCGTGACGCCGAGGAGCACCTCGGGCACCTGCTCGGCGAACCGCGGGTCGGGCCCGGCGTCGCGGCCGTAGCGGAGGACGGCGCCGGCCTCGCGCTCCCGGAGGAACGCGGCGGCCTCCTTGTAGGCGCGGTACTGCAGCAGGCGGGCGAACAGCAGGTCGCGGGCCTCGAGCAGCTCGAGGTCGTCCTCGTCCTCGACCTCGGCGGCCGGCAGCAGCCGGGCGGCCTTGAGGTCGAGCAGGGTCGCGGCGACGACGAGGAACTCGCTGGCCTGGTCGAGGTCGAGCTCGTCGCCGAGCGCGCGCAGGTGGGCGATGAACTCGTCGGTGACCTGCGAGAGGGCGATCTCGGTGACGTCGAGGCGGTGCTTGCCGATCAGCTGCAGGAGCAGGTCGAACGGGCCCTCGAAGTTGGTCAGCCGGACGGTGAACCGCGGTGACGCGGCGACCTCCGGCGTCCCCTCCACGACGACGAGGGTAGGGCTCAGCGGCCCTTCAGCCGGCGGACGAGCACCGAGTCCTCGCCGGACTCGGCCAGGTCGGCCAGCAGCACCGCGACGGCCTCGCGCACGATCCGGCCCCGGTCGGCGGCCACGCCGTGCTGGGCGCGCAGGGTGAGCCGGGCGCTCTCCAGCGCCAGCAGCTCGTCGGCGGAGATGTAGACCGTGATCTTCTCGTCGTGCTTGGTCCGCTCGGCGCGCACGGCCTTGCCGCGGGTGCGCGGGGCCTGCGGCGCCAGCGTGGGCGCGGCCGGGGGCGGGGTCCGGTAGGAGGCCAGCGGGTCGGCGTCGGCACCGGCCGGCACGAGGGTCAGCCCGGGCATGGCCTCCTCGACGCCGGGCACCGAGGCGGTGCGCCGCGGCGTGGCCGCCGAGCCGCGCAGCGCCGGCGAGCTGGTGGTGGCCGCGACGCTGGGCAGCTCGGTGACCTCCGCGGCCGGCGGGGTGTCGGTGCGCCGGAACAGCTCCGAGGCGCCGGGGAGGACGGGACGCCGGGTCACAGCGCGATGACCTCCTTCGCCAGGTCGCGGAAGGCCGCGGCACCGGACGACGTCGGCGCCCAGGTGGTGATCGGCTGGCCCGCGACCGTCGTCTCCGGGAAGCGCACCGTGCGGTGGATGACGGTCTGGAACACCGTGTCGCCGAAGGCCTCGACGACCCGGCTGAACACCTCGCGGCAGTGCACCGTGCGGGTGTCGTACATCGTGGCGAGGATCCCGGAGATCTCCAGCTCGGGGTTGAGCCGCTCCTTGACCTTCTCGATCGTGTCGACCAGCAGGGCCACGCCGCGCAGCGAGAAGAACTCGCACTCCAGCGGGATGATCACGCCCTGCGCTGCGGTGAGCGCGTTGACGGTCAGCAGGCCGAGCGAGGGCTGGCAGTCGATGAGGACGTAGTCGTACTCGTCGCGGACGTCGGCGAGCACGCGCAGCAGCGTCTGCTCGCGGGCGACCTCGCTGACCAGCTGCACCTCGGCCGCGGACAGGTCGATGTTGCTGGGCACCAGGTCCAGGCCGGGGATGTCGGTGGGCACCCGGACGTCGGCGAGGGTGGTGCGCCGCTCCATGAGGGCGTTGTAGATCGTGCGGTCGAGGTTCTGCGCCGGCACGCCGAGACCCACCGAGAGCGCGCCCTGCGGGTCGAGGTCGACCAGCAGCACCTTGCGGCCGTGCTCGACCAGCGCCGCGCCCAGGTTGATCGTCGACGTGGTCTTGCCGACGCCGCCCTTCTGGTTGCACATGGCGATGACGCGGGCGGGACCGTGCTGGGTGAGCGGCCGGGGCTCGGGCAGCGGGCGCTGGCGCGCGCGGGCCGGGTCCTGCTTCGAGGCGGCCCCGCCCATCTCGGGCTCGATGTCGCGCGGGCGCGCGACGACGGGGGCCGCGTCCCCTCGGATCGCCATGGTCGGTGTCGCCTCCAGCTCCGGCCCGGACCGGCGCGGCGCGCCGGATGCGGTCTTCCCCACCGCTCGGGTGACACGACGGTAGGGAGTCGGCAAGCGATCACCCAGGAGGCACGCCGACGACACGCCCCGTGTGTCTACTGGTGACAACACACCCGCAACATCCGGCCGCGACCACCGGCAGAAGTAGCCGGAGGAACACCGCCGTCGCTGTCAGGTCAGTGCCCGCGGGTGGCTCGTCGCGTACACCTCGCGCAGCCGGTCGACCGTCACGAGCGTGTAGACCTGCGTGGTCGTCACCGAGGCGTGCCCCAGCAGCTCCTGCACCACGCGGACGTCGGCGCCGCCGTCGAGCAGGTGGGTGGCGAAGCTGTGCCGCAGGGTGTGCGGGGAGACGTCCTCGACCGTCAGCCCGGCCCGCTCGGCCGCCGTCCGGAGGATCGCCCAGGCGCTCTGCCGGGACAGCGGCCCGCCGCGGGCGTTGAGGAAGAGCGCCCCGGCCCGGCCGCGGGCGGTGCCGGCGGCGGCCAGCGCCGGCCGGCCCCGCACCAGGTATTCCTCCACGGCCCGCAGCGCGTAGCTGCCCACGGGCACCACCCGCTGCTTGCCGCCCTTGCCGGCCAGCCGGACGGCGGCCTGTCCCCGGTCGAGGTCGTCGACGCTCAGCCCGACGGCCTCGGAGATGCGCGCGCCGGTGCCGTACAGCAGCTCGAGCAGCGCCCGGTCGCGCAGTCCCCGCGGCCCCTCGAGCGCCCCGGCGGCCTCGACGAGCGCGACCACCGACTCGACCGGCAGGGCCTTGGGCAGCCGCCGGGCCGGGGCGGGCGGGCGGACCTCCGCGGCGACGTCGTCGGTCACCAGCCCGTCGAGGGCGGCGAAGCGGTGCAGCCCGCGGACGGCGACCACCGCGCGGGCCGCCGAGGTGGCCGACAGCGGCGGGTGCTCGTCGTCGCCCCGGCGCAGCGCGGCGAGGAACGCGGCGACGTCGGACTCGGCGACCTCCCCCAGCCCGCGGACGCCCGCCGCCGCCAGGAACGCGGTGTAGCGGCGCAGGTCGCGGCGGTAGGACGTGATCGTGTTGGCGGCCAGGCCGCGCTCGACGGTCAGGTGGTCGAGGTAGCCGGTGACCACGCGCTCGAGCTCCCGCGGGACCTCGGGCCCCGGTGCAGCGGGGGCAGCGGCACCGGGGGCGGCGGACAGCGTGCCGGTCAGACGAGCACCTCCTCCAGCCCGACGGCGGTCATGCCGTGGGCCTCGGCGACCTCGGGCAGGACCACCTGCCCGGCCACCACGTTGACGCCGTGCGCCAGCGCCCGGTCGGCCCGCACCGCCGCCGCCGTCCCCTCCTCGGCCAGCCGCATCACGTAGGGGAGCGTCACGTTGGTCAGCGCGTGGGTCGAGGTGTTGGGCACCGCGCCCGGCATGTTCGCCACGCAGTAGAACACCGATCCGTGCACGCGGAAGGTCGGCGCGTCGTGCGTGGTCGGACGGGTCCCCTCGAAGCAGCCACCCTGGTCCACCGCGATGTCGACCAGCACCGAGCCGGGCTTCATGCGGGCGACGACGTCGTCGGTCACCAGCTTCGGCGCCCGGGCGCCCGGGACGAGGACGGCGCCGACCACCAGGTCCGCGTCGAGCACGGCGCGCTCGATCTCGTAGGCGTTGGAGGCCACGGTCTGCAGGTGACCCTGGTAGATGCGGTCGGCGGCGCGCAGCTTGTCGACGTCGCGGTCCAGCACGATCACCTCCGCCTGCATCCCGAGGGCGATGGCCGCCGCGTTCATCCCCGACACCCCGGCGCCCAGGACGACGACCTTGGCCGCGTACACGCCCGGCGCCCCGCCCAGCAGCACCCCGCGCCCGCCGTGCGCCCGCTCGAGCGCGTGCGCCCCCACCTGCGGCGCCATCCGGCCGGCGACCTCCGACATCGGCGCGAGCAGCGGCAGCCGGCCGTCGGCGGTCTGCACGGTCTCGTAGGCGATCGCCGTCGTCCCGGAGTCGACCAGCGCCTCGGTGCACTCCCGCGAGGCGGCCAGGTGCAGGTAGGTGAACAGCGTCTGCCCCGCGCGCAGCCGCCCGTACTCCTCCGCGACGGGCTCCTTGACCTTGAGCAGCAGGTCGGCGTCGGCCCACACGTCGTCGGCCTCGGCGACGATCCGCGCGCCGGCGGCTGCCAGGTCCTCGTCGGGGATCGACGAGCCCTCCCCCGCCCCGCGCTCGACGAGCACCTCGTGCCCGGCCCGGGTCAGCTCGTGCACCCCTGCGGGGGTGAGCGCCACCCGGTACTCGTGGTTCTTGATCTCTCGGGGCACCCCGACGCGCATGCTCAGCTCCGGTCCGGCCCGGCGCCGAGGTCGTCGGCGCTCCGGCCTGGGTCGTGGCGCCCCGGTCGGGGGCGCTCGGCGCGGAGTCTAGGAGCGGGCGGCGCGCTCGGCCGGTCGTCGCCCGCCCTGCCGGGCGGCGCGGGCTGGCCCACCATGGGCCGGTGCGCCTGTACCCCGAACGGCCCGACAAGCGGCTGACCCACGTGCTCGCCGACCTCGGGATGCTGGCGTGGCTCGTGCTGTGGGTGCTGGTGGCGCGGGCGGTGCACGGCGCGGTGCTGGCCCTGGCCGAGCCGGGTGAGGCCGTGGAGTCCCTCGGCACCTCCGTGGCCGACAGCATGGGCTCGGCGGCCGAGGTGGCCGAGGACGTGCCGGTGGTCGGCGACGAGCTGTCGACGCCCTTCGACGCGCTGGGCTCGGCCGGGGAGTCGGTGCGCGGCGCGGGCCAGTCGGCGCAGGACGCCGTGGGCACCCTCGCCTTCTGGCTGGCGGTCGTCCTCGTCGTCCTCCCGGTGGGGTGGCTGCTGCTGCGCTGGTTGCCCTGGCGGCTGGCCTGGGCCCGGGAGGCGACGGCGGTCTCCCGGCTGCTCGCCTCGCGCGACGCCGACCTCGAGTTCCTCGCCGCCCGGGCCGTGGCCACCGCGCCCCTGCCCCGGCTGGCCGCCCTCCCGCCGGGCACCGGCACCGCCTGGCGGGCCGGCGACCCCGCCGCGACCCGCACCCTCGCGGGGCTGGAAGCCGGCCGGCTGGGGCTGCACCTGCCCGCCCCGGACGGCGCCGGCTCGGGGTCGACGGCTCCTCCCTGAGCACCGCCTCGCGCCGGGCCGGGGCCCCGGTGACGCCGCGCCGCCCCGCGCGCGGCGGCCGGGTCGGAGCCGTGGTGCGCCGCGCGGACGTCCTCGTGGCCGGCATGCGGGCCCCGGTCACCTCCAGGCGCTCCGGCACGGCGGCCCCCTGGCGCGGCCGCCGGGAGAACGCGGCGGCTCGGCTCAACAGCGGGGCACCCGGTGCCGATGGTCCGGGCGAGACCGGAGGTGGGGATGGGACAGGCGCGATGCCGCGGGCGCGGGCCCGCGCGGGCACGGCCGGCCCGGCGCCGGCGTTCCCTCGCCTCCGGCGCCGGCACGGCGGCCGCCGCCGTCGCCGTCGGATTGGTCGTGCTCGGGGCGCCGGCCACGGAGCTGGCCGCGGAGGTCACCGCCTCGTGGGCGCCGTTCCGCGACGCCGGCACGCTGGTCGACCCCGTGCCGCAGGTCCCCCGGGTGCCGCAGGTGCCCGGCCCGGGGGCCGGCATCGTCGACCCCGAGCCGCAGGTGGACGTGCCCGGGGTCGCCGTGCCGGTGCCCCGCGACATCGACCTGGAGATCGTGCCGCCGGTGGTGCCCCGCGGCGTCGTCCCGGAGTTCGAGCCCCCGCCGGCCACCTGCGGCGGCTACAGCAGCCCGCGGCGGATCCTGCCCGGCGTCGTCCCCGGCCCCGGCTCGGCCACGCTGAGCTGGATGGCCGACAGCGACAACAGCGCCGTCCGCGGCTACCGCGTGCAGGCGGTCAGCCAGCAGCTCGTGACCGGGGCGCAACCGGAGCCGCCGCAGGTGCTCGTCGGACAGCGCGACGACTGCGGCGAGGTCGGCGCGACCCTCACCGGGCTGACCCCGGGCGCCTACTACGCCTTCTGGCTCGAGGAGCAGGTCTGGGACGAGCAGTCCCAGCGGATGCGGTACCTGCACGTCGGCACGACCGACCCCGTCCTCATCCCCTGACCCTCGACGAGATCTGCACAGTGGTCGCCACCAGCGGCTGGTGGTGACGACTGTGCAGATCTCGTCCGGAGGGGACGGCGCTACGTCGCGTCGGCGGGGCGCAGCTCCACGCCGCCGACGCGGTACCGGTCGGCGGCCAGCAGGCCGACGACGGCGGCCGCGTTGACGATCCCGCCGGCGAGCACCCGCCGCACGGCCTCGGCCAGCGGCACCCGCTCGACGGTCATGTCGAGCTCCTCGTGCTCGACGGTGAACCCCTCGGGCCGGTCGACGTCGGAGAGCCCCTCGGCCAGGTAGACCGACACCCGCTCGTCGCAGAAGCCGGGGCTGCTGGCGTACGTGGTGAGCAGCGACCACCGCTCGGCGGCCAGTCGCACCTCCTCGGCCAGCTCCCGCTTCGCCGTCTCCAGCGGCGGCTCGCCGTCGGCGTCGCGCAGCCCGGCCGGCAGCTCCCACAGGTAGCCGCCGACCGGGTGCCGGAACTGGCGCAGCAGCACCACGTGGTCGTCCTCGTCGAGGGCCACGACGGCGACCGCGCCGGGGTGGCGGACCACCTCGCGCACGCTGTCGCCGCCGCCGGGCATCGACACGGTGTCCCTCACCAGGCTGATGACCCGCCCGTCGAAGACCGTCTCCGACGACAGCAGCCGGTAGTCGCCGTCGGCCGCGGGCTCGCTCATCAGATGCCGACCTTCTCCGCCTCGGCGTCCTCCACCGGCACGGGCAGCCGCGCGGACTCCTGGAAGTCGATCGCGGCCTGCACGAACGCGGCGAACAGCGGGTGCGGGCGGGTGGGGCGGCTCTTCAGCTCCGGGTGCGCCTGGGTGCCGACGAAGAACGGGTGCGACTCGCGCGGCAGCTCGACGAACTCCACTAGCAGCCCGTCGGGCGAGGTGCCGGAGAACACCAGCCCGGCCTCGCTCAGGCGGTCGCGGTAGGCGTTGGCCACCTCGTAGCGGTGCCGGTGCCGCTCGGTGATCTCCGTGCTGCCGTAGGCCGCGGCCGTGACCGAGCCCTTCTGCAGCGCTGCCGGGTAGCTGCCCAGCCGCATCGTGCCGCCCATGTCGCGCTCGCCGGCGACGACGTCGACCTGGCTGGCCATCGTGGCGATGACCGCGTCGGGGGTCTCGGGGTCGAACTCGGCGGAGTTGGCCTCGGGCAGCCCGGCGACGTCGCGGGCGTACTCGATGACCATGCACTGCAGGCCCAGGCACAGGCCGAGGGTCGGGATGCCGTTGACCCGGGTGTGCCGGATGGCGCCGAGCTTGCCCTCGATCCCGCGGACGCCGAAGCCGCCGGGGATGCAGACGCCGTCCACGCCGGCCAGCGCCTTCTCCGCGCCCTCGGGGGTCTGGCAGTCGTCGGAGGGCACCCAGCGCAGCTTCACCCGGCTGCGGTGGGCGAACCCGCCGGCCCGCAGCGCCTCGCTGACCGACAGGTAGGCGTCGGGCAGGTCGATGTACTTGCCGACCAGCGCGATCTCCACCGTCTGCTTGGGCCGGTGCACCCGCTCGAGCAGGTCGCCCCACACGGTCCAGTCGACGTCGCGGAAGGGCAGGCCCAGCCGGCGGACGACGTAGGCGTCGAGGCCCTCGCGGTGCAGCACCTTGGGGATGTCGTAGATCGACGGCGCGTCGGGGCAGGAGATCACGCCCTCGGCGTCGACGTCGCACATCAGGCTGATCTTGCGCTTCAGCCCTTCGTTGATGTCCCGGTCGGAGCGGCAGACCAGCGCGTCGGGCTGGATGCCGATGCTGCGCAGCGCGGCCACCGAGTGCTGGGTCGGCTTGGTCTTCAGCTCGCCCGACGGCGCGATGTAGGGCACCAGCGAGATGTGCAGGAAGAAGCAGTTGTCGCGGCCGATCTCGTGCCGCACCTGGCGGGCGGCCTCGAGGAAGGGCAGCGACTCGATGTCGCCGACGGTGCCGCCGATCTCGGTGATGACGACGTCGACCCGGTCCGGGCCCTCGGCGCCGGCCATGATCCGCGCCTTGATCTCGTTCGTGATGTGCGGGATGACCTGCACGGTGTCGCCCAGGTACTCCCCGCGCCGCTCCTTGGCGATCACGTCCGAGTACACCTGGCCGGTGGTGACGTTGGCCCGGCCGGAGAGGTCGATGTCGAGGAACCGCTCGTAGTGGCCGACGTCGAGGTCGGTCTCGGCGCCGTCCTCGGTCACGAAGACCTCGCCGTGCTGGAACGGGTTCATCGTCCCGGGGTCGACGTTGAGGTAGGGGTCCAGCTTCTGCATCGTGACCCGCAGGCCCCGGCTGGAGAGGAGGGCACCCAGCGAGCTCGCGGTCAGCCCCTTGCCGAGGGAGGACACGACGCCGCCGGTGACGAAGACGAACTTCGTCGGCTGCGAGTTGTGGAGGAGGCTCCGGGATGCAAGGGAGGAAGCGGACTGATCAAGCGTTCCTGACGGTCGACCCACGGGAGACCACCGTAACAGCTCCGGCCCCGGTGTCCCCCTCGGCGGCGGTGGTGCCGTCGGCCACGTCGGCGCGCGCCCCGGCGGCCTCGGCCGGACCGGCCGCCAGCCACGCGAGCAGCGGCACCAGCAGCGTCGCGGCCGTGCCCGGCACGGCCACGCCGGAGTCGTTGACCGCCGCCCCGATGGCCAGGCTCAGCGCCGAGCCCAGCAGCGCCGCCCGCAGCACCGCGGCGTCGGCCGGCCGCAGCCGGGCGCGCCCGGCCGCCGTCGCCGGGGCGCCCTCGCGCGGGTTGCGGAGCAGGCCTCCGCGCCGGACCAGCCACAGCGCGGCGACCAGCGCCACCGGCAGCATCCAGGCCAGCGGGCTGCGCATCGCGATGTCGAGGTTGGCCTCGGCCTTGCGGCTGACGACCGTCCACGCCTCGCCGGTGAGCACCTGCTCGACGAACCGGCCGAGGTGGGTGCGGTCGTCGGGCGCGCGCAGCCAGTCCAGGACGGCGACGCCGCCGACGGCGACCACCGCCAGCGCCAGGACCGCCCCCAGCCGGACCACCGTCACCCGCGTGCGGGTCAGCAGCATGGCCAGCAGCACGAAGCCGGGCAGGGCGGCCAGGACGCCGCCGAAGTCCCGCCCGAGCTGCGGCGCCCCGATCACGCCGACGACGACCACCCCCACCGCGAGGACGGTGAGCGCGGTGGCCCTCCGCGCGCGGTCGGGACGGGCGCGCCGGCCGGCGAGGGTGGCCAGCCCCGCGGCGACGAGCAGCGCGGAGACCGACAGCAGCCCGAAGCTGAGGTTGCCGTAGCCGGTGAACCGGCCGGCCACGATCGGGTCGTAGCCCAGCGGAGCGACCATCTCCAGGTTCGAGCCGGTGAGCACGTCGCCGACCAGTGTCGCGAGGGTGACGGCGACGACCACCGCCGCGGGCCCCAGCCGGCGGCGGCGCCACGGTCCGAGCAGCGCGAGCGCCAGGACGACGGCGTCCGCGGCCAGCACCGCGGCCGTCAGCGCGACCAGCGGCGAGCCGGAGCGCTCCCACGGGACGAAGCCGCCGAGGTAGGTCGCGACCGGCAGCGCCGCGGCCGCGAGGGCGGACGTCCGCAGCGCGCGGGTCCCCGGCGCCCAGCGGGGTCCGTTCGACACCGCACCGCGCCGGAACCCGAGCACGGCGACGCCGGCCACCACGACCGCGGCCGAGACGGTCACCAGGGACCAGAAGAAGTAGCCGGTGTGCCGGTGGTGCGTCGTCGCGGCGGTGTTGGCCCGGACCAGCTCTGCCACGGCCTCCTCGAGGGCCGGCCGCTCGCCCGCGGCGCGCATCGGCTGCCCGTTGAACGACGCCGGCCGCTCCTCCCCCAGCGCCCGCAGCGCGGTGGGCGCGACGTCGATCAGCTGGGCGTAGGGCGCCCGGCCGGTGCTGGAGGAGGTCAGCCAGCCGTCGCCGAACCCGGGGCCGGCGGCCATGCCCACGTGCAGCTGCGGCCGGCCGTCGTTGACCTCCGAGATGCCCTGCAGGAGCAGCAGCGTCTCCCCCGGCATCGTCGCGACGGCGGCCCGGAGCCGGCCCACCGCCTCGTCGATGCGGGTGAGCGCGGCGGCGCGAGGGGCGGGGTCGGTGCCGTCGTCGGTCTGGTCGACGCCGGGGCGGCCGGCCGTGAGCAGGGCGTCCAGCGACACCAGCGACAGCGGGCACCCGGTCATCAGCTCGGCCACGCCGGCCGGTTCGGTCGGCAGCACCTCGGTGCGGGTCAGCTCCACCCCGGGGGCGGCGACGGCGAGCGCCGCGGCCCGCCCGACGACCGTGGCGCAGCCGACCGCCTCCCCGAGCGCGGCCGGCTCGCTGCCGAAGCGCTTCGTGCCCTCGTCCTCGGCGGTGCGGCCGACCGTCGCCCCCGGGTCGTCCAGGCCCACGGTGACCAGCCGCTCCTGCAGGCCGCAGTAGGTCAGCGAGCTGTCCATGGCCGGTTCCTCGTCGGCCGGCGGCGCGGTCGGCGCGGCGGGGTCGGCGGGGTCCTCGGGGATGGGGACCGTGGGCAGCGGCACCGGCGGCAGGCCCTCGTCCGGCCCGGGGACGCGCACCCGGTTGCCGGCGCCGATGGTCGCCCAGCCGTCGAGCACGCACGTGGTGCCCCGCGCCGCGCGCACCGACATCGCGCCGATCGTCGAGTCCCCCGCCAGCGCCCAGAGCTCCGGCGTGCCCTCCGGTGTGACGTCGGCCCAGGTCAGCCCGGGCACGCCGACCACCAGCACCCGGTCGGCGCGCACGTCGGCGCCCGCGGGGGCCGCCGCCGCGGGGCTCGCGAGCCCGGCCAGCGACGCCAGGACGGCGAGCAGCACCAGGACCGCGCGGCGGGTCACGGCGGGCCCCCCGGGGGCGGGCCGAGCAGCTCCCGGTAGACGGCGACCAGCGTGCGGGCGGTGGCGGCCTCGTCCGGCCACGTCTCCGCCTGCCGGCGCCCGGCCTCGGCCAGCTGCCGGGCGCGGGCCGGGTCGCCGAGCACCCGGGTGACGGCCTCGGCCAGGGCGGCGGCGTCGCCGACGGGCACGAGCTCGGCGGCGTCGCCGAGCAGCCCGGGCAGGCCGCCGGTGCGGGTGGCGACCAGCGGCGTGCCGGAGCGCAGCGCCTCCTGGGCCGTCAGCGAGCGCGCCTCCCAGCGCGAGGGCAGCACGCACAGGTCGGCGGCGGCGAGCAGGTCGGCGACGTCGTCGCGCCGGCCCAGCAGCACCACGGGCAGCCGCTCGGCGGTGATCCGCTCCTGCAGCTCGGCGTGCAGCGGCCCGTCGCCGGCGACCACGACGAGCGGCTCGTCGTCCCACCGGCCGGCCGCGTCGAGCAGCACGTCGTAGCCCTTCTGCGGGTGCAGCCGGCCGACGGCGACGACCAGCGGCCGCCCGTCGGGGACGCCCAGCCCGGCGCGGACCTCCGCCCGGGTGCGGGTGGCCGGCGGCAGGGCCGGGGCGCTCACCGGCGCGGTGCGGACGTCGGGGGCGCCGAGCCGGCGGGCGTTGTCGGCGAGGTCGTCGGAGGCGGCCAGGACGACGTCCGCCCCGCGGACCGTGGCACGCTCGGCGGCCCCCAGCACCCGCCGTCTCAGGCCCCCGCCGCCCTCGGGCAGGGCGTTGTGCAGGGTGAGGACCAGCGGCCGGCGGCTGCCGCCGGGCAGCCGCAGCGCGGCGGCGGCGACCAGCCCCGCCCGCAGCCCGTGCGCGTGCACCAGGTCGGCCCCGGCCAGGGCCCGGCGCAGCTGCAGGACGGCCCGGGCGTCGGCGACCGGGTCCAGCCCGGCGCTGATGCCGACCGGGGCGAACGCGGCGCCGGCGGCCCCGAACCCGAACAGCTCGTCGGTCGCGGCCGCCCCGCACACCAGCACCTCGGCGCCCGCGGCGACGACCGCGGGCAACACCGCGCGCACGTGCGTGCCGACGCCGCCGGTGCTGGTCGCGAGCACCTCGGCGACCCGCCGGCCGGCCAGGGGCAGGGGCGGGGTCCCGCTCACCGGGCACCTCCCGGGATCGCCTCGGGCTGCGGATCGGGTGCCCGCAGCGTGCGCACGGCCGCGGTGAGCGGTGCCCGCGCGGTGCCCATGATGACCGCCGCCGCGACGACCAGCACCACCGCGGCGACCACCACCCCCGCGCCCAGGGCGCCCAGCGGTCCGGTGCCGGGCACCGGGTCGGCGTCCAGCAGCCGGGCCACGGCCAGCCCGGCGGCGGCGGCCAGGAGGGCGGCCAGGACCGCCGGCACCCCCGCCCGGGCCAGCCCCGTCAGGGAGTCGGCACCGGCCACCCGCGCGGTCACGGCCAGCAGCGCCAGCCCGGCCACGGTCACCCCGACGGTGTGCCCGGCGCCCAGCGCCAGCCCGCGGTCGGCCGGGTCCAGCACCCCGGAGAGGACGACGTCGGCGACGACGGCCAGCGCCCACCCGCCCACGACGCACGCGGTCGGCGCCTTCCACAGTCCCTGCGCGTAGAGGGCCCGGGTGAGGAAGGCGACCAGGCCGTAGCCGAGCAGCCCCGGGGCGAAGGCGATGATGGTGTCGCGCAGCGCCGCCACCGTGCCGGCGTCCTCCTGGAGGAGGAAGACCCGGGCGATCGGCCCGGCGGCGCCGACCAGCACCGCCGCGGCGACCGCGCCGGCCACCGTGCCCAGCACGACCGCCGGGGCCAGCGCCCGGGCGAAGCCCGCCCGGTCGCCGCGCTCGGCCCGCTCGGCGAGCCCGGGGTAGGCCGAGGTCGCCAGGGGCACGGCCAGCGCCGCCCAGGGCACGAGGAAGAGGGTGAGCCCGGCGGTGTAGACGACCTGCGTGCCGTCGGGGGCACCGGAGTTGGCCAGCCGGATCGCCACGGCGGCGACCAGCTGCTGGCCGGCGAGGGTGAGGACGCCGGCCAGCGCCAGCCGGGCCACCCGCGGGGCGACGCCGACCGGGAAGCGCAGCGTCGGGCGCAGGCCCAGCCGCAGCCGCCGCACGGGGAACAGCAGGCACAGCGACAGGGCCGCCACCCCGAGCGTCGTCCCGACCCCCAGGACGAGCTCGGCCGGGCGGTCCAGGTCCGCGACGTCGCGGGCGCCGCCGAGGCCGGCGAACAGCAGGTAGGCGGCGGCCACCACCACGCTGGACAGCAGGGGCGCCAGCGCCGGGCCGGCGAAGCGGCGGTGCGCCTGCAGCACGCCGGTGAGGACGATGCCGATCCCGTAGAGGACGACCTGCGGGGCGAAGACGACGAGGAACCGCGCGGCCAGGTCGGCCTCGGCGTCGGGCCCGCCGCCGAGCAGCAGCCGCGCGATGGGGCCGGCGAGCAGCGCGACGAGGACGGCGAGCGGCGTGAGCACCAGCAGGGTCCAGCCCAGCAGGGCCGAGGCGGTGCGGCGCACCTGCTCCCGGTCGCCGGCGGCGATGCCGCCGGCGAGCATCGGCACCACGAGGCTGGCCAGCGCGCCCCCGGCCACCACCTCGAACACGATGTTCGGGACGGTGTTGGCCGCGGTGTAGGTGTCGCCGGTGCTGTCGGCGCCGACGGCGTTGGTGAAGACCAGCGTCCGGCCGAAGCCGGCCAGCCGGGCCAGCACGGTGAGCACCGCGATCAGCGCGGCCGCGCCCGCGACGCCGCGGGCGACCTGCCGCGCGCTCACCGAGCGGTCCCGCGCGACCTCGCGAGCCCGGTCACGAGGGGCGTCGGCCGAGCCGGTCCAGCTCGCGCAGGCCCGGGGTCGCCTCGATGACGCGGGTGAAGCTGACCTTCTCGCTGGCCAGCGTGAGCGCGACGACGCCGCCCAGCAGCGCCGTCCGCGACCGGCGGGAGGGCAGGGCCGCCAGCCGCAGGCCGAGCAGGGCGCCGACGGCGTTGGCGCCGCAGTCGCCGAGCATCACGCGCTCGCCGAGGTCGGCCGGCAGCACGGCCAGCGCGGCGCCCAGCGGGCCGGCCGACAGCCCGCCGCCGGGGCCGCGCAGCGTGCCGGCGGCCAGCGCGGCGGCGACCTTGCCGGCGCGACCGGGGCGCAGGTCGAGCAGGTTGAGCAGGTTGGCCGTGCCCGCCACCAGGCCGGTGGTGACCACCGCGTCGGCGAGGCCCGTCCCGGGACGGCGGGTCAGCAGCGCCGCGCCGGCCGCGGCCGCGCCGATGCCGGCGACCTTGACCGCGCCGGCGGAGACGCGGCCGGCGCGCAGCGCGCGCAGGTGACCGGCGAACCCCTTGTCGCGGGCCTGCTCGGGCCGCGCCCCGGCCAGGTCGTCGTAGCCGCCGACGACGCCGGAGACCGTGCCGACCAGCGCCGCCGCGGCGGCGGTCCCCGCCGGCGCGCCGAGGACGGCGCTCGCGGTGGCCGCGGCGGCGAGGGCCGGGCCGCCGAGCAGGGTCACCGGGCGGCCGGCGTAGTTGGTTCGGCCCCAGGGCGCGCCGCCGGGTCGGGCCGCGAGCGCGGCGGCGCCGGCCAGGCCTGCGCGGGCCGCGGCGGCGCCGGTGAGGGCGAGGAGCAGCCGGCGCGGGGCACCGGCCGGCCGGCGGCTCACGGGGTCGCGGCGGGCACCGGCGGGACGGGCTGGGTGTCCTCCCCGGTGCCGTACTGGCCGGAGGTGCCCTCACCCTCCTGGCTGAGCGCGAGCACGCTGCTGATCCGCCCGGCCGCGCTCTCGACGTTGTCGACCGTGGACACCAGCGCGGCGGTCTCCGGGTCGGCGCGGACGACGCCGACCAGGCCGTTCTCCCCCGCCGCGGCGGCGTTGCCGGCCACCACGGCACCCGCGCCGGCGGTGTCGAGGGCGCGCACGAGGTCGACCAGGGTGCCCAGGCGCTGCTCGGCGTCGTCGCCGTCCAGGCCGTCCTGGGTCAGCAGCAGGACGTGGTCGGCCGGCTGGACCGACGGCGACTCCTGGGTCAGCACCTCGAGCGAGGCCAGCCCGGCCAGGACCTGGGACAGGGCGGCGGTGTCCGGCGCCGGGACGACGCCCGGCGGGGTCACCAGCACCTGGGCGAGCACGGCGGCGACCAGCTCGCCGGTGTCGTCGGTGGAGGGCAGCGTCACCCCGGTCGGCAGGCCGGGGCCGGTCACGTAGTTCTGCAGCGCCGCGTCGTTCTCCGGGTCGGTGTAGCCGCTGGTCAGCCGCACCGTGCCGGTCACCGTGCCGCCGGCCTCGCCGATCAGGGTGCTGACCGCCTCGACGGTGTCCTCGTCGACGTCGTCGCCGTCCAGGAGCAGCAGGACGGTGCCGCCGCTGAGGGTGTCGGCCACCAGCGCCGGGCCCACGGCCTCCTCGAACAGGTCGCCGGTGTCCAGCCGCGCCTGCAGCTCCTGGGTGGTGTCCTCCAGGCTGCGCTTGTCCTCCTGCAGGCCTGTCACCTGGTCCTCGAGGTCGTCGAGGACGGCGCCGTTGAGCGCCGTCGTTCCGATGACGATGCCGAGGGCGATCGCCAGGAACACCGCGACGAGGGAGACGAGGTGGTAGCGGAAGTCGATCACGAGAGGAGGTTCTCCAGCCAGAACACGAAGCCGTCCCACTTGTCGACCAGCAGGTCGACGTAGATCTGCCCGGCGGTCGACGCCGCGAGGGCGGCGCCGATCGAGACCAGGGCGGCCAGGACGAGGACGACGAGGGTGAGGGTCGAGATGCGGCTGCGGTAGAGCCGGCTGACGCCCTTGGCGTCGACCAGCTTGCCGCCCAGGCGCAGCCGGGTGAGGAACGTCGAGGCCATGCCGCCGCGGCCCTTGTCGAGGAACTCGACCAGGGTGGCGTGCGTGCCGACGGCGACGATGAGGGAGGCGCCCTTCTCGTCGGCCAGCAGCATCGCGATGTCCTCGCTGGTGGCCGCCGCCGGGAAGGTGATCGCCTCGACGCCCAGCTCCTGCACGCGGGCCAGGCCCGGGGCGCGGCCGTCGGCGTAGGCGTGCACGACGACCTCGGCGCCCGAGCGCAGGACGTCGTCGCTGACGGAGTCCATGTCGCCGATGATCATGTCCGGCGTGTGGCCGGCCTCGATGAGCGCGTCGGCGCCGCCGTCGACGCCGATGAGCACCGGCCGGTAGTCGCGGATGTAGGACCGCAGCGCCTGCAGGTCCTCCTTGTAGTCGTACCCGCGGACGACGATCAGCACGTGCCGGCCGTCGATGCGGGTGCGCACGTCCGGCACGCCGACGCCGTCGAGCAGGAGCGCCCGCTCCCGCTTCATGTACTCCATCGTGTTGGCCGCGAACGCCTCGAGCTGGGTCGACAGCCCGGCCCGCGCCTCGGCCATCGCCTCGGCGATCGTGTCCGGCGTCTGCCGCACGCCCTTGGCCACGGGCGTGCCGTCGGCGAGGTGGAGCGTGTCGCCGTCCAGGCGCACCTCGGCGCCCTCCTTGAGGGCGGCGAACACCTCCTTGCCGACGCCGTCGAGCAGCGGGATGCCGGCCTCGGCGATGATCCCCGGCCCGAGGTTCGGGTAGCGCCCCGAGATGCTCGGCGCGGCGTTGACCACCGCGGCGACCTTGCAGGCGACCAGCGAGTCGGCGCTGACCCGGTCGATGTCGACGTGGTCGATCACCGCGATGTCACCGGGCCGCAGCCGCTTGGTGAGGTTCTTCGTGCGGCGGTCGAGCCGGGCGGTGCCGGGGACGCCTGACACCTGCTCCTGGCCCCGGCTCCGTCGCAGGGTGCCGATGCGCATGGGGTCGATGCTCCCATGCAGCCCCCGGGGCGCCTCCCCGCGACGCGCAGCTGCGACGATCCACTCACGGAGCGTGTCCGACACCACCTCCGGCGCGACACGCTGACCGCGGCCGCCGCGTCCGCCCCGCCGGACCGGTCCGTCCCGGTGTCTAGCGTTGTGGCCGTGACTCACGGGGCTCCTGCAGTTGTCCGTCCCTCCGGCCCGGCCGACGACGTCGTGCCTGGTGAGGCCGCCGGTCCGGCGGCCGCCGAGCGGCCCGCGGCGCCGCCCGCCGAGCCCCCCGCGACGATCGGCTCACCTGATCGGGAGGCGTCCTCCCCGGCGGCCGGCGGTGAGGCAGGACGCGTTCCGGAGGGGGACGACGCGCCGGTGCGCGGACGGCGGGGCCGCCGGGCGCTGCGCGGGCCGGGGCTGCGAGAGCGGCGCCGTCAGCAGACCCGGGCGCGGATCGTGGACGCCGCCGCCGAGCTGTTCGCCGAACGCGGCTTCGACGCCGTCAGCGTCGTGGAGATCGCGCAGCGGGCCGGCGTCGTGGAGAAGACGGTCTTCAACCACTTCCCCGTCAAGGAGGGCCTGGTCTTCGAGGCCGACCCGCCGATGCGCGCCGCGCTGCTGGACGCCGTCCGCCGCCGGCCCGCCGGCGAGTCGGTGGCCGCGGCCGCGGGGAGCTTCGTCGTCGCCGCCATGGCCGGCCTGGGGTCGGAGGAGGCCGCCCACGGTGTCGCCGAGATGGCGGCGGTCATCCGCGGCAGCCGGACGCTGCAGGTGCGCGAGAAGGAGATCCTCGGTGAGCTGACCGCGGCCCTGGCCGAGCTCATCACCGAGGAGACGGCCGCGGAGCCCGGGTCGCTCGAGCCGTGGCTCGCCGCGCACGCCGTCCTCGGCCTGTACGCGGGGCTGCTCGAGCTCGCTCGCGACCGCGTGCTGGCCGGCGTCACCGGCCCGGCGCTGTCGGCGGAGCTGCTGGCCCGCGGCGGCCGCGGCCTGGCGCTGCTCCAGTTCGGCCTGGCCGGCTACGCCAAGCGGCGGTGACCGCGCGGCGGTGACCGGGCGGCGGTGACCGGGCGGCGGTGACCGGGCGGCGGTGACCGGGCGGCGGTGACCGGGCGGAACCGCCTGGTGCCGTTCCGCGGGCCGCTCCGCCAGGGTGTGCCGGTGCCCCGCCTCGCCCGGTGAGCTTAGGGCTGCTCGTGGTGCTGTCCGCGGCACGACCTCCCCCACGAGCGACGGCTTCGGCACGGGTCTGGGATGGGCATGACCACGACGGTGTCGATGTGGGTCGTCGCCCGCGACGGGGCGCCGCTGGACGACGTGGTCCTCCGGGTCTCCGGGCTGCGCAACGAGGCGGACGCCGCGGGACCGTGGGACGTCGTCGACGACGCCGCCGCCGGCTGCCCCGACGACCCCGCGGCGCTCTGCGTGCCGCTGGGCTGAGCCGGGAGGCGGTCAGGCGGGGAGCTGGAGAGCCCGGAGGAGCTGGGCCGACCGGTCGCCGGGGATGGCGTCGTCCCGGGTGAAGAGTGCGACCGCGACCATGTACTCCGCCTCGCCGGCCCAGCCGCGGCCCTCGGCGACGATCCGCCGGATGTGCTCGGCCACCTTGGGCTCGGCGCTGTACGGGCCGAAGTCCAGGCCCATGGCGAGGAAGTTGACCACCCGGTAGCCGAGGTCGGCGGCGGTGCCGATGGTGGTGACCGGGTCGGAGTAGCTGGGGACGGCGACGACGACGTTGTCGTAGCCGGCCTTGATCAGCGCCAGCGACAGGTCGTTGCCGTAGATGCCGCCCCACAGCTCGGGCATGAGGATCTCCCGGTCGGGCGCCGGGATGTAGGGCGGGTTGGAGATCACGGTGCGCGCCGCCGGTGCGCCGGTGGAGTCGGCGCCGTCGAAGAAGTCGCCCAGCTCGACGGTGTAGCGGTCGGCGACCCCGCGCTCGGCGATGTTGGCGCGCGCCCGCTCCACCGACGGCGCGCTGATGTCGAAGCTGCGCACCCGCAGGCCCGGCAGGCCGGCCACCACGTCGGCGATCGCGGTGGCGTCACCGGTGCCGAGCTCGACGACGCCGTCGCGTTCCCAGCCGAGCTGCTCGCGGTAGTGCTGGAGGAGCATGCACACGCTGAAGCCGTAGTGCGCCGACTCGTCGGCGGAGGAGAAGCAGCTCATCGCGCGGCCCCGGCGGGGGCCGCGGACGCCGCGTGGTGGTCTTCGCTGACCTGCTCTCGGTTGCGCACGATCGACCCCCTACCCCCGCCTCCGCGCGGTCACTCCTCCCCTCCCCCGTGCGATGGCAGGGAGTGTCAGTTCCGCGCCTCGGCGGCGACGGCGAGCAGCTCGCGGGCGTGCGCCTGACCGGTGTCGCTGTCGGCCAGTCCGGAGAGCATCCGCGCCAGCTCGCGCACCCGGTCCTCGTCCTCGACCGCCCGGATGTCGGTGGCGGTCACGCCTGCCCCGGTGTCGGGCGACTTGTCCACCACCAGGTGGGTGTCGGCGAAGGCGGCCACCTGCGCCAGGTGGGTGACGACGACGACCTGGTGGTCGCGGGCCAACCGGGCCAGGCGGCGGCCGATCTCCCCCGCGGCCTGCCCTCCCACCCCGGCGTCCACCTCGTCGAACACCATCACCGGCACGGGGTCGGCGCCGGCGAAGACGACCTCGATGGCCAGCATCACCCGGGACAGCTCACCGCCGGAGGCGCCCTTGTGCACCGGCCGCGGCGGGGCGCCGGGGTGGGCGGCCATGAGCAGCGCCACCTCGTCGACCCCCTCGGGGCCGGGCTCGTCGGGGTGGCTGTCGACGGCGAAGGACACCCGCGCGCTCTTCATCGCCAGGCCGGCCAGCTCGCGCCCCACCTCGGCCGCGAAGCCGTCGGCGGCGGCGCGCCGGCCCGCCGACACCGCGCGGCCCAGCTCGTCGACCTCGCCGCGGGCGGCGTCGCGCTCGGCGGCGAGCGCGTCCAGCGCCTCGTCGGAGACGTCGAGCTGCTCGAGCCGGCCCCGGGCGTCCTCCGCCCAGGTCAGCACCCCCGCGACGCCCTCACCCGGGTCGGCGTACTTGCGGACCAGCGCGGTCAGCGCGGCCCGCCGGTCGAGCACCTCGGCCAGCCGCGCGGGGTCGGCGTCGAGGTCGGTGACGTAGCTCGCCAGCTGCCCCGCGACGTCGGAGACCACGGCGACCGCGTCGGCGAGGTCCTGGGCCAGCAGCACCAGCGCCGGGTCGCCGGAGGCGGCCAGCGCCCGCTCGGCGCTCGCCAGCGCCGCGGTGGCGTCCTGCGGGAGCTCGCCGCCGCCGGCGAGGTCGCCGGTCACGTCGCCGACCAGCGCCAGCCGGGCCTCGTCGGCCGCACCGCGCAGCGCGTCGGCGTCGCCGAGCCGGCGGGCCAGGGCGTCGAGCTCGTCGTCCTCGCCGGGCTGCGGGGCGACCGCGTCGATCTCCTCCAGCCCGTGCCGCAGCACGTCGGCGGCCTGGGCCAGCTCGCGGGCCTGGCCGCGGCGGCGGTCCAGGTCGGCGCTGAGCTCCCGCCAGCGGGCGTACGCGGCGCGGTACCGGTCGAGCAGGGCGAGGTGGTCGGGTCCGGCGTAGCGGTCCAGCGCCCGGCGCTGCTCGGCGGGCCGGGACAGCCGCAGCTGGTCGCTCTGCCCGTGCACCGCCAGGAGCCCCTCGGCGAGCTCGGCGACCACACCCACCGGGACGCTGCGCCCGCCCAGGTGCGCCCGCGAGCGCCCCTCCGCGCTGACGGTCCGGGCCAGGATCAGGCTGCCGTCGTCGTCGGGGTCGGCGCCGGCCTCGGCGGCCCGCTCCCACACCGGGGAGTCCCCGGGCAGCAGCAGCCGGCCCTCGACCCCGGCGCGGCCGTTGGCGCGGACCCGGCCGGGGTCCGCGCGGCCGCCGAAGAGCAGCGTGAGCCCGGTGACCACCATGGTCTTGCCGGCGCCGGTCTCACCGGTGACCACGGTCAGCCCGGGGCCGAGCTCGAGGGTGACGTCGTCGATGGCGCCCAGGCCGCGGATGCGGAACTCGGTCAGCCGGCCCAGCCGGTTCCCCGCGGTGGCCGGGGGCGCCGTCTCCGGCGCGGGTGCGGGCGGCGCGGACCGCGCCTGCCGCTCACGCGTGCTCGTCCGCGGCACCGGCCACCTCCTCCCGGCCCTCGGCCCCGACGACGTCGCGGGCCAGCACGTTGCGCCCGGTCGGCGCCTCGTGACCCGGACCGTGGGCCCGCGCCTCCCGGAAGCCACGGACGGGCAGGCCGAACTTGGCCACCAGGCGGTCGCCGAAGCTCGTGGCGTGCACGCGGGCGATCCGCACCGAGCGGGCGGCCCGGCGCACCTCCACGCGGCCGCCGTCGGGGACGTCGAGCGAGCGCCGGCCGTCGGCGGAGACCCGCGCCCGGTTGCCGTCGGGCGGGATCGCCACCGTCATCACCGAGTCGGGGCTGGTGACCAGCGGCCGGGCGAACAGCGCGTGCGCGTTGGTCGGCACGAGGAGCAGCGCCTCGACGTCGGGCCACACCACGGGGCCGCCGGCGGAGAAGGCGTAGGCGGTGGAGCCGGTCGGCGTGGCGAACAGGACGCCGTCGCAGCCGAAGCTGGTGAGCGGCCGGCCGTCGATGCCGATGACGACGTCGAGCACCCGCGACCGTTCGGCCTTCTCCACCGAGATCTCGTTGAGCGCCCACGTGCCGCCGACCACGGAGCCGGAGGCGTCGAGGACGTCGACCTCGATGGCCAGCCGCTTCTCCACGGAGTACTCGCAGCGCTCGATGGCGGCGAGGGTCTCCTCGACGGCCTCGGGCTCGGTCTCGGCGAGGAAGCCGACCCGGCCGAGGTTGACGCCCATGAGCGCGGCGTTGCTGTAGCGGGCCAGTTCGGCGGCGCGCAGGAAGGTGCCGTCGCCGCCGAAGACCATGACGATCTCCGCGCCGCGGGCGGCGTCGGCGTCGGCGGGCACCACCTCGGCGCCCTCGATGCCCAGGTCCGGCGCCTCGTCGTCGAGCAGGCGCACGGTGATGCCCGCGCGCATGAGCCGGTCGGCCGCCTCGCGGGCCAGCTCGACGATGTCGCGCCGGCCGGTGTGGACCGCCAGGAGCACGTGCCGGGCGCCGCCGGAGCCCCACCCGGCCGCGATGCCGTCTGTCACGTCGCCTCCCGTTCCCCGTGTCGGCCGTCCCGCCGACGACTCTCCCCCGCCGCTGACCCCGCCGCCGGACGGGGCCCCGCCGCAGCGCTCACCGTGGCCCCTCCTCGACGGCCCGGAGCACGGCGGCCTCCTCCGGGGGGCCGGCGTCGCGGCGCAGGTGGAGGAAGAACTCGACGTTGCCCGCCGGCCCGGGCAGCGGGCTGGCGACCACCCCTGCGGTGCCCCAGCCGAGCGCGGCGGCGGCCTGAGCGACCTCGAGCACCGCCGCCGCGCGGGAGGCGGGGTCGCGGACCACGCCGCCGGTGCCCAGCCGCTCGCGGCCGACCTCGAACTGCGGCTTGACCATCGGCAGCAGGTCGGCCTCGCCGGTCGCGCAGGCGGTGAGCGCGGGCAGCACCAGCCGCAGGGAGATGAAGGACAGGTCGGCCACCACGAGGTCGACCGGCCCACCGATCTGCTCCGGGGTGAGGGTGCGGACGTTGGTCCGCTCGTGCACGTGCACCCGGTCGTCGGTGCGCAGCGACCAGGCCAGCTCGCCGTAGCCGACGTCGACGGCCTCGACCTCGGCCGCGCCGCGGCTGAGCAGCACCTCGGTGAAGCCGCCGGTCGAGGCGCCGGCGTCCAGCGCCCGGCGGCCCTCGACCGGTACCGCGAAGGCGTCGAGGGCCCCCAGGAGCTTGTGCGCCCCGCGGGAGACCCAGCGCGGCTCGTCGGGGTCGGTGCGGACCACGACCGGCGTGCCGGCCTCGACCCCGGTCGCGGGCTTGGTGGCGGCGCGCCCGGCGACCGCGACCCGGCCCTCGGCGATCAGCGCGACGGCGTGCTCGCGCGAGCGGGCCAGGCCGCGCCGCACGAGCTCGGCGTCGAGCCGGCTGCGGCGTGCCATCAGACCTGGTCGATCGTGCGCAGCTCGCGCTCGAGCCGGGCGTGCTCGGCCTCGAAGACCCCGACGTGCTCGCCCACCGGCCGCTGGTCGAGGTCGGCGAAGCGGCCCTCCGCCGCGGTGTCCGGCCCGGCCTGCGGCCCCTGGGCGCCCTCCACCCGGGGGCTCGCGGGCGGCGCCGGGACGGGCCGCGCGACCGCACCCGGCGGCGGCCCGGGGACGGGACGAGGCCGGCTCGGCTCGGACATCGCGGTCGCCTCTCGGGGTGGTCGTGGGCAGGCGGCGTGGGCGGCCGCCCGGGAGGTGTGGTGGGGTCAGGTCCCGGTTGCGAGGTTACCGGCCGGGGACGACGGCCACGGCCGCGTCGACCGGAGCCGCACGACCCCGAACGAGGACGAGGAGGTCCGCCCGCGTGGCGACGATCGAGCAGTGCATGACCGCGCTCCAGGGCGTGCTGGGCGACCTGGTGGCCAACCCGGCGGCCCAGGGGCTCGACCGGTCCCTGTCGTGCCGGCTGCCCGACCTCGGGCAGGTGCTGCGCGGCCGCCTCGCCGGCGGCTCGGTGCGCGACCTGCGGGCCGAGGACGACGCCCCGGACCTCCCGAAGGCCGACATCCGGCTGACGATGACCAGCGACGACCTGGTGGCGCTGACCGACGGGCAGCTGCAGTTCGGCAAGGCGTGGGCCTCGGGGCGGGTGAAGCTCGAGGCCGGGCTGCGCGACATGCTGCGCCTGCGCTCGCTGCTCTGAGGGGCCGGGGGCGCTCGCCGGTCCGGTCCGCCGCTCCGGTCGCCGCTCCGCCCACCGGTCAGTCGCCGGTCAGGCCCCATCGGTGCAGCGCCGCTGCCGCGGGTCCGCCGTCGGCGCCCACGCTCGGCGGGAGCCCGCCCTCCTCCGGCGAGCGCGCCCAGTGCGCGACGCAGAGCGCCCGCAGCCCGTCGAGGCCGTCGTCCGCCGGCCCCTCGGCGGGCTCGCCCCCGCCGCCGAGGACGAGGCCGGCGTCCCCGGCGACGGCCCACCAGGTGCCGCACCGCCACCGGTCGCCGTCGGCGACCACCGCCGGGTGCGCCACGAGCAGGCCCCCACAGTCGTGGGCGAGCAGGTCGGGTCGCTGGTCCGGCGCCGCCGCCAGGAGGGTGGCCGGTCCGGTGACGCCGGTGAACACGAGCAGGCTGGCGGCTCCGGCGCGGCGGGCGCCCTCGATGTCGGTGTCGAGGCGGTCGCCGACGACCAGCGGGGTGCGGGCACCGGTGCGGCGCACGCACTCGGCGTGCATCGCGGGGTCGGGCTTGCCCGTGACCAGCGGCGCCTGACCGGTCACGCCCGCGACGACGCCGACCATCGCGCCGTTGCCGGGCAGCGGGCCGCGCGGGGAGGGGATGGTGGCGTCGGTGTTCGTGGCGACGTGCCGGGCACCGGCCCGGATCGCGACGACGGCCTCGGCCAGCTGGGCCCAGCCGACCTCGCGGCCGTAGCCCTGCACGACCGCGTCCGGCCCGTCCTCGGCCCGGTCGACGACCGCGAGCCCGGCAGCCCGCAGCGCGGTCGCCACGCCGGGACCGCCGACCGGCAGCACCCGGGCGCCGCTCCCCCACCGCTGCGCCACGACGCTGGCCGCCGCCTGCGAGCTGGTGATCACGTCGCCCGCGGAGGCCGGCACGCCGAGCTCGGTGAGGTGGGCGGCGACGTCCTCGGGGGTGCGGGCGGCGTTGTTGGTGACGTAGCCGAGGCGCATGCCGGCGGCCCGGGCGCCGGCCAGCGCCTCCGGGACGCCGGGCACCGCGTCGGGGCCGACGTAGACCACCCCGTCGAGGTCCAGCAGCGCCACGTCGTGGACCGCGGTGGGTGGCCGGACGCTGCCCGCCGCGAGCGGGACGTCCGCCGGGCGGCTCACCGGGCACCTCGCGTGCGCCGGGCCCGCACACCGCGCAGTTCCCGGGCGTAGTGCCCGAGATCCGGGCGCAGGGCCACCGCGAGGGCCAGGTGCTCGGCGGCGAGCTCGAGGTCCCCCGCGCGGCTGGCCGCCAGGCCGAGGCCGAAGTGGGCGTAGTCGTCGGCCGGGTTCTCGGCGATCAGCCGGGTGAAGCTGTCGACGGCCTCCTGGTAGCGCCCGGCGTCGTACTGCGCCCGGGCCAGCGCCTCACGCAGGCTGCGCGACCCCGGCTCGGCCTCTGCCGCCCGCGACAGCAGCGTCGCGGCCGCGGCCGGGTCACCGCCGGCCAGCAGTTGCAGGCCGCGCTGGTACCACTCGTACACACCGCCCTCGGGTGTCCCGGTCACCGCGCTCTCCCGTCCGGGCCGCTGTCGCCCACGACCGCCCGGCGCGACCGCCCGGACGCCGTCCGCCGCGGACCGCAGCGGGCCGCTCCTACGATTCCCGTTGTGCCGCAGTCGCCGTCCGAGTCCCTGTCCGCCGAGGCGACCGGACTGGACGTGCGGCCCTTCCGGGCCTTGACGTACCGGCGGCACGACCCCGAGCACCTGGCCCGGGTGAGTTCGCCAGCCTACGACCTGGTGTCCCCCGCGGCTCGTGACCGGCTGGCGGCCGCCGACCCGCACAACGTGGTGCGCCTCATCCTCCCGGACCCGTCGGGTGTCCCGGCCGGTCGGCCTGCGGACCGTGCCGCGCGCGTGATGGCGCATGCCGCACGGACCCTCCGCGAGTGGGAGGCCGGGGAGGTCCTGCAGCGGGACGGCGAGCCGGCGCTGTGGGTGTACGAGCTCCGGCCGCCGCACGGAGCCCCGGCGACGGTGGGCTGGCTGGGCGCCGTCGTCCTCCCCCCGCCGGGCTCGCGGGCGATCCTCCCGCACGAGGACACCTTCCCGGCCGCGGTCGAGGGGCGGCGCGCCCTGCTCGCAGCGACCGAGACCGACCTCGAGCCCATCGTGCTGGCCCACGACCCCGACCCGGCGGTCGCCGCCCTGACCGACGCCGCGCGTTCCGGCACCCCCGACCTGCGCCTGGTCGACGCCGACGACGTCACCCACCTCCTCTGGCGGGTGAGCGACCCGCCACTGCTGCGCGAGGTCCACGCCGCCCTGGCCCGGACCGCCGCGGTGATCGCCGACGGTCACCACCGGTTCGCGGCCGCCTGCGCGCACGCCCGCGACGTCGGCCCGGGACACGAGCCGGCGGCCGTCCTCGCGCTGGTGACGCCCATGGGACCGGGGGGGCTGCGCGTCGAGCCGATCCACCGGGTGCTGCCCGGCCTGGACCTCGACACCGCGATCGCCGGCGCCGCGCGCGGCTTCCGCACGACGCCCGTCGACGTCGCCGACCGGACGTCGCTGGTCGACGCGGTGCACCGCTGGCAGCGGGACACCGGCCAGGCCGGCTTCCTCGTCACCGACGGGAGCCGGCTCGTCCAGCTGGACCGCCCCGACGACGTCGTCCGCGGCGCCGTCCCCGCCGAGGCGCCTGCCGCCTGGCGCCGGCTGGACGTCGTCCTCGCCCATGCCGGGCTCTTCGACCGGCTCTGGGGCCGTGGCGACGGACCCGACGACGTCGACGTCGCCCACGACCTCGACCAGGCGCTGCGCTCGGCGGCCGAACGGTCCGGGATCGCGGTGCTGCTCCGGGCACCCTCGCCCGCCGACGTCGCCGCCGTCGCCCGGGCGGGAGCGCGGATGCCGCGCAAGTCGACGTTGTTCGTGCCGAAACCGCGGACCGGACTGGTGTTCCGCCCACACGGCTGACCGGCGTCACGCCGAGGCGCTCGTCGACCCGCCCGTCGCCCGGGTGACCTTCCGGCCCCGGCGACAGGCGACCTCCACCATCGAGGCCGTGCCCGCCGGGGTGCGCCAGAACCGGCGTTGCAGCGCGCCCTCCACCTCCACCACGTCGCCCGGTTCCCAGGCGGCCACGCGCCGTTGGAGGGCACGGTCGAAGGTGACGCACTGCAGCACGTCGACGGTCTGGCCGCCGGGCCGCGGGTCGGGGCGGCGGACCTTGATGCGGAAGGACACGACGGTGTCACCGCTGGGCAGCTCGCGGTGCTCGGCGGGGGCGGCCATCCGGCCCCGCAGCACCACGTCGTTCCGGTCGATCACTGCGACGCTCATGGAGGCAGCCTCCCGGCGCGCCGGTCCGGGGGGCTGCCTCCAGAGGGGTCTGTGGACGCCGACCGCCGGTGTGGACGGGCGGCGCCGGATCGTCGGTGGCGCGTGGTCAGGCGTTGGCGAGCGGCGGCCCGTCGTCCCCGGCGTCCTGGTCGTGCACGCCGGTCTCACCGAGCAGTTCGGCGACCTCGGCCTCGATGTCGGCGTCGGACGTGCCGGGCAGGTCGAGGAGGTCGTCCTCGTCGACCTCCGGCGCTCCGCCGCCGTCCACGTCGTCGTCCACGTCCACGTCGTCGTCCACGTCCACGTCCACGTCCGCGGTCTCACCGGCATCCCCGGCGGGGAGAGGCAGCTCCTCCTCGCCGAAGGCCACGTCGTCGTCCTCCGGCCGGGCCGCGGCGACCGCCTCCTGCCAGCGCTGCCCCGCGGGGTCGCCCGCAGCGGTTAGCAGGTCGGCGTAGGCGCTGGCCAGCCGCAGGACGGTCTCCTCGGACAGGTCCAGGGTCTCCAGCCGGGGCCGGCCACCGAGGGCTCCCTCGAGGACGAGGAGCGCCGCCGGGACCTCGCCCATGTCGGCACGCGCACCGGCCTCGACGAGGCGCAGCTCGACGGTCTCCTCCGCGGCCGCGCCGGCGGCCAGCGCCTCGCGGACGAGGCGCAGCGCCACCTCGGGGCGACCGAGGGCCCGCTCGCAGTCGGCGAGGACGGCGCGGTACCCCTCGTCACCGCTCATCCGGCGGTAGGCCCGGAGCTCTCGCGCGGCCTCGGCGTAGTCGCCGGCGTGGTAAGCGGCGACGCCCACGGCCTCGCGCACCGCAGCGATGCGCGAGGCGCGGTCCCGCGCGGCCCGCGCGTGGGCCAGGGCCTGCTCCGGCTCCTCGTCCACCAGGGTGCCGGCAGCGACCAGGTGACCGGCCACGCGCTGCGCGTTCCGCGGCTCCAGGCTGCGCAACGCACCGCGCACCGCCGGATCGAGGTCACGCGGGTCGGCCCACTCGGGGATCTCCGGCCCACTCGGGACGGGAGGGGTGCGCTCGCCGTGCTGCGGCCGGGTGGGACGGCCACGGCCGGCCGCAGGTCCCCGGTCGCGTCCGCCTCCACCGCGGGGCCCTCCCGGACGACGGTCCCGCCAGTCGCCGGCGCCGCCACTGCGCTCACCCGACGGACGACGGTCCCGCCAGTCGCCGGCGCCGCCACTGCGCTCACCCGAGGGACGGCGGTCGCGCCAGTCGCCGCCGCCGCCACTGCGCTCAGCCGAGGGACGGCGGTCCCGCCAGTCGCCGCCGGTCCGCTCGCCGGAGGGCCGGCGGTCACGGCGATCGCCGTCACCTCCGCCCGGCCCGTACCGGCGGGGACGGTCCTGTCCTGCCGGGCCTCCACGGCCACGGTCGCTGCGGTCGGCGAAGGGGGCTCCCGTGCGCCCACCGGCCGCTCCACCGCGCGGACCGCTCGATCCCGCCGCATCCGGCCGACCGCGACCGCCGCCGGACTGGGCCCGCCACTGCGGTCGCTCGCCGCCACCGCGCGACCCGTCCTCCCGGCGGTCCCGCCACTCCTGCCGGCCGCCGCGGGCGGTCGACCCGGTCTGAGGGGCACGGCCCTGGCCGGCCACGCGACCGCGCCCGGTCCCGTCGCTCCCCGGTCGCCCGGCGGACGGGCTCCGGTCACGCCAGTCCCGCCGGTCGGCACCCGAGGCTCCGCCGTCGCGACCGCGGGAGCGCTCGTCCCGTGGGCTGCGCTCCTCCCACTGCCGCCGCGGGGATCCTGTGGTCTGCCCCCGCTGGCCGCCGGGAGCCGCCCCTCGGGAGCCCCTGCCCTGACCGGCTCCGCCACCCACCGCACGTCCTCCCGACCCGCCGCGCCGGGCGTCGCCGGCGCTCCTGCGCTGAGGTCGGTCCGTGCCGCCACCTCGCCCGTCGCGCGGGTCCCCGTCTCGTCGCGGTCCGGTCATGTGTCGTCTGTACCTCGATGTCTGTCTGCGCACGCGGCGGTGCGCCGAAATGGTGGGAATGGCGGACAACGCAGAAACGGGGGCCGGAGCACATGGCTCCGACCCCCGTTCTGCAATGGTTGTCCGGCGGTGTCCTACTCTCCCACCCCGTCTCCAGGGCAGTACCATCGGCGCTGAGAGGCTTAGCTTCCGGGTTCGGAATGGGACCGGGCGTTTCCCTCTCGCCATGACCGCCGTAACT
>NZ_JBJGZX010000044.1:0-33489 GCF_054050735.1 Blastococcus sp. SYSU D00813
CCGCCTCCCGGCGGGCCGGGGCCGTCGTGCGTCCGGGCCCGGGACACGAGTGCGCAACGACCCTTGCCAGGAACTGTGAGCACGGTTACGGTTCGCTCAACCCTGCACATGATTACCACCCTTCAGGAGCGACCATGATCAGCGGTTCCCGGTCCGGCCGGCGCCCGGCCCTCAGCGGCGGCGCCCTGCTGCTGGCCGTCGCCCTCGCGGCCTGCAGCTCGCCCGGCGACTCGTCGTCGTCCGGTGGCGGGGGCGGAGGCGGCGGTGGCGGCGGCGAGGGTCTGCCCGACACGGTCAAGCTCATGTCCATCACCGGCCTCACCGGTCCCGTGGCCTTCGCCGGGACCAACGCCCAGAAGGGCTACGACCTCGCGATCGAGCAGATCGAGGCCGACGGGCTGCTCGGGGACACCACCATCGAGATCGACTACCGCGACTCGGCGGCCAGCCCGCAGGAGGCGGCCAGCTTCGCCAGCCAGGCCATCGCCGACCAGTCCTACACGGCGATCCTCGGCCCGGCGGCCAGCGCCCAGTCGACCGCCGTCTCGCCCATCGTGGACCAGGCCGGCATCCCGACCGTCTACGTGCAGTCCGGCAGCGAGGGCGTCGTCATCGGCGACTACACGTTCCGCCTGACCCCGCCCGCGGCCTCCTACTTCGACATCGCCGGCGACTACGTCGAGCAGCAGGGTGTCACCACCGCCTCGGTGCTGTTCAACAGCGGCAACCCGACGCTCGTGCAGCTGGGCGAGGACGAGATCCCGACCCTCGCCGAGGAGCACGGCTTCGAGGTGGTCAGCACCGGCGGCGTCGAGGCCACCCAGCAGGACTTCACCACCCCGGCCTCGCAGATCGCCGGCGAGGACCCGGACGCGGCGTTCCTGATGGTCCAGGGCCCGCAGTACCCGGTCGCCATCGCGCAGCTGCGCCAGGCCGGCTACGACGGCGTGCTGGTCGGCATGAGCGCCGCCGGTGCCGGCAACCTGAACTCCGCCGGGCAGGACGCCGCGGGCTTCGTGTGGCCGACCAACTTCAGCGTCGACCAGGACATCGAGAGCTCGCAGGCCTTCGTCGAGGCGTACCGCGACAAGTACGGCGAGGACCCGAACAACTACGCCGCCGAGGCCTACGACGCCCTCTGGTTCATCGCCCGCGGGCTGGCCGAGGCCGACAGCGCCGACCGCGCCGCGCTGCAGGAGGGCATGGCCGCCGTCGCCGCCGAGGGCTTCACCGGCGCGCAGGGCGACATCACCTTCGAGGGCAACGACGCCCGCGTGCCCGGCGTCCTCGTCCAGTGGGACGGCAGCCGCGAGGTCCCGGTCCCCACGGACGGCGCCTGACCGACAGCGGAGCGCCGGTGCCGGCGGGCTGACCCGCCGGCACCGGCCACGCGGAAGGACGACACATGGCACAGGACGTGCTCAACGCGCTGACCCTCGGGTCGCTGTACCTGCTGTTCGCGCTGGGGATGAGCCTGGCGTGGGGGACCATCGGGATCCTCAACTTCGCCCACGGCTCGATCTTCATGTTCGCCGCGTTCACGGCCCACCTCGTGGTCCGTGAGGTGTCGTTGCCGATGCCGGTCATGCTGCTGATCGGCGTGCTGGGCGGTGCGGTGCTCTCGCTGCTGGTGCAGCTGCTGGTCTTCGAGCCGATCCAGCGCCGGGCCAAGGACCACCGGCAGGCCGAGCTGCAGATCCTCGTCGGGGGCATCGGGATCGCCATCGTCCCCCTCGCGATCGCCCAGAACAGGACCGGCAGCGTCCCGTTCGGCTACTCGAACGGCACCTTCCGGGTCGACACCTACGACTTGGGCTTCCTGCGGATCAGCAACGTCCAGATCGTGACGCTGGTGGCCGCCTTCGGGCTGGCCCTGCTCATCGGCTGGTGGCTCAAGGCGGCGCGGCCCGGGCTGGCGCTGCGCGGCATCGGCGTGGACGCCGAGGTCGCCTCGCTCATGGGCGTCGACCGCCGCCGCCTGGCCCTGCTGACCATGGCCGTCGCCGGCGCGCTGGCGGGCCTGGCCGGGGTCCTGCTCACCTACTACCTGGGCTCGATCGCCCCGGAGACCGGCGACGCGTTCCTGCTCAAGGCCTTCGCCGCGATCATCCTCGGCGGGGTCGGCAGCATCGCGGGCGTCGTCCTGGGCGCCGTCGTCCTCGCCGGGATCGAGACGCTGGTCCTGGTCACCACCTCGGGCACGTGGACGCCCGCGATCGCCTTCGGGGTGATCTTCCTGATGCTCCTCGTCCGGCCCAACGGCCTGCTCGGCCGCCAGGAGGTCCGTCGCACGTGAACCAGTGGTTCCTCTCCCACGAGATCCTCATCCAGGGCACCTTCATCAGCCTGCTGCTGGCGCTGTCCATCCAGGTGCCGCTGCGCGCGGGGGTCTTCTCCTTCGCCGGCGTCGGCAGCTACGCCATCGGCGCCTACACCGCCGCGATCCTCACCATCCGCGCCCAGGTGGCGCCGATCATCGCGATCGGCGCGGGCGTGCTGCTCGCCGCCGCGGTCGGCTACCTGCTGGCCCTGCTGGTCGCCCGCCTGTCCGGCCTGTACCTGGGCATGGCGACCATCTCCTTCGCCCTCTTCCTCGGTGTCCTGGCCACCAACGGCGGTGACCTCACCGGCGGCGCCACCGGCCTGTTCGGTGCGCTCAGCACGCTCACCACGACCCACGTCGTCGTCATCACCGTGGCGGTGCTGGTCGTCCTCGCGGCCACCGAGCGGGGGTCGTTCGGCCGGAAGGTGGACGCCGTCCGGGAGGACCCGCAGCTCGCGGTCTCGCTCGGCGTCGACGTCATCCGCGTGCGCCGCCGCGTCTTCGTCATCAGCGGCGCGCTCGGGGCGGCCGCGGGCGGCATGAACACGCTGCTGCGCACGACGGTCTCGCCCGAGACCGTCGGCTTCCACCTCGTGGTCACCGCGCTGACGATGATCATCGTCGGCGGCGCGCTGTCCTGGGCGGGCGCGGCGATCGGTGCGGTCATCTTCACCTGGCTGCCGACCGTGCTGCAGTCGCTCGGCGAGTGGCAGCTGCTGGTCTACGGCGTGATCGTCACGATCGCCGCCGTCTACGTGCCCAACGGCCTGCTCGGCCTCCTGCAGGAGGGGTGGCGGCGGCTGCGCCGCCGCGGCCGGCGGATCCCGGCCGAGGGCGCGGTGGCCTCCACCGACGCCGTGGCGCAGGCCGACCCCGAGGAGCAGCTCGCCGCCCTGGGCGGCCCGACCGCGGAGGCCCGGCAGTGACCACCACGGAGGACCAGGCCCGCCCGGCCACCGGGACGACGGTGCTGGAGACGATCGACGTCGCCGTGCACTACGGGGGCATCAAGGCCGTCGACGGCATCGACCTGACGCTCGAGAGCGGCCGGATCCTCGGCATCCTCGGGCCCAACGGCTCGGGCAAGAGCACCCTGCTCGGCGCGGTCACCCGGCTGGTGCCGCTGACCCGCGGCCGGGTGCTGCTCGACGGCGCCGACTACGGCCGGACGCCCCCGGCCCGGCTGGCCCACCGCGGCATCGCGCGGACCTTCCAGACGGTGCGGCTGCTGCCCGACCTCACGGTGCTGGAGAACATCCAGCTGGGCTCCGACCTCCGGCTGCCCCGCGCCGCGCGCTGGCGGGAGCTGCTGCGCCGGGCGGTGCCCGAGCCGGTCACCGAGGCGATCGAGCGGACCGGCGTCGGGGACGTGCTGGACCTGCGGCCCGGCGAGCTCTCCTACGGCACCGCCCGCCGGGTCGAGATCGCCCGCGCGCTGGCGACGCAGCCGCGGGTGCTCATGCTCGACGAGCCCACCGCCGGGATGAACCAGCCGGAGCGGATCGAGGTGGCGGGGCTGCTGCGCCGGCTCCGCGACGAGGGGCTCACCCAGCTCCTGGTCGAGCACGACGTCCAGATGATGGTCGACACCTGCGACCGGCTGCTGGCGATGAACCAGGGGCGGCACGTCGCCGAGGGGGCTCCCGGCGACGTGGTGCGCGACCCGACCGTGCAGGAGGCCTACCTGGGGAAGAGGTGGAACCGTGCTGCAGATCGATGACCTGCACGTCCGCTACGCGACCGCGGAGGCGGTCCGGGGGGTGTCGGTCTCGGCCACGCCTGGCCGGATCACGCTGGTGCTCGGGGCCAACGGCGCCGGCAAGTCCAGCACTCTGCGCGCGGCGGCCGGCCTGGTGAAGCCGCACTCGGGCCGGGTGACGCTGGACGGCCGCGACGTCACCGGCCTGGCCCCGCACAAGATCGTGCGGCACGGCATGGTGCTCGTCCCGGAGGGGCGGCGGGTGTTCGCGCCGCTGACGGTGGAGGAGAACCTCGTCCTCGGCGGCTACACGGCGGCGAAGGCCGAGGCGGCGGAGGTGCTCGGCCGGGTCTACGAGATGTTCCCGATCCTGGGGCAGCGCTGCGCCGGCGCCGCCGGGCTGCTCTCCGGCGGCGAGCAGCAGATGCTGGCCTTCGGCCGGGCGCTGATGTCCTCCCCCCGGGTGATCATGCTCGACGAGCCGTCGATGGGCCTGGCCCCCACGATGGTCGAGTCGGTGCTCGGTGCGGTGCGGGACATGGCCGACGCGGGCATCGCCGTCCTGCTGGTGGAGCAGAACGCCGAGATGGGCCTGGAGATCGCCGACGAGGTGGTCGCCATGGCCCGCGGCGAGGTCGTGTTCAGCGGGCCGGCGGAGCAGGCGCGGTCCAACGCGTCGGTGCTGCGGGCCTTCCTGGGCGAGGCCGCGCTCGTCGACTGACCCGGTGCGCGTACGGGGCGGTCGGCCGGCTCGGCCGGCCGCCCCGTCGTGGTCCCGGCCCGGTACTGGCGCGGGCAACCCTAATCATGATTAGCTATTGACCACACGGACGACGACGTCGGCAGGGGAGAGATGCGGACCTACACCGACCTGGTGCCGACCTTCGCGGACCAGGATGACTGGACCCTCGCGACGGTGCTGCGCTCACACGCGGAGCGGCGGCCGGACGCGGTGTTCCTGGACCTGCCCGAGGAGGGGCTGACCTTCACCTACGCCGAGTCGCTGGCGCAGGCGGAGTCGGTCGCCGACCGGCTGGCCGAGGCCGGCGCCGCCGCCGGGGACCGCGTGCTGGTGATGGCGGCCAACTCCTCGCAGTTCCTGCGCACGTGGCTGGGCACCGGGGTCGGCGGCACCATCGAGGTGCCGATCAACACCGCCTACGAGGGCGTGTTCCTCGAGCACCAGATGACCGTCGCCGCTCCCCGCTGGGCCGTGATCGACGACGTGCACGCCGCCAAGTTCCTGGCCGTGGCCGACTCCGCGCGGGTGATCGAGAAGTTCTGGGTCGTCGACTCGGGCGGCCGGGACGCCGCGATCGAGCTGCTGCGCGACGCCGGCTGGCAGGCCGCGCCGTGGGAGGAGCTCGCGCAGGGCGCCCGCCCGGGAGCGGAGTTCCCCACCCCGCCGCCGCACGCGCAGGCGTCGATCTTCTTCACCTCCGGCACGACCGGCCCCTCCAAGGGCGTGGCGATGCCGCACGCGCAGATGTACTTCTTCGGCCAGGAGGTCGTCTGCCTGCAGCGGCTGACCGCCGACGACGTCTACTTCACCTGCACGCCGCTGTTCCACGGCAACGCCCAGTTCATGGCGGCCTACCCGGCGCTCATCGCCGGCGCCCGGCTGGTCTGCCGGCCGAAGTTCAGCGCCAGCCGCTGGGTGGAGCACCTGCGGGTCTCCGGCGTCACGGCGACCAACCTCATCGGCGTGATGATGGACTTCATCTGGAAGCAGCCGGCGAGGGCCGACGACGCCGACAACGTGCTGCGCACCGTGTTCGCGGCGCCGACCGCGAGCTCCATCGTCGAGGAGTTCAAGGCGCGGTTCGGCATCGAGGCCTTCACCGAGGTCTTCGGGCTGACCGAGACCAGCGCGCCGATCCTGTCGCCCTACGGCGAGGACCGCCCCGCCGGCGCCGCCGGGCTGCAGGCCGCCGACTGGTTCGACGTCCGGCTGGTCGACCCCGAGACCGACCGCGAGGTGCCGGTCGGCGAGGTGGGGGAGCTCGTCGTCCGCCCGAAGCAGCCGTGGACCTGCTCGATGGGCTACTTCGGCATGCCGGAGAAGACCGCCGAGGCCTGGCGCAACCTGTGGTTCCACACCGGCGACGCCCTGCGCAAGGACGCCGACGGATGGTTCTACTTCGTCGACCGCTACAAGGACGCGCTGCGCCGCCGCGGGGAGAACATCAGCTCCTACGAGGTCGAGCAGGGGCTGCTGTCGCACCCGGCCGTCCTCGAGGTCGCCGTCATCGCCGTCCCGGCCGACTCCGAGGCCGGCGAGGACGAGGTGATGGCCTACGTCGTGGCGTCCGCGCCGGTCGAGGCCGCCGAGCTCTGGGACTGGTGCGAGGGCCGCATCCCCGCCTTCGCCACGCCGCGCTTCATCCGGCTGGTCGACGCGCTGCCCAAGACGCCCTCGGAGAAGGTGCAGAAGGCGCAGCTGCGCGAGCAGGGCATCACGCCCGACACCGTCGACCGGCTGGCGACCGCCGCCGCCGCCCGCTGAGGAGCGTCGTGGACTACACCGAGGACCCGGTCCACCGGGACATCCGCGAGGCCGTCCGGGCCATGTGCGCGGACTTCCCCGACCAGTACTGGATGGAGCACGACGCCTCGCACGAGTTCCCCTGGGAGTTCTACGAGGCGGTGCAGAAGGCCGGCTGGCTCGGCCTGACCATCCCCGAGGAGTACGGCGGCGGCGGGCTGGGGGTCACCGAGGCCGCGATCGTCGAGCAGGAGATCGCCGCCTCGGGCGCGGGCATGAACGGCTGCAGCGCCGTGCACATCGGCATCTTCGGCTTCCACCCGGTCATCGAGCACGGCTCGGAGGACCTGAAGCGGCGCTTCCTGCCCGAGGCGGCCAGCGGCGACCTGCACGTCTCCTTCGCCGTCACCGAGCCCGACGCCGGCACCGACACCACCAACATCTCCACCTTCGCCCGGAAGGTCGACGGCGGCTACCTGGTCTCGGGCAAGAAGGTGTGGATCACCAAGGCGCAGGAGGCGCAGCGGATGCTGCTGCTGTGCCGCACCGAGCCGCGCGAGGCCGGCGCCCGGCGGACGGCGGGCATGACGCTGATGTTCGCGCCCATCGACCGCGACCGGGTGCAGATCCGGCCGATCCCGAAGATGGGCCGCAACGCCGTCGACACCAACGAGCTGTTCATCGACGACCTGTTCGTCGCCGACGAGGACGTCGTCGGCGAGCCCGGACAGGGCTTCCGGACCATCCTCGGCGGGCTCAACGCCGAGCGCGTGATCAGCGCCAACGCCGCGCTGGGCATAGGCAAGGCGGCGCTGCGCCGCGGCACCGAGTACGCCAAGCAGCGCGAGGTGTTCGGCCGGCCGATCGGGCAGAACCAGGGCATCGCCTTCCAGCTCGCCGAGGCGCAGATCCGCCTGGACGCCGCCGAGCAGGTCGTGCAGAAGGCGGCCTGGATGGTCGACCGCGGGCTGCCCTGCGGCCGGGAGGCCAACGCCGCCAAGTGGCTGTGCGCCGAGGCCGGCTTCTACGCCGCGGACGTCGCCCTGCAGGTGCACGGCGGCTTCGGCTTCGGCAAGGAGTTCCACGTCGAGCGGTACTTCCGCGAGGCGCGGCTCATGCGGATCGCCCCGATCAGCCAGGAGATGGTCCTCAACTACACCGCCGAGCACGTGCTCGGCCTGCCGCGCAGCTACTGATCGCAGGGAGTGCGCCGATGGTCCCGTACCGCTCCATCCTCTTCGTCCCCGGGCACAAGCCCCAGTGGATCGACAAGGCGCTGGCCGCCGGCGCCGACTGCGTGGTCCTCGACCTCGAGGACTCCGTGCCCGCCGAGCTCAAGCTCGGGGCGCGGCAGACGGTCGCCGAGTCCATCGCCGCCTTGCGCGCGAAGGACCGCCGGGTCGGGCTGTTCGTCCGGGTCAACCCGCTGGACACCCGGCTGACCGGCGGCGACCTGGAGGCCGTCGTCGTCCCCGGGCTCACCGGGGTGTTCGCGCCGAAGATCAGCACGGCCACCGACGTGCTGCGCTACGACGCGCTGCTCGACCACTTCGAGGAGCGCAACGGCGTCTCGGGGCTGGAGTACATCGTCCCCGTGGAGATGATCGGCGCGATCCAGAACGCCCGGGAGATCGCCCTCGCCTCCCCGCGGGTGGGCGCGATGATCGGCCCGACGGCCGAGCACGCCGACATCGCCCGCGCGGTCGGGTACCGGTGGACGCCGGAGGGCGAGGAGACGCTCTACCTGCGCAGCCGCATCCTGCTGGCCTGCCGGGAGGCGGGCATCCACCCGCTCACCGGGCTGTGGGAGCGGCTCGACGACCTGGCCGGCCTCAAGGCCTTCGCCGAGAAGGGCCGCCAGCTCGGCTTCCGCGGGATGATCGCGATCCACCCCTCGCACGTGGCCACGGTGAACGAGGCGTTCTCGCCCACCGCCGAGGAGATCGAGTTCCACGAGGGCCTGGTCCGCGCCTACCGCGAGGCGGCGGCCGCCGGGCACGGCGCCGTCCGCTACCGCGGCGTGCACATCGACAAGGCGCACGCCGACACCGCGCAGGAGTGGCTGGCGCACGCGCGGGCCACCCCCGGCGCGGACCCCGCGACGACGGTCGACGCCATGCGCTTCGAGTCGTCGGGCATCGACGCACCGGAAGGGGGCCGCTGACCATGCGGGGCCTGTACTTCGAGGAGTTCGAGGTGGGGCGGGTCTACCGGCACCCGTTCACCCGGACCGTCACCGAGTCCGACAACGTGCTGTTCACGTCGCTGACGATGAACACCCAGCCGCTGCACCTGGACCACGAGTTCGCCAAGGGCACGATCCACGGGCGGCCGCTGTTCAACAGCCTCTTCACCCTGGCCCTGGTCGGCGGCTTCCACGTGCTGGAGCTGACGTTCGGCACCACACTGGGCAACCTGGGCTACGACTCGGTGAAGTTCCCGAACCCGGTCTTCCACGGGGACACGCTCCGTGGGGAGACGACCATCCTGGACAAGCGGGAGAGCAGGAGCCGCACCGACAGCGGGATCGTCTGGTTCGAGCACCGCGGCTACAACCAGCACGACCAGCTGGTCATGGTCTGCACCCGCGTCGGCCTGATGGCCAGGTCGCCGGAGCACGGCGGCACCAACCCAGTGATCACCGGCGAGGAGGCACGAGCATGAGTGACGAGCTGCGCACCTGGGTCCCCACGACGCGGGACCTGCTGATCGACGGCCGGCTGGTGCCCGGCGAGGGCCCGGTCATCGAGGGGCTCAACCCGGCCACGGAGCAGGTGCACGCCACCGTGGCCACCGCCAGCATCGAGCAGGTCGACCAGGCCGTCGCCGCCGCCCGGCGGGCCTTCCCGGCCTGGGCCGCCGCCTCCCCGCAGGAGCGCAGCGCCGCCATCCACCGGCTGGCCGACACCTTCGAGAAGCACACCGAGCGGCTGACCGCCTCCATCGTCAACGAGGTCGGCACCCCGGCCGCGTTCGCCGAGATCATGCAGGTCAAGCTCGGCATCACCCACCTGCGCTGGCAGGCCGAGGCGGCGCTGGTCGACCGGACCGTGCAGCTGGGGGAGTGGCACGACCCGGTGCTCAGCTACTCCGAGGTCGCCTACCGGCCGGCCGGCGTGGTGGCCTGCATCACCGGCTACAACTACCCGATCAACCTCGCCGTCTTCAAGTTCGGCGCCGCGCTGGCGGCCGGCTGCACGACCGTGCTGCTGCCCTCCCCGCGCACCCCGCTGACCACGCTGTGGATGGGGGAGCTGTTCGAGGAGGCCGGGATCCCGGCCGGCGTCATCAACGTCGTCATCGGCGACGGGCCGTCGGTGGGCCAGCACCTGACCACCCACCCGTGGGTCGACCGGGTCTCCTTCACCGGCTCCGACGCCGTGGGCGCGGCGATCATGGAGCAGGCCGCCCGCGGGCTGAAGGGCGTCACCCTGGAGCTCGGCGGCAAGTCGCCGAACATCCTGCTGCCGGGCATCGACGCCGCCGGGCTGGCCAAGGACATCCACCTGCGGTGGGCGCGCAACGGCGGGCAGGGCTGCGCCGCCCTGGCCCGCATGCTGGTGCACGAGAGCCTGGTCGACGAGTTCCTCGGCGCCTCCAAGGAGGCGTTCACCGCGCTCAAGGTCGGCGACCCGTGGGACAAGACGGTCAACATCGGGCCGATGATCCGCGAGGACCACCGCCAGCGCGTGCAGTCGTTCATCGACAACGGCCTGGCCGACGGCGGGCACATCGCCCTGTCGCTCGACACCCCGGTGCCCGACAAGGGCTACTTCATCAACCCCGTCGTCTTCACCGGCCTGTCCCACGACAACCGCCTGGTGCAGAACGAGGTGTTCGGCCCGGTCGGCGTCGTCGTCCCCTTCTCCACCGAGGAGGAGGCGATCCGGCTGGCCAACGACACCGCCTACGGGCTGGCCGCCAACATCTACACGCCGGACGTCGAGCACGGCCGGGCCCTCGCCGCCCAGCTGCGCTCGGGCACCGTCTGGGTCAACGGCGGCGGCAACATGCGCCCCGACGCGCCGTTCGGCGGCTTCGGTCTGTCCGGAGTCGGCCGGGAGATCGGCGAGTGGGGCATCCGCGAGTACCTCGAGCCGCAGCACGTGCAGTGGCGGCCATGACGTCCGCGGGCAGTACGGACCACCAGAGCACCCGAGGGGGAGCCATGACCGGCAGCACAGAGGGGGCCCCGCCGCTGGCGGGGGTCACGGTCCTGGAGCTGGGCACGATGTACGCGGCGCCGACCGCCGGCCGGATGCTGCGCGACTTCGGCGCCCGGGTGGTCAAGGTCGAGGACCCGCGGTCGGGCGACTTCGCCCGCCAGTGGACGCCGCAGCACGAGGGCATGTCCATCGGCTTCGCCCGGCTCAACTCCGGCAAGGAGTCCATCGGCATCGACCTGCGCCGCCCCGAGGGCCGCGACCTCGTCCGCCGGCTGGCCGCGCGGGTCGACGTCGTCGTCGAGTCCTTCCGCCCCGGCCGGCTCGAGGACTGGGGACTGGGCTACGACGTGCTGTCGGCGGAGAACCCCGGGCTGGTGCTCACCCGCGTCTCCGGCTTCGGGCAGACCGGGCCCTACCGGGAGCGGCCGGGCTTCGGCACCGTGGCCGAGACCGCCAGCGGCTACGCGTTCGTCAACGGCTGGCCGGACTCGCCGCCGACCTCGCCGCCGTTCGGCTTCGCCGACTCGATCGCCGGCCTGTCGGCGGCCTTCGGGACGACGACGGCGCTGTTCAACCGCACCCGCACCGGCCGCGGCGACGTCGTCGACGTGGCGCTGTACGAGCCGCTGATGTTCATCCTCGGCGACCTCGTCCTGAACTACACCGCCAGCGGGTTCGTCCAGCAGCGGGTGGGCAACGGCTCGGGCTCGGCGTCCCCGCGGGGCATCTACCAGGCCGGCGACGGGCAGTGGCTGTCCATCGCCGCCTCCAACCAGACGATCGCCATGCGGCTGTTCGACGCGATGGGCCGCCCGGACCTCAAGACCGACGAGCGCTACGCCACCAACGTCGCGCGCATGGCCAACAACGACGCGCTCCAGGAGATCGTCAAGGCCTGGGTCGCCGAGCGGCCGCGCGACGTGGTGCTCGCCGACCTGGACGCCCACGAGGTCGTGGCCGCGCCGGTCAACGACGCCAAGGACATCACCGAGGACCCGCACTTCCTCGAGCGCACCCTCGTGCCGCTGACCAACACGGTGCTGGGCAACGTCCTGGTCCCCGGCCCGGTGCTGCACATGGGCAGCTACGACGGCCCGCTGTACGACGGGGTGCCGACCATCGGGGAGCACACCGAGGCCGGCCTGACCGGGCTGCTCGGGATGCGCCGCGAGGAGCTCGACGCCCTCGGCGCCGCCGACGTCGTCGGCCCGATGCCGGTCCGGGCGGCGTGAGCACGCCGGCGTCCCGGCCGGGTCCTGCCGTCGACCTCTCCGGCAAGGTCGCCCTCGTCACCGGCGGCAGCCGGGGGCTGGGCCGGGAGATGGTGCTCGGCCTGGCCGCGGCCGGCGCGGACGTCGTGATCGCCAGCCGGGACCTCGGCAGCTGCGAGAAGACCGCGGCCGAGGTCCGGGAGCAGACCGGCCGGCGGGCGCTGCCGGTCGCCGCGCACGTCGGCCGCTGGGACGCCCTCGACGAGCTGGTCGAGGCCGCCTACGGGGAGTTCGGCCGGGTCGACGTCCTGGTCAACAACGCCGGGATGTCGCCGGTCTACGACACCGTCGCCGACGTCAGCGAGACGCTGTTCGACAAGGTGCTCGGGGTCAACCTCAAGGGCCCGTTCCGGCTCGCCGCCCTGGTCGGCACCCGGATGGCGGCCGGCGAGGGCGGCTCGATCGTCAACATCAGCAGCACCGGCGCGGTGCGGCCGCGGGCCGACATCGTGCCCTACGCCGCGGCCAAGGCCGGGCTCAACGCCGTGACCGTCGGCCTGGCGCACGCCTTCGGCCCGTCCGTGCGGGTCAACGCGATCATGTGCGGCACCTTCTTCACCGACGTCAGCGCGGCCTGGGACATGGAGGCCTTCGCGAAGCGCTCCGCCACGTTCGCGATGAAGCGCGGCGGCGAGCCGCACGAGGTCGTCGGCGCCGCCCTGTACCTGGCCAGCGACTGGTCGTCCTTCACCACCGGGGCGGTGCTCACCGTCGACGGTGGGCAGCCCTGATCGGAGCTCCCGTGATCATCGACGTGCACTGCCACGCCTGGCCCGACGCGATCGCCGAGCGCGCGCTGGGCCCCCGCGTCCCCCAGCTCCCGCGGGTGGGCGACGGCAAGATCTCCAACCTGCCCGGCGTGCTCGCCGCCTCCGGGGTGGACCGCGGCGTGCTGCTGGGCATCGCCGACACCGCCAAGTACGTCGACGGGACCAACCGGTTCGTCGGCCGCAGCCGCGGCGGGTCGCTGTACGGCTTCGGCACGATCCACCCCGACCTGTCGGTCGACGACAACATCGCCAGCCTCCGGCGCAACGACATCCGCGGCGTCAAGCTCCACTCGCTGTTCCAGGGCTTCGCCTACGACGACCGCCGCGTGTGGGACGTGCTCGAGGCCCTGGCCGCCGACGGGATCGCCGTCATCGCGCACGTCGGCGCCGGCGGCGACCGGGAGAGCAACGAGCGCGCGACCCCGGGGATGATCCGCGACATCGTCCGGCAGTTCCCCGACCTGAAGATGATCGCCTGCCACTTCGGCGGTTACCACAAGCTCGAGGAGGCCGAGGCCGACCTGCTCGGCGAGAACGTGCACCTCGAGACGTCGTGGCCGCCCTCGCTGGCCACCCTCGCGCCGGAGAAGGTGCGCGAGATCGTCTCGAAGCACGGCGGCGACCGGATCGTGTTCGGTTCCGACTGGCCGATGGCCGACCCGGCCAAGGAGATCGCCGCGATCAAGGGGCTCGGCCTGTCCGACGAGGTGACCGAGGGGATCCTCGGCGGCAACTTCGCCCGGCTGATGGGCATCGACCCCGCCGCGCCCGCGCCCGGCCCGGTGGCGGCGGCATGAGCGACGTCCTGGTCGACCAGCGCGGCGACGCCACCTGGATCACCCTCAACCGGCCCGACCGGCGCAACGCCTACGACCCGCCGATGGCCGAGGCGGTCGTGGAGGCGCTGGAGGGGAGCACCAGCAGCCGCGCCGTCGTCATCACCGGCGTGCCGGGCAGCTTCTGCGCCGGCGGCGCCCTGACCAACCTGGCCGAGCCGGACGTCACGAGCATGCGCGGGCTCTACCGCGGCTCGCTGCGACTGTTCGACGCGATCCGCACCCACCCGCGGCCGGTCATCGCCGCGGTCAACGGTCCCGCGGCCGGCGGGGGCAACGAGCTGGTCATCGCCTGCGACCTGGCCATCGCCGCCGAGTCGGCCACCTTCGGCCAGACCGGCCCCCGGGTGGGCAGCGCGCCGGTCACCGGAGCCACCAACGTGCTGGGCGTCCAGATCGGCGAGAAGCGGGCCAAGGAGATGGCGTTCCTGTGCCGCCGCTACTCCGCCGCTCAGGCGCTGGAGCTCGGGCTGGTCAACAGCGTCGTGCCCGACGACGAGCTGGTCGCCGCGGTCGACGCGATGGTGGAGGAGATCTCGAAGCTCTCCCCGCGCTACCTGGAGATCGCCAAGGTGAGCTCCAACGTGTGGTGGAACGCCGCGCGCGACTCGTTCACGACCGGCCTCGGCATGCTCGTGCAGGCCATCGGCAGCGCGGACATGACCGAGGGCGCGCGGGCCTTCCTCGAGAAGCGCCGCCCGGAGTTCCCCGCCCCCGACGCCTGATGGCCCGGCTGCTGCGCAGCGAGCCCGCCCCCGGTGTGGCCCTGCTGACCATCGCCCGGCCGGAGAAGCTCAACGCGATGGACGAGGAGTTCTTCGCCGAGCTCACCGCCACCATGCAGTCGCTGGGGCACGACGACGGCGTCCGCGCGGCGGTGCTGACGGCGGAGGGGCGGGCGTTCTCCGCCGGCGGCGACGTGGCCACCTTCCTCGACCTGGACGGCGACGTCGCCCGCGTGCGCCCGCACCTGCGCCGGGTGCTCGACGCCTTCACCTCCGTGGAGCGCTGCGCGGTCCCCGTGGTCGGCGCGGTCAACGGCATCGCGTTCGGCGGCGGCACCGAGCTCGCGCTGGCCTGCGACGTCGTCCTGGCCGCGGAGTCGGCCCGCTTCGCGTTCAAGGAGCCGACGATGGGGCTGATGCCGACCTACGGCATCGTGCGCGGGCCGGACGTGGTGGGCCGGCCGTGGACCCGGTACCTGGCACTGAGCGGACGCGAGATCACCGCCGCGCAGGCCGAGCGCGCCGGGCTGGTGCAGGAGGTGCACCCGGACGGCGCGCTGCTCGACGCCGCGGTGGCGCTGGCCGCCGACATGGCGGCTCGCCCCGCGCTCGCCGTCCAGGTGGCCAAGGCGTTCGTCAACCGCGACGCCGTCGGCGGCACCGCCGAGTCGCTGGAGGCCACCGCGCTGCTGTTCGCGACACCCGAGCACCGGGCGGCCGCCCGTGCGTTCGCCGCAGGGAGAGGGGCCACCCGGTGACCCGGTTGCAGGGGAAGGTCGTGCTGGTCACCGGCGCGGCGCGCGGCCAGGGCCGGGCGCACGCGGTCGCGTTCGCCCGCGAGGGTGCCGACGTCGTCGCCGTGGACCTGGACGGGGACGTCGACACCGTGCCGTACGCGACCGCCCGCGCCGCGGACCTCGCCGAGACCGCGGCGCAGGTGGAGGCACTGGACCGGCGGGTGGTCGCCCGCACGGCGGACGTCCGCGACGGTGCGGCGCTCGCAGCCGCGGTGGCCGACGGGCTGGCGGAACTGGGCCGGATCGACGTCCTCGTCGCCAACGCCGGCGTCTTCTCCCAGGCGCCGTTCTGGGAGCTGACCGAGCAGCAGTTCCGCGAGGTGCTCGACGTCAACCTGCTCGGGGTCTGGCGGTCGATGAGCGCGGTGGCGCCGCACATGGTCGAGCGGGGGAGCGGGTCGATGGTGCTCGTCTCCTCGGTCAACGGCCTGCGCGGCAACCCGGGTGCGGCGCACTACGCGGCGAGCAAGCACGGCGTGCTCGGGCTGATGAAGAGCGCCGCCCTCGAGCTGGGGCCGCACGGTGTCCGGGTCAACGCGGTCTGCCCCGGCCTGGTCGACACGCCGATGACCAACTGGCCCGGGCTCTACGACAAGATGGCCGGCCGCCCGGGCGGCACGCGGGCGGACTTCGAGTCCTCGGCGCTGCACTACGGGATCCTCGGCGGGCAGGGGGCGCTCGGCCCGGAGGCGATCGCCGACGCCGCGGTGTGGCTGGCCTCCGACGGGGCGTACGGCGTGACCGGCCAGGCGTTCCCGGTCGACGCCGGCCACCTGGCGATGCCCGGCTTCAACCCGTCCCCGGTCCGCCCCTGAGCCGGACGCGGATGTCGCCGCGTCGCGGGCTCACCGCCAGACGATCGGCTGCTCGAGGACCGTCGGCCGGTGGTCGAGGTGCGCCCGCAACCGCCGCAGGAGGTGCGCGAGGTGCGCCTCGGCCTGCTCCGGCCGCCCGGCCAGGACCGCCGCGAGGAGGCCCTGGAGATCGCACATCCAGGCCGCTCGCTGGTCGACCGGGAGCAGGAACCGACCGATCCGGTCGACGATCAACTGCGCCAGGGCGTCGACCAGCAGCTCCACGAGGGAGTTGCCCGCTGCGCGCAGGACAGCGTGGTGCAGTTGCCGTGCCACCTCGAGGAACGCGGTGTCCTCCTCGAGGGGCACGTCGGCCAACTGCGGCGCGAGTGCTGCGAGCTGCGCGCTCCCGCGTCGCTGTGCCGCCAGCCGGACGACCGTGGGCTCGAGGGCCATCCAGCAGTCCACCACCTCGGCGAGGGTGACGCGCCGCATCTGCAGGAACAGGCTCGTCATGCGTGCGAAGCCGTGGTGGCCGGGACTGAGCACCGTCGGACCACCCCGCGGACCTCGGCGCTGTGAGATCACCTCCAGGACCTCGAGCACCTGCAGGGCCTCCCGGAGCGACGCTCTCCCCACGCCGTACCTCTTGATCAGGTCCGCCTCGTGCGGGACGTCCGTCCAGCGCTGCAGATCGCCCCTGCTGATGTCGTGGACGAGTTCGTGGACGACCATGTCCGGGACCTTCGCCGTTGTCCTGCCCCGCGTCGGGACGGAGGCCCCCGAGGACGTGGCCGTGGGTGTGGAAGGGGGCGGTGGCGTCGGACCACCGCCGCGAGAGGCCCCGCGTTCGCCGTCGCGGTGTGGGATGAAGGCCAAGGTGGCTCCCGGGTGTCGTGGACCGCGGCAGATGTCGGGATGCGGCGCTCCGCTCGCCCGGGTCCGGCTCCGCAGCCGCCGGCACAGGCCACCGGCCGACCAGGCACGGTGACCAGGTGGTCCGGGAGCGGTGCCGGAAAGGGGTCGCCTTCCGCCGGCGGCGGTGCTCGCGGGGGACGTCATCGCCGGAAGTACCGCCGGGCTGAGGGCCTACCCCGGCAGGACCGGTCCTGCCGGCCGGGGTCCTGGAGGACCTCCAGCTCCTCGGTCACCGTGTGCCGGGCCCCCCGATGCGAGGACGCGGGGAGCGCGGACGTGCCGGTCGGGGTGCACCGTGCACCGGGACCACCGTGGGTGTGCGGTCAGGCCCCGACGTCCACCGTCACGACGTGCACGTCGTCGTCGGACACCACACGGCTGCGGTGGCCGGGACCGGTGACGTCCTCGAAGCGGACGACGTCCCCAGGCCCGAAGAGCCGGCGCGAGCCGTCACTGGTCGTGATCTCGAACCGCCCGGTGAGGAAGAGCATCCACGTGGGGGCGGGCGCGTTGTGGAAGTCGTTGGCGAAGCCGGCGGGGAAGCGGTACACCGCGCCCGGCCCTGTACCGAGACCGCCCGCGAACATCACCGCCGTGCCCGACAACCCCGGCACGGGCGGGAGCTGGAGGGTCCCGTCGGCGAAGGTCGATTCTCTGTCCGATGGCCCCTGGACGACGTGCACCGTGAGAGCGGTGGTGACCGCTCCGGGCGCGGTCACCGGGGCCCCAGCAGCTCGAGCGGGATCGAGTAGGTGTTCTCCGGCCCGTCGGCACCGACGATGTACACGTTCTCCATGTGGCACGGCCCGAGCTCGCCGCCGAAGTAGAGGCAGTCCAGGCTCAGCACCATGTTCTCCTCGATCTCGAAGCCGGCGGCCCCGGCCCGCCCCTGGGCCGGGTAGGGGAAGGGGAACTCGAGCGTCTGGTGGCCGATCCCGTGGGCCAGTACCAGCAGCTTGTCGGGGACCGGGATGCCCTCGGCCACCAGGTGCTCGTGCGCCATCCGCGGCAGGTCGCCGGTGTGCCTGCCTGGCCGCAGCTCCGCGACCATCTGCTCGAAGGCGGTGCGCAGCGTGTCGTGCAGGTGCTGGTACTCGTCGGTGGGTCGGCCGATGACCGCCGTCCGGTTGATGTCGATCCAGACGTCCTCGCAGATGCCCTGGGTCTCGAGGATGACGACCTGCCCCGCGTCCAGGGGCCGGTCGCTGCGGGTCCGGAACAGCTCGGGGAGGAAGGCGCCCTGGAAGGTGCCGCCGAACATCATGGCGCCCTCGTCCACCGGAGTGGCGTCCATGCGGATCATCGTCTGGGCGACGGCGTACTGGACGTCGTCCCAACGGACGCCCGGGCGCAGGGCGTCGGCCGCGGCCATGAGCGAGGCGTCCGCCACCTTCCCGACACGGCGGAACGCCGCCAGCTCCGGCTCCGTCTTGACGATCCGCGATCGGATCAGCGTCTCGAGCGCATCCACGCCCTCGAACGCGACGCCGCCCGCCGCCAGGCGCTGCATGACCCGGAGGTCGTCGAAGCCGATCCGGTGCCCGGTCAGGCGGTGGTCGGCCAAGGTCGCCCGGATGGACGCCAGGACGTCGGGCTCGCAGGCACCGCGCACGCGGTCGCCGTACAACCGGACCGACTCCTTGCCGATGCTGCTGGCTGCCGCCGCCGGATCGTCCGACCGCATGACCTCGCAGAAGTTGATCATGTCGAAGACCCGGATCTCGCCGGCCCGGTCCGGTCGCCCCGCCTCCTCCTGGAGCATGAGCAGCGCCAGGTTCGCCTCGGGGATGGCCAGGACGACCGGCGCGGCCGGATCGGCCGGCACGATCGCCGCGCACAGCGGCTCCTGGAGCTGCCACTTCTCGAGGATGGAGGTGTAGCCGGCCGCGTAGAGCACGTTGTGCGGGGTGGTGAGGACCACGGCGTCGAGGCCCTGGTCGGCCATGAGCGCTCGAAGTCGCGCGATTCTCTGCATGGATCTCTCCTCTCGGGGGTGGTGGACGGCGACCGCTCACGGGTCTCGGCTGGTGGAGCGGGCCCGCGGAGGGCCCGATGACCTACTTGGCCGCGGCTCCCGCATCTACGTTGAGCACCGAGCCGGTCACGTACCGGGCCTCGTCGGAGGCGAAGTACACGACCGCGTTGCTGATGTCGCGGGCGTCGAGGAACGGGACGGGCAGCGCGTTGAGCGAGGCGAAGGCATCCACGACGTCGGCCTGCTGCGGGTGCTCGACGTCCGGGGCGAACAGCTTGTAGGTCGCCTCGTTCTGGATCATCGGGGTGTCCACGGAGTTCGGGCTGATGCAGTTGGCCCGGATGAACTCGTGCGCGAACTCGTTGGCGAACACCCGCGTCAGGCCGATGACCGCATGCTTGGTGGCCGCGTAGTGGGCGGTGTTCGGCACGCCCTTGTGGCCGGCCAGGGAGCTGATGAGGACGATGGAGCCGCCCTTCCCACCCTGCCGGATCGACGGGAGGGCGGCCTTCACCGTCTTCCAGACGCCGGTGAGGTTGACGTCGATGACGTCCTGCCACTGCTGCTCGTCGATCTCCAGCGTGCTGCCGAGGGAGAAGATGCCGGCGTTGGCGACGACGGTGTCGAGGTGGCCGAGCTCGGCGACCCCGGCCTCCACCGCGGCCGTGAGCTGCGCGGTGTCGCGGACGTCGGCCTGGCGGACGACGCAGCGGCGGTCGAGCGCCTCGACCATCCGTGCGGTCTCCTCCAGGTCCTTGGTCGTCGGGAAGTCGTAGGCGGTGATGGAGTCGATGGGAGCGCAGAGGTCGACGCCGATGATGTCGGCGCCCTCCTCGGCCATGCGCAGGGCGTGCGAGCGTCCCTGGCCGCGGGCTGCACCGGTGACGAACGCGACCTTGCCGTCCAGGCGGGCCATGTGAGTGCCTTCTCTCTCTCGGGGGTGGGTCGACGGGGTGCGACGGGGATCGGGGGAGTGGCGGGGATGGGGGGAGTGGCGGGGATCGGGGGAGCGGCGACGCTCAGGCGGCGTCGCCCAGATAGGCGGCACGGACGACCGGGTCCGACATCACCGTCTGCGGCGGACCCAGCGCGATCCGCCGGCCCCGCTCCAGCACGAGCAGGGTGGTGACGGTGTCCATCAGCAGCGGCACGTCGTGCTCGACGATCAGCACCGCGGCGCCGGTCTCGGCCGCCCGGCCGGTGATCAGGACCGCGCGCTCCCGGGCCTCGGCGCGGGAGAGGCCGGCGAAGGGCTCGTCCAGCAGCACCACGCGCGGCTCGCCGGCGAACACCTTGGCCAGCTCGACCAGCTTGACGGTGCCCAGTGGCATGTCGGTCACCGACAGGTCGGCCACGTCGCCCAGACCGAAGGCCGCGAGCAGGCGGTCGACCTCCTCGTGCCGCCGCCGTACGGCCGCCCGCCGGGGGAAGGCGGAGCGGACCCGTTCGAGGGCCTCCAGGGTGCCGAGGACGTTCTCCCGGGCGGACAACCCGGGAGCGAGGCCGACGGTCTGGAAGCTGCGGGAGAGCCCGGCGTGGGACCGGCGGTGCGGCGCCCACGACGTGACGTCCCGGTCGCCGAGCCGAACCGTGCCGCTGCGCGGGCTGCACACGCCGGTGATGACGTCGATCATGGTGGTCTTGCCGGCACCGTTGGGTCCGATGACCCCGAGGACCTCGCCGGGGTGCAGTGGGAAGCCGAGCCCGTCGACCGCGGTGAGGCCGCCGAACCTGACCACGACGTCCCTGACCTCGAGCACCGGGGCGGTCATCGGGCCGCCTCCGCGCTCGCCGGCACCAGGTCCTCCGCCACCGGCTCGCCGGGCGGCGTCGGCGGGGAGCTCGACGGCGTCCTCGTGCGGCGCCACCCGCTGGGGATCATCCCGGCGTAGCCGGCGGGGTACATCACCGCCACCTGCATGGTCATCAGACCGAAGAGGATCAGCGAGACGTTGCCCGGGTTGTCGATCAGCGACGAGAGGATCGGGCTCGAGGCGGACACCAGGAACCCGGCGATGATGGGTCCGAACGACCGGGTGACCCCGCCGACCACGGCCAGCGCGAGGATCGTCAGGGAGGCCAGCGGCGTGAACGACTGCGCCGACACCAGGTCCTGCGCCCCGGCGAAGAGCACCCCGGCCAGACCGGCGAGCGCGGCGCTGAGCACGAAGACCCGGACCTTCCACCCCCGGACGCCGAGACCGGCGACCTCGGCGACGTCGTCCCCTGCGGTGAGGATGGCCAAGGCCCGCCCCCACGGACCCTGCAGGCCCTTGGCCACCAGCCACATCGCGGCGAGCAGCACCACGACGACGAGGGCGAGGTAGGCGTGGTCGTCCTGGAAACTGACGGCCCCGGCCTCCGGCCGGCCGACCCGGACGCCGGCGGGCCCGATGATCTCCTCGTTCTCGAACACGAGCTGCATGACGGCGTACGCGAAGGCGAGCGTGAGCAGGGTGAGGAAGAGGCCCTGCAGCCGGAAGGCGCACACGGCGACCACCAGCCCGGCCAGGGCGGCCACGACGACGCCGCCCAGGGCGGCGAGGAACCAGGAGACGCCGGACTCGAGCAGCTTGCCCGCGGTGACCGCGCCCAGCCCCATGAACGTCACCTGGCAGAGGCTGATCTGCGCCGACGCCCCGGTGAGCAGGTTGATCGACAGCGCGACCATGGCGTAGACCACGCCACCGATCGCGATGTACACCCAGTAGCTCCCCATGGCGACCGCGACGAGGGCCAGCACCACGACGGTCACCATCGCGGGCACCGGGGACTCGTTGCCCCGCTCGCGGGCGACCCGCTGGAGTCCACCACCGACGACCCGCAGGCCCCGGCGGGCAGAGGGCTGTGCGAGCAGCGCCACGACCAGCAGCACGAAGGGCAGGATGTCGCGCGCGCTGCCCGACAGGAACTCGAAGACGTCGGGGTTCCGATCGGCCCACGTCTGGGCGAAGGAGAGCAGGAGTGCGCCGGCCATGGCGAGCGGCATGCTGCGCAGGCGTCCGAACACGGCGACCGCGAACGCGTAGACCACCAGGGCGCTGAGGATGGTCACGTCGAGGTTCAGGAGGGGAGCGAGCAGGATGCCCGAGAGCGAGGCCAGGGCCGTTCCCAGGCCCCACGCGATGGCGTTCACCCGGCCGTACGGAATCCCGGTGACCGCGGCGAGCTCGGGGTTGTCGACCACCGCCTGCATCCGCAGGCCGAGCCGGCTGTTGACCATCAGCAGGCGCAGGGCCACGCCGATCGCCACGGTCATGACGATGACGCCGATCTCGTTGACCGTGACGGAGGTGCCGAAGAGGTCGACCGTTCCCGAGCCGAAGACCGACGGGACGGAGCGGACCTCGCTCGTCCGCCAGACCACCTGGATGAGACCGCCGAGCCCGATGCCGAGGCCGAGCGTCACGATGATCGCGGTGAGCATGTCGCGGGTCCGGCGGAACAGGGTCAGCTGGATGGCCGCGCCCATGAGGGGCGAGAGGACGCAGACGATGAGGGCCGCGCTGAGCGGGGCGCTCAGCTCCCAGGCGACGGTCATCTGCCAGTAGAGGAAGGCGGCCAGCGATGCCTGGTAGCCGAACGCCAGGTTGAAGACCCCGGTCACCCGGAAGGTGACGATCAGCCCGAACGCCGCGAGCGCGTAGATCATCGCGACGGCGACGGCCGAGACGACGAAGAGCAGGTCGAACATCAGGACGCACGCTCCCTGGCGGCCGGTGCGGCCGACGGCTCGTCGGCTTCGGAGAAGAAGAGGTCGCCGAGCTCCTCGGGAGACAGGCCGCGCAGCGCCTCGGCGGACCCGAAGCGGGTCAGCTCGCCGCGGACGAGGACCCCTGCGGTGTCGGCGACGGCGAGAGCGGCGTGGGCGAACTGCTCGACCATCAGGATGGTCAGGCCGTCGTCGCGCAGCCGGCGCAGCGTCGCGAACAGCTCCTCGACGATGCGGGGCGCCAGGCCCAGGGACGGCTCGTCCAGGAGGAGCAGCGCCGGCCGCGAGGCCAGGCACCGTGCCAGGGAGAGCATCTGCTGCTCTCCGCCGGACAGGTAGCCGGCGGGCTGCTTGCGGCGCTCGCCGAGCACCGGGAACAGCGCGAAGGCGGTGTCCATCGCCTGCACGTCGTCCGCCCGGCGGGGGGAGCCCAGCAGCAGGTTCTGCTGGACGGTGAGGCTGGGGAAGACCCCACGCCCCTCGGGCAGGTAGGCCAGGCCGGCGCGGGCCCGGCGGTGGGCCGCCAGCCCGCCGATGTCCCGCCCGCAGATCGCGATCCGGCCCGCGTCGGCCGGCACCAGGCCGGCGACGGCGTTCATGATGCTGGACTTGCCGGCACCGTTCAGTCCCAGCAGCACGGCGATCGTGCCGGGGGCCAGTCGCAGGTCGACGTCGTGGACCGCGGTCAGCTTGTCGTAGCGCACCCGCAGCTGCTCGACGAGCAGGACGGGGGCGCCCGCCGTGGACCCGCGGAACGGGTCCACGGCGGTGCGTCCGTCACTTGTAGGCATTGAAGTCGCCCGGGTTGATGATCTCCGAGCAGTTGAAGCCGTCGCCCGAGAACTCGGACCGCTCGAACGCGGAGCCGTTCCAGACGATGTAGAGGACGCACCGGGCGGGGCCGAGCTCACCGCGCTCGTACTCCAGCGGGCCGAGCAGGCCGTTCGCGTCGTACCCCGAGGGGAGGTCGTACATGTGCTCCATGAGGGCGGCGCTGTCCGGGCCGGCCGCCCGGACGGCGTCGGCGAACACGACGCCGGCCGCCCAGCCGGAGACTGCGAAGGGGTCGTCCGCGTACTCCGCCGGGATGTTCGCGGCGAAGTTGGCCAGTTCCTCGCTCTCGTCGCTGGCGAGCGCGGAGAACGAGGGCCCGAACAGCCGCCCGGCGACCGCGGCCGCGAGTTCCGCGTCCAGCGAGGCCATGAGGGAGCCGGAGACGCCGCCTCCGCCGTAGTAGTTGCCCTCGAAGCCGAGTTGCTCGGCGGCTTGGATGAAGCGCGCCATGTCACTGGCGCCGATGTTGACGATGAGGTTCTCGGCGCCGGCGTCGATGGCCGGCTGGATGATGGGCCGGTAGTCGGCCTGGGTCAGCGAGGCGTACGCCGGCGGGGCCACCGGCTCCTCCTGGTCCTGCGCCTCCCAGGCGGCGAGGTGGCACTCGATGTCCTGGATGCCGATCGGGATGTCGTAGCCGAAGAAGGCCACGTTCTGCGCCTCGTCGGCGATGGCCATGTCGGCGAGCCAGGGGGCGCACCGCTCCTCTCCCTGCGAGGACACGATGACGAACAGGTTCTCGTGCTGGCCGAACCACTCCTCGCCGTTCCCCCAACCGGCGATGGCGGGGATGCCTTGTTCCTCGAGGTAGGGGGCGCCGCCGGCGGCCGAGCCCTGCGTCGCGTCACCGACGGTGGCGATGATGCCGTTCTCCTCGACGAGCCTGCGCACCGCCGCGGCGTTCTTCGCGGGGTCGGCCTCGTCGTCCTCGAGGAAGAGTTCCACCTGCTTGCCGTCGATGCCGCCCTGCTGGTTCAACCAGTCGATGTAGGCGACCAGGCCGGCGCGGTAGCCGTCGAAGGTGCCGCCCATGCCGGTGATGGCGCTGACGTTCCCGATGGGGATGGTGTCGCCGTCAGCGGTGTTGCCGCTGCCGTTCGTCGTCGAGCCCTCAGCGCTGTTGCATGCCGTGAGGGCGAGCGCGAGACAGGCGAGCCCGCCGACGATGGACCGGGTCCTGGACATGGAGCAACTCCTCGTGGTTGCTGGGTGACTGGAGTCAGGGAATGTGGCCGTGTGCGGCCATCCGGGGACCGAGCGGTCCCGGTGCGGTCGTGGAGCCGGGTGTGTGGGCGCGAGTCCGGGGCGCGCTCTCTCGCGGTGTGCGGGTGCTACGGGGGGCGGGGCGAGTGGCGGGCGGTCGCCGCCCCGCCCCCCCGGCGTCAGGAGGTGGGCGCCGGGACCATCGCGGCGGCCGGGCGGGATCCGATGACGCCGGCCTCGATGGCGGTGATCTGCAGGGCGAGGAACTGGCCGTAGAAGCGGGCCATCTGCAGGTTGCCGCCCATGAACCACAGCCCCGGGTGGCCGGATCGGCGCCAGACCCCGCGGAGTTCCCCCTCGTCGTCGAGGCCCCACACCGGTCCGCACCGGTCGGCGACCTCGTCGCCGAAGAGGCGGCGTGCCGTCGCGAGCATGCCGTGGTAGCCGGTCGCGAGGACCACGACGTCGGCCTCGAGGGTGCTGCCGTCCGTGAGCACGACCCCTGAGGGGGTGAAGCGCTCGACGGCGATGCCCGAGCGGATCGCGATCTCACCATCGGCGATGAGCTCCGAGCACCCGACGTTGACGTAGTAGCCGCCGCCCTTCTGCAGGAAGAGCCCGAGGGCGCCGGTGTCGTCGATGCCGGAGTTGAGCGCGAAGCCGGCCTTCTCGAGCCGGTCGAGCAGCGGCTTGTCCATCGCCGTCATCTGCGCCGTCACCGCCCGCTGCAGGGGCGGGAGGGCGTTGAAGGGGAAGGACGCGCTCAGCAGGTCCGCCACCTCGGTCGGGGGACCGCTGCCGTCGTACATCCCGGCCATCGCGATACCCGAGGTCTCGACGTCGACGACGTAGGTGCTCGAGCGCTGGACCATCGTGACCTCGGCGCCGTGCTCGTGGAGGTCCTGGGCGATGTCATGGCCGCTGTTGCAGGTGCCGACGACGACCGCCTTCTTCCCCGCGTACTCCGCGCCCCCGCGGAAGGTGCTCGAGTGGCAGAGGACGCCTGCGAACTCCTCGGCGTGCGGCAGCTCCGGGATGTTGGGCTCCGTGCCGCTCACGCCGGTGGCGAGGACCACGTGGCGGGGCCGGACCTGCCGCTCGGTGCCGTCGGCCCGCCGGATGGTCAACGTCCAGGTACCCAGCACCTCGTCGTACTCGCTGGCCACCATCTCGCTGCCGGTCCACACGTTGAGCTCCATCGCCGAGGCGTAGAACTCCAGCCAGTCCGCGAGCTTGTCCTTGGGGGCGAAGACGGGCCAGTTGGGAGGGAACGGCAGGTACGGCATGTGGTCGTACCAGACGGGGTCGTGCAGGACGAGCGAGGCGTACCGGTTCCGCCAGCTGTCGCCGACCCTCGGGTTGCGGTCGACGACGAGGGTGTCCACACCCAGCCGGCCGAGGCGCGCCGCGACCCCCAGGCCTCCGTGCCCGGCGCCGATCACGACGACCGAGGGCTCGCCGTCCAGGAACTCCTGCTGCCGCTGCCGGGCCTGCGCCCAGTTCATCGGAGCTCGTTCGGAGCCCTGGGGCCCCCCGTGCGGACGGCGCGCATCCACGAGTTCCTCGTGTCCCTTGAGCTCTCGGGTGGCGGTCAGCACCGTCCACGCGCGCCAGTCGTCGGTCGACCCGGCCGCGCGGGTCAGGCGAGCCACTCCTTCGCCCCGTGCGACGTCGGTCTCGAAGACGAAGCGGAACTGGAGGAAGGCGGCGTCCCCCTCGCCGACGACGTCGGCGGAGGAACCGGGCGCGAGGGCGAAGCCGGTCGGTCCGGCATCCTGCGCCGACCGGCCCTGGGTGGCGATCGCGTCCGGGCCGTGGGCCGTGCGCAGGTCCCAGGTGAAGGCGAGCAGATCCCGCCACCAGCCGTCGGTCCGGAACAGCTGCGCCGCCCCCTCGCCGGCAGCAAGGGCACGCTCGAACCGGGTGAGCCAGTCGTTCGCGATCGCCTCGGTGGACACCTCAGCGGTGGTGGGGTTGGTGGAGGAGGACACAGGTACCTCTTTCCTGACGGGGGCCGGGCGTGGCTCCTCGTGGTCGCGGCGTGCTCGAGGGCCGGGATCCGGTCGGCTCGGTCGGTCGTGTGCGGATGCCTGCCGCTCGTTGCTCCGGAGCCTCCGGGTGCCGCGCTCGGCACACCCGGAGGGATTGCTACAGCGAGTGACGATCCGCTGTGAGGCAGGACACTAGCCATACCCTTAATACCCTTACAAGGGTTCTTGGTGACTCTTTTCGCCGGAACCCATTTGGGCCGTGAAAGGCCTGCTCAAGCGGCAGCATGCGCCCGGAGTCATGAGCAGGCGCGGCGCCTGGAGGCGGATCCTCGCGCGGGCATGCCGAGCGGCCGTCATCACGGAGTGTGACGACGGTCGGCGCGGACGACGGCGTCCCTCGTCGGGTGCCGCGGGGTTCCCCCGATGGGTTGCATCGCGGCGCGCCGGCGGTTCCGGTGCGCCTCGCGATGTGTCTCCCGTCACCGGAGACGCTACGAGCGGGACCCGGTGGACGGCATGGCCGTTCGCGCCAAGGATGAGCGGGCCGGCATGGCTGCGACATCCAGTCCCGCCCCCGGAGCCACCTCCGGTGCCCCCTCGGGTGTCGCGCGGCCTGCCCGCGTCAGCGGGCGAGGAGCCGCCGCCGCCGCAGGACCCACCACACCTCGGCGAGCCGCTCGGTGTCCCGCAGCGAGATCCCCGCCGTCTCCTCGAACCGCGCGATGCGGTAGCGGACGGTGTTGAGGTGGACGTGCAGGGCCCTCGCTGTCGGCGCGAGCTTGGCCTGGTGGTCCAGGTAGGACTCGACCGTGTCGAGCACGGCCTCGCCCGCGGGGCCCTGCGCCACGTACGGGGCGACGTAGCGGGCCTCCAGTGCGGCGCCCACGTCGTCGTCGGCGAGGACCGCGGGGAGCAGCCCGAGGTCGGCGAGGCGGTAGATCCCCGGGGGACGCGTGCGTGCCGCGACCGCCAGCGCCCGGCTCGCCGAGCGGAAGGCCTCCGGCAGGTCGGGCAGCGGAACGGCGTCGGCCACCCCGATCGTGTGTTCCTGGTCCGCCGTCAGCGGGCTGCTGGTGACGCCGCACAGGTCGCCGTCGAGCACCCCGTACAGGGTGTCGGCGGACCCTGTCGTCGCGCGGAGCAACGCCTCCAGACGGAGCAACTCCCGCTCGTCGGCCGGACGGGCCCGGAACGGCCGGTAGGTCGCGGTGACGTCCAGTCCGTGGGCCTCCGCCGTCCGGCGCACCTCGTCGGCGGTGACGCCCGGCGTGGTGAGGCGCCTGATGGCCTCGCCCCGGCGCTCCCGTTCCGCCTGGGCCAGGCCGGCCTGGGCGCGCTGGTAGCCGGCCACGATGAAGAGGACGCCCCGGTCCAGCTGGTCGGCGGTCCGCAGCAGCTGACGGAGGACGTCGGGGTGCTCGGCCAGGACGTCGACCGCCTGCAGGACGTGGGCCCGGAGGAGGTCGAACGTGACCTTCCAGACGTGGACGAGGTCCTCGGCGGTGACGCCCTGCCGTGCACGCTGCTCACCCACGTCGCGGAAGAACGCCTCGTCCGCCGGGGTCAGGGGCCGTGCCCCGTCGCGTAGGTGCTCGGTCAGCCTCAGGACGTGCCGGCGCACCGAGGCGCGGACCTCCTGGTCGGGCACGTGCGCGTAGCTCGGGCGCCCGCGCATGGCCTCCAGCATGCCGTCCACGAGGTGGTCCGTCCGCGCGAAGAGCTCCTGGACGACGGCCCGTGCCGCCGGGTCCATGTCGGCCCCCTTCTCATCCTCGCCGCTCCCGGCTCGGAGGAGGCGGGGCGACCTCGCGGCGTGCCTCAGGTGCGGTAGGTGTCCCAGGTCGGGGCGGTTTCCGGGTAGTCGGCGGCCTCGGGCTCGGTGCGCGGCCAGCGCATCCGCAGCTCGTCGCGGAAGCTGCCGGCCATCTGGTCGGCGGGGACGGCGTACATGAAGGTGATCGACCGGCGGGAGAACAGCCAGCGGCTCCCGACCCGGCGGTAAACGTCCTCGTAGCGGTACGAGGCCAGCACGAGCGTGCTCCTCGTGGCCAGCTCCGCGTGGCCGTGCGACCAGCCCGACGCCGTCCCGTCCCCGTGCAGCCGCACCACGCCCGGGTGGGCGGTGTGCAGCATCGTCCGGTAGGTGTCGAAGCTGGCCACGTAGGCGGCGCGGATGGCGTCGGACCCGGTCACGGCCACGCCGCGGCGCTCGAAGACGCCGTCGTCGGTGTACATCGCGACCAGCGCGTCGATGGCGTGGTCGTCGACGGCCCGGCCGTAGAGCACCTGCAGGTCGGCGATCGCCTGCCGGTCGGCTTGGTCGCGCACCGCCCGCACCAGCGCCGCGCCGTCCCCCTCGGGCAGCGCCGGCACTGTGGTCAGCGCCGCGGTGACCGCCGGCAGGTCGAGGCTCACGCGGTCGCGCCCTCGGCCGCCGGCAGGGTGCGCAGCACGTCCATCAGGACGTCGGGGATCGGTGACTTGCCGCCCTCGAGCGTCCGGCAGACGAACGTCATGGTGCCGTGGGTGACCACCTCGTCGCCGCGGAGGAAGTCGAACCCCACGGTGTAGGACGACGACCCGACCCGGTCCAGCACCAGCCGGACGGTCAGCTCGTCGAACACCCGCACCATCGCCTTGTACGTGCACTCCGAGTGCACCCCCACGGTCATGAACCCGTGCTGCTCGGCGAGCTCGCCGCTGCGCAGGCCGTGGGAGTACAGCCAGGTGCTGTAGGCCCGCTCCATCCACGGGTAGTAGACGGCGAAGTACGCGATGCCGACGGTGTCGCAGTCGCCGTACGACAGCTGGAAGGTCAGCTGCGAGTCGCTCACTCGCCCTCCTCGCTGGCGCTCGTCGGCCGCGTTCGCGGGGCTGCTGTGTCCCTGCATGAGCTCGTGAGCTCGCTCATGAGAGCACCACCGTCGCCGTCCCGGACACGACGGCGTCCCCGTCGACCACCTCGAGCACCACGTCGCAGTCGGCCAGCCGGGCGCCGTCCTCCTCGCGCAGCTCGGTGACCGTGGCACGCACCCGCAGGTGGTGGCCGGCCAGCACGTTGCCCAGGAACCGCACGCGCAGGCGGCGCAGCCGGTCGGGGCCGCCGGCCCACGCGGTGACGGCGTTCATCACGTAGCCCATGTTCAGCGGACCCTGGTTGACCGGCCGGTCGCCCATCCCGAGCGCCTGCAGCGTCTCGACGTCCCAGTGGATGGCCGTGGGGTCGTTCAGCAGCGCCGCCATCGTCTTCATCTTCTCGGCGCTGACCGAGGCGACCTCGTAGGCGGGCAGCTCGGTGCCGACCTCCACGGCCGGTGATGCCGTCATGCGTCCCTCCGCGGGAAGACGATGGAGTTCCAGCAGGTGGCCACGTGCACGCCGTCGGAGTCGTCGTGCAGGTCCATCGAGTACCCGACGACGTCGAAGGCGCCGGTGCGCCGGCCCACCTTGCGCTGCGCCGAGACGATGCCGCCGCTGACCCGGTAGGTGCCGCCGACCCGCAGCGGCCGGTGCAGCGTGGTCTCGTGCTCGCCGAACACCGGGCCGTCGGCGGCGGTGGCGCCGAACCAGGCGAACAGCTCGTCCCAGGTGATGCCCATCGCCCCGGTGGCCGCCATCCAGGCGAACAGGGGGTGGGCCACCTGCTCGCCGCCGTCCCGCAGCGACGGCGGCTCGGCGAGCACGGTGTCGGCCAGGAGCCAGGCCCGCCACGGGTGCACGGTGTACGTGCCGCCCGGGAAGGCCCGGCCCACCTGACCGTCGAGGTCGGCCTCCGCGAACGCCACTCAGACGCCCCGGTCCCGCTCGGCCCAGTACGGGTCGCGCAGGTTGCGCTTGAGGATCTTGCCGGTGGGCGCCTTGGGCAGCTCGCCGACGAAGTCCACCGACCGCGGCTTCTGGTAGCTGGCCAGGTGCTTCTTGGCCTCGTCGATGATCTCCTGCTCGGTGGCCGACTTCCCCGGCTTGAGGACGACGACGGCCTTGACCGACTCGCCCCACTCGTCGTCGGGCACCCCGAAGACGGCGCACTCGAGCACCGCCGGGTGCTGGTTGATGGCCTCCTCGACCTGCACGGAGTAGATGTTCTCCCCGCCGGAGATGATCATGTCCTTGGCCCGGTCGACGATGAAGACGTAGCGGTCCTCGTCCCAGGTGGCCATGTCGCCGGTCCACATCCAGCCGTCGCGGATCGTCTGCGCGGTGAGCTCGGGCTGGTTGAGGTAGCCGATCATGTTCTGCTCGCCGCGGACGACGATCTGGCCCGCCGTGCGACCGTCGCGCGGGACGTCGTTGCCGTACTCGTCGACGACGCGGATCTGGGCGGTGAAGCCCTCCCGGCCGCAGGAGCGCAGCCGCTCGGGGTGGATCCCCTTCACGGCGTTGATGTGGTCCTCCTGGGAGAGGAACGTCATCCCGGCGCCCTCGGTCTGCCCGTAGCCCTGGATCATCGTGCACGGGAAGTTGTCCATCGCCGCGCGGACGACCGACGACGGCATGGGCCCGCCGCCGTACTGGAAGTTGCGCAGGCTGGACAGGTCGTAGGACGCGAAGTTCTCGACCGCCATCATCCAGTTGATCATCGTGGTGATGCCGAGGAAGGCCGAGACCTTCTCCTCCTGGATGATCTCCAGCGCCTGCTTGGCCTCGAAGTTGACCAGCACGTTCGGGCAGCCGTGGCGGGTGTAGTTCATCGCCAGCACCACGGGGATGTGGTACATCTGCCCGGTCAGCATGTAGACGTCGCTGGGCACGATGCGCTCGGCCACCGTCTGCGCCAGCATCATCGCCCCCGCGCTGCGGTGGGTGTGCATGGCGCCCTTGCTCTTCCCGGTGGTGCCGCCGGTGTAGAGGATGAAGAACGGGTCGTCGTCCCCGATCGACGGTGTCCAGATCGGCTCTTCGGCGCTGGCCGACTCCACGAACCGGGCGAAGGTGCCGTCGCTCTTCTCGCCGAACTGCAGCCAGTTCGGCACGTCGACGTCGCGCTGGAGCTGCTCGACCGCCGGGCCGAACTCGTCCTGGCTGATGATCGCCTTCGGGGACGCGTCGCGGACGATCGTGGCCAGCTCCTCGCCGGCCAGCCGCCAGTTGAGCGGCTGCAGCACCAGCCCGGCCCGGCCGGCGGCGAAGTAGAGCGCGAGGAACTCGGCGCAGTTGCGGGACAGGACGCCGAAGCGGTCGCCCTTCTCCAGGCCGAGCCCGCGCAGCCCGTTGGCCAGCCGGCGGACGAGCTCGTCGAACTCCGCATAGGTGAGACGCCGGTTGTTCGGCACGTCGATGACCGCCTCGTTGCGCGGCGTCAGCGCCGCCCACTTGGCGGGGATGAGTCCCTGGTTCATCTGACCTTCCTCGTCTCGACGCTGTGACGGGCTGCACAGACCTGACTGGGCGAACCATATGCATGTTTCGAGCGTCGCGCCAGCCCCCGGAGTGCGCGGGAGGACCTCCGGCGGGGGAGGGGAGCGGACGGAACGGGACCGCATCACGGATGCGTCTCGGTGACCGACGACTCTTGACGCACCCCAACAACCATGACATCAATGCGCATCGTTATCCGCGTCACATCCGACGCCGGCCCGCGTCCGAGCACTCCGACCCCGGCCGGTGGTCGTCAGATCAGGGCTCCACCGCACCACGACTGCACCGCTGCACTCGTCCGAATCGGAGACCACGCTCATGAGACCTCGTTCCCTGGCCGCCTGCGCCGCCGCGGCGGCCCTGCTGCTGACCGCCGCCTGCTCCGAGTCCGACGACGGGGGGTCCGGCGGCGGTGGTGGGAGTGGCGGCGACAGCTCGGCCGGTGGCCGGCTGGGCGACCTGCCGCTCCCCGAGCTCACGCCCGAGATCGAGGAGGCCGCCACGGCCGCGGCCGAGGCCGCGGGCGAGCCTGTCGAGCTGCCGGCGCAGACCATCGGCTACATCTCCTACGGCGAGGCCATCCCGATCTCCGCGCGCCTGACCCAGGGGGTCCAGAACGCCGCGGCCGCGCTCGGGTGGGAGCTCGAGGTCTGCGACGGCCAGTCCACGCCGCAGGGGCAGCTCACCTGCGCGACGAACTTCGTCAACACCGGTGTCGACGCGATCCTGACCAACGGCATGCCGCAGTCGTCCATCGCGCCGGCCCTCACCCAGGCGGAGGCGGCCGGCATCCCGGTGGTCAACATCGGCGGCTACATCGGCCAGGAGGACCTGTTCGACGGCTCCATCTACCCCGACGAGGCCGAGTTCGGCCAGGTGCTCGGCGACTGGCTGGTCGACCAGCTGCCCGACGGCGGGGAGATCGCCACGCAGACCTTCCAGGCCGACTTCGTCATCCAGCGGCTCGAGGGTCTCGACCGGGCGCTGGAGGGCAGTGACGTGACCATCGGGGACACGTTCGACGCCGACGCGGCCAACCTGATCCCCGGCGCCCAGCAGGCCGTCTCGTCGTCGTTCAACGGCAACCCGGACATCCAGGCCTACTACCTGACCTTCTCCGGCTCCGAGATCGGGGCCGCGCAGGCCATGCAGGTGCTCCGGCCGGGCGCCCAGTTCCCCGAGCGGCCGATGATCCTGACCTTCTACGCCAACCTCCCGACCATCGACCTCATCCGGGCCGGCCAGGTCGACGCCGCGGCGGAGAACACCCACGAGTGGATCGCCTGGGTGGCCATGGACCAGCTGGCCGAGTTCTTCGGGCGGGACACGCCCATCTCGACCGAGCCGCGGCCGGACTACGGCGACGGCCTGGAGTTCTGGCAGCCCTTCGTCGTCGACGCGGAGAACCTGCCGGCCGAGGGGGAGCTCGCCCCGCCGCCGGTGGACTTCGAGGGCTTCTTCACCACGAAGTGGTCCACCGAGTTCACCAACCTCTCCCAGTAGCCCCACCCCCGGGGGGGGGGGGGGGGGGGGGGGGGGGGGGGGGGGGGGGGGGGGGGGGGGGGGGGGGGGGGGGGGGGGGGGGGGGGGGGGGGGGGGGGGGGGGGGGGGGGGGGGGGGGGGGGGGGGGGG
>NZ_JBJGZX010000045.1:0-32226 GCF_054050735.1 Blastococcus sp. SYSU D00813
GGGGGTCGGGGGTGGGGGGGGGGGGGGGGGCCCGCCCCCCCCCCCCCCCCCCCCCCCCCCCCCCCCCCCCCCCCCCCCCGCCCCCCCCCCCCTTCTGCATTCCCCCACATTCCCCCACATTCCCCCACATTCCCCCACTCTCCATCGCGGCCGAGTGTGGGCGCCGGCGCGCGAGGGCGAGCCCTGCCCCTAGCGCGCACACGACTCTCCTCGACGGACGACGGACGGCGGGAGGAGGACACGGGCCCCCTTCCGTCATCCGTGACGGAAGGGGGCCCGTGTCCGAGGTGTGCGGGGGCGGGTCAGGGCACCGTGCGCCGGATGCCGCCCCAGCTGAGGCCGGCCAGGACGACGGCCAGCAGTGCCGGCAGGCCGGCGGCGAGCGTGCCCGCCGACCGGTCGCCCAGCCACGAGCCCAGGTCGCCCCAGGCCTCCAGCCAGGTCACCAGGACGGCGGCGGCGCCGAGGAGGACGACGGTCCCGACGATGAGCCCCCACATCCCCAGCTGGCCCCAGCGCTTCACGACCACGCCGATGCCGAGGCCGAGGAACGTCGCCGCCAGCATGGGGCCGCCGGACACGAGCACCTGGAGCGCAAAGTCGTCCACGTCCATGCCTGCAGGTGCCCAGAAGGCCAGGTCCACGCCCCAGCCGCCGGTGGCGCCCTCGATGGCGGTCAGCGTGGACAGCGCGATGCCGTAGTACAGCGACTGGGCGACCGCCACGAGCGCCGTCCCCAGGTAGAAGGTGCGGCGCGACAGGCTCATGCCCATCGCGAACGGCAGCAGCTGCGTCACCGCCTGCACGAAGACGACCAGGACGGTGATGTACAGCGAGGAGACGCCTCCGGTGATGGCGTTCTCCTGCTCGCCGGCGTCGGTGAGGGCGTACAGGGCGAGGTTGACGGCGAACGCGATGCCGGCGACCAGCCACGGGATGCCGATCATGACCAGCGGGTTGACCAGGTGCAGGCGGGCGGCGGTGAGCAGGCGGCTCATCGGGGGACCTCCTCGAGGGCCGTGGCGTCGAGTCCGGGGGCGGGCGACGCGGTCGCGGTGTGGCGGGCCAGCTCCACGACCAGTCGCTGCAGCGGGGTGTGCTCGGCCGTCAGCCCTCCGTCGAGCGCGGCGGCCTCGTCCGCGGGCCCGGCCACCCGCACCACCGCGCGGGCGGAGCCGCCGAGGACCTCCATCTGCAGGACCTCGCGGTCACGGCCGAAGGCCTCCACCGCGGTCCGCGGGCCCGAGACGGTCAGGGCGGCGGACCGGAGGGTCTCCGCGCTGTCGTCCAGCACCACGCGGCCGCGGTCGATGAGGACGACCCGCTCCAGCAGGTCGCCGATCTCCTCGATGAGGTGCGTGGAGAGGACGACGGTGCGGGGGTGCTCGGCGTAGTCGGCGAGCAGCCGGTCGTAGAACAGCTGCCGGGCCACGGCGTCGAGGCCCAGGTAGGGCTCGTCGAAGAGCGTCAGCGGAGCCCGGGACGCCAGCCCGATGACGATGCCGACCGCCGAGTTCATGCCCCGCGACAGCTTCTTGACGGGTCGCTTGCGGGGCAGCTCGAAGTCCGCCAGAAGGTGCTCGGCGAGGTCGGCGTCCCAGGAGGGGAACAGCCACGATGCCGCGGAGATCGCGTCACAGACGCGGAAGGCGTCGGGATAGCGCTGTCCCTCCTTGACGAAGCAGATGCCCGACAGCGCGGTGTCGTCCTCGAAGGGGGACCGGCCGAACACCTCCACGCGACCGCTCGTGGGCGTGCGGTGGCCGGCGAGCAGCTGCAGCAGCGTCGTCTTCCCGGCGCCGTTGCGGCCCAGCAGGCCGGTGATCGCGTCCTGCTCGAAGGCGGTGCTGACCCCCTGCAGTGCCGTGTGGCTGCGGAAGCGCATGGTCACGTCCTGCACGGCGGCGGCGGCGGTCATCGCTCGTCCTCCCAGCGGTCGATCATCGCGGCGAGCTCGCGGGTGGAGATGCCGAGCTTGGACGCCTCGGTCATCAGCGGTCGGACGTACTGGTCGGCGAACTCGCTGCGGCGGCGCTCGAGCAGCTGCTCGCGGGCGCCCGTGGCGACGAACATCCCGACTCCTCGTCTCTTGTAGAGGACCCCGTCGGCCACCAGCTGGTTCAGGCCCTTGGCGGCGGTGGCGGGGTTGATGCGGTGGAAGGCGGCCAGCTCGTTCGTCGAGGGCGCCTGGCTCTCCTCGGGGAGGGAACCGTCGACGATCGCCGTCTCGACGAGGTCGGCGACCTGCCGGAAGATCGGGCCGGCGTCCTCGTTCACCCGGTGCGCCGGCGGGCGGCCCGGGCGCCGAGGTGCCTGGGTTCATTACTCATGTAACGAACCATAGAGGGGGCCGGTCACCGGGAGCAAGGCCGGCTCGGGTGCCGGGCTGCAACACGGTTGTCACGAGCCGGTACTAGCGTCCGGGAGCCGTCGACGTCCGGAGGTCTCCCGCGTGCACCTGTCCCCGCACGAGCAGGAACGCCTGCTGCTCTCCTACGCAGCCGAGCTGGCGCGCCGCCGCCGGGCGCGGGGGTTGCGGCTCAACCTGCCGGAGGCGACGGCGATCATCACCGACCACGTGCTCGAGGGTGCCCGGGACGGCGTCCTGGTCGCCGAGCTCATGCAGTCCGGCCGCACGGTGCTGACCCGCGAGGACGTGATGGACGGCGTCCCCGAGCTGCTGGAGGAGGTGCAGGTGGAGGCGACCTTCCCGGACGGGACCAAGCTCGTGACCGTCCACCACCCCATCCCGTGATCCCGGGAGAGGTGATCCCGGCGGAGGGGGCCATCGAGACGCTGGAGGGCGCGCCGCGGGTCGAGCTCGAGGTCACCAACACCGGCGACCGGCCGGTCCAGGTCGGCTCGCACTTCCACTTCGCCCAGACCAACGCGGCGCTGCGCTTCGACCGGGGGACGGCGCACGGTCACCGGCTCGACATCGCCGCCGGGACCGCGGTCCGCTTCGAGCCCGGCATCACCCGCACGGTGACGCTCGTGCCACTGGCCGGCGCGCGCGTCGTCCCGGGCCTGACCAGCGAGGGAGGGCTCGGCTGATGGTGCGGCTGTCCCGCGAGCGCTACGCGCAGCTCTACGGCCCCACGACGGGCGACCGGATCCGGCTGGCCGACACCGACCTGCTCATCGAGGTCGAGGAGGACCGCTGCGGCGGCCCGGGCCGGGCCGGCGAGGAGGCCGTGTTCGGCGGCGGCAAGGTCATCCGCGAGTCGATGGGCCAGGGCCGGGCCACCCGCGCCGAGGGCGCCCCCGACCTGGTGATCACCGGGGCGGTGGTCCTGGACCACTGGGGCGTCGTCAAGGCCGACGTCGGCATCCGCGACGGCCGGGTCGTCGCGCTGGGCAAGGCCGGCAACCCGGACACGATGGACGGCGTCCACCCCGACCTGGTCATCGGGCCGGGCACCGAGGTGCTGGCCGGCAACGGGCGGATCCTCACCGCGGGCGGGATCGACTGCCACGTGCACTTCATCTGCCCGCAGATCGTGCCGACGGCGCTCGGCTCGGGCGTGACCACGCTCATCGGCGGCGGCACCGGTCCGGCCGAGGGGTCCAAGGCCACGACCATCACCCCGGGCGACTGGTACCTGGCCCGGATGCTGGAGGCGATGGACCCACTGCCGGTCAACGTGGCGCTGCTCGGCAAGGGCAACACCGTGTCGCGGGCGTCGCTGGTCGAGCAGCTCCGGGCCGGCGCCAGCGGGTTCAAGCTGCACGAGGACTGGGGGTCGACCCCCGCCGCCATCGACGCGTGCCTCACCGTCGCGGGCGAGCACGGCGTCCCCGTGGCCCTGCACTCCGACACCCTCAACGAGGCCGGCTTCGTCGAGGACACCCTGGCCGCGATCGCCGGCCGCAGCATCCACGCGTACCACACCGAGGGTGCCGGGGGCGGGCACGCGCCGGACATCATCACGGTCGCCGGGCACCCCAACGTGCTGCCCAGCAGCACCAACCCGACCCGGCCGCACACGGTCAACACGCTCGACGAGCACCTCGACATGCTCATGGTCTGCCACCACCTCGACAGCTCCGTGCCCGAGGACCTGGCCTTCGCCGAGAGCCGGATCCGGCCGACCACGATCGCCGCCGAGGACCTCCTGCACGACATCGGCGCCATCTCGATGATTGGCTCCGACGCCCAGGCGATGGGCCGGGTCGGCGAGGTGGTGATGCGGACCTGGCAGACCGCGCACGTGATGAAGCGCAAGCGCGGGTCGCTGGCCGGCGACGGCCCGGCGGACAACCTGCGGGCCCGCCGGTACGTCGCCAAGTACACGATCTGCCCGGCGGTGGCGCACGGCATCGACGGCGAGGTCGGCTCCGTGGAGCCGGGCAAGCTCGCCGACCTGGTGCTGTGGGACCCGGGGCTGTTCGGCGTCCGGCCGCACGCCGTCCTCAAGGGCGGGATGATCGCCTGGGCGCAGATGGGCGACGCGAACGCCTCCATCCCGACGCCGCAGCCGGTGCTGCCGCGGCCGATGTTCGGCGCCTACGGACGGGTGCCCGCGCAGACCTCCCTGCACTTCGTGGCCCCGGCGGCGCTCGAGGCGGGACTGGCCGACCGGCTCGCGGTCGACCGGCGGCTCGCCGCGGTCACCGACACCAGCCGGCTGACCAAGGCCCACATGCCGGAGAACACCGCGCTGCCGGACATCCGCGTCGACCCTGACACCTTCACGGTCACGGTGGACGGCGAGGTGTGGGAGCCCGAGCCGGTGGGCGAGCTGCCCATGGCCCAGCGGTACTTCCTCTTCTAGGGGGCGCCTCCCTCATGTCCTCAGCGCTCCTCACGCTGGCCGACTCCCGGCTGCCAGCCGGCGGGCACACCCACTCCGGCGGGGTCGAGCAGGCGATCGCGGCCGGGTACGTGCACGACCCCGCGTCGCTGGCCGCCTTCCTGCTGCGCCGCCTGCAGACGGCGGGGGCGGTGGCCGCCGGCCTGGCGGCGGCCGCGTGCCGGCCCGACGCCGACCTGGCCCGGCTCGACGCCGAGGCCGACGCCCGGACGCCGTCCCCGGCGCTGCGGGCCGCCTCCCGGCAGCAGGGCCGCGGCCTCGTCCGGGTCGGCCGGCGGGCCTGGCCCTCGCCGCTGTGGGACGCGCTGCCGACCGCACCGCACCACCCCGTCGCGCTCGGCGTCGCCGCCGCGGCCGGCGGGCTGACGGACGGCGACGCCGCCGCGGCCGCCGCCTACCTGTCCATCAGCGGGCCGGCCACCGCGGCGCAGCGGCTGCTGGCCATGGACCCGCTGACCGTCGCCGCCATCACCGCACGGCTCTCGCCCGAGGTGGACGCCGTCGCGGCGAGGAGCGCTTCCCGCGCGAGAGGTCCTCGCGCCGATCTGCCGGCCGACACCGACCCGCTGCTGGACCTCCTGGCCGAGGTCCACACCGTCCGCAGCGACCGCTACTTCGCCTCATGAGAAGGAGTCCCCGTGCCGCCTGACCACAACCTCACCGACTACGTCGACCCCTACGAGCACGGGCACCGCCACGGCGGCCCGCTGCGGGTCGGCCTCGGCGGTCCCGTGGGCTCCGGGAAGACCGCGCTGGCCGCGGCGCTGTGCCGCACGCTGGGCGCCGAGTACGACCTCGCCGTCGTCACCAACGACATCTACACGACCGAGGACGCCGACTTCCTGCGCCGCAACGCCGTCCTCCCGGACGACCGGATCGAGGCGGTGCAGACCGGCTGCTGCCCGCACACCGCGATCCGCGACGACATCACCGCCAACCTCGACGCCGTGGAGCTGCTCGAGGCGCGTCACCCCGGGCTCGAGCTGGTGCTGGTCGAGTCCGGCGGCGACAACCTGACCGCGAGTTTCAGCTACGGCCTGGTCGACGTGCAGGTCTTCGTCATCGACGTCGCCGGCGGGGACAAGGTGCCGCGCAAGGGCGGGCCGGGTGTCACCGCCAGCGACCTGCTCGTGGTGAACAAGACCGACCTCGCGCCGCTGGTGGGCGCCGACCTGGACGTGATGCGCCGGGACTCGGCCGTGGTGCGCGGGGACAAGCCGACGCTGCTGATCTCGCTGCGCGAGGACCCGACGGCGGCCGAGGTGGCCGAGTGGGTGCGCGAGCAGGTGCGGGCGCGGGCCGCGTTGCAGTCGGCGTGATCACCCGGGTCGAGGTGGTCGCCCGGGCCGGGCCGGGCGGCCGCACCGTGCTGCCGGTCGTGCGGGCCAGCGGTCAGCTCGCCGTCCGGCGGACCGGCCCGGCGAGCGTGCACCTGGTGGCCACGGCGTTCGGCCCGCTCGGCGGGGACGACGCGGAGGTGTCCCTCGTGGTGGAGGAGGGCGCACGGCTGGCGGTGCACTCGGTCGCGGCGGCGGTCGCCCTCCCGGCGCGGGAGGGGGAGGCGCCGTCGGTGCAGCGGGTGCACGCCGTCGTCGCCGGGTCGCTGGTGCTGGCGCCCGAGCCGACGGTCGTCGCCGCGGGTGCCCACCACCGCGCCGAGCTGGTCGCCGAGCTGACCGGGGGCGCGACGCTGGTGGCGGCCGAGCGGGTGCTGCTCGGCCGCACCGGCGAGGAGCCCGGCCGCTGGACCGGCAGCACCCGCGTCGAGCGGGCCGGCGTCCCGCTGCTGCACACCACGGTCGGGCTGGGGCCGGGCGCGCCCGGCTGGCTGCCGCCCGTGGCGCCGCGCGCCTACGCCGCGACGGTGTCGCTGGGCGAGCCGCTGCCGGTCGCCACGGGGGACGATGCGGTCCGGCTGCCGCTGGACGGCGGCTGGTCGGCCACCGCCTGGGGCAGCGAGCTGCACCGGGTGGAGCGGGCGCTGACGGCGCTGGCCGGCGGGGGCGAGGAGGTGGCGTGAGTTCCCTGGTGGTGCGGGCGCGGCGGGTGGTGCTGCCCGACGGCGAGCGGGCCGCGGCGGTGCACGTCGTCGACGGCGTTGTCGCGGCGGTGACCGGCTACGACGACGCGCCCGCCGGCACGGTCACCCTCGCCGACGACGAGGTGCTGCTGCCTGGGCTGGTCGACAGCCACGTGCACGTCAACGAGCCCGGCCGCACCGAGTGGGAGGGCTTCGCCACCGCGACCCGCGCCGCGGCCGCCGGCGGGGTCACCACGATCGTGGACATGCCGCTCAACTCCGTGCCGGCCACGACGACGCTCGAGGCGTTGCACGTGAAACGGGAGGTGGCCGAGGGGCAGGTGGCGGTCGACGTCGCCTTCTGGGGCGGCGCGGTGCCCGGAAACCTCGACCAGCTGCGGCCGTTGCACGAGGCCGGCGTCGTCGGGTTCAAGTGCTTCCTGCTCGATTCCGGCGTCCCGGAGTTCCCGCCGCTGGACGACGCCGGGCTGCGTGCTGCGCTCGCCGAGCTCGCCGCCCTCGACGCACTGCTGATCGCGCACGCCGAGGACGCCGAGGTCGTCGCCGCCGCCCCCGAGCCGGCCGGCGCCAGCTATGCCGCGTTCCTCGCCTCGCGCCCGACCGCCGCCGAGGAGACCGCCATCGGCCGGCTGGTGGCCGCCACCCGGGACACCGGCGGGCGCAGCCACGTCGTCCACCTGGCCGACGCCGACGCCCTGCCGCTGCTGCGCGCCGCCCGCGCCGAGGGCGTGCGGATCACCGTCGAGACCTGCCCGCACTACCTGACCTTCGCCGCCGAGGACGTGCCCGACGGCGACACCGCCTACAAGTGCTGCCCGCCGATCCGCGAGGTGTGGCACCGCGAGGCGCTGTGGGCGGCGCTGACCGACGGCGACGTCGACCTGGTGGTCAGCGACCACTCGCCCTGCACCCCGGAGCTCAAGCGGCTCGACGTGGGCGACTTCGGGCTGGCGTGGGGCGGCATCGCGTCGCTGCAGGTGGCGTTGCCGGCGGTGTGGAGCGGCGCGCGGGCCCGCGGGGTGCCGCTGGCGCGGGTGGTGGAGTGGATGTCGGCGGCGCCGGCCCGCCAGGCCGGGCTGCCGGGCAAGGGGGCGATCGCCGTCGGGAAGGACGCCGACCTGGTCGCCTTCGCCCCCGAGGAGCGCTGGACCGTGGACCGGTTGCTGCACCGCAACCCGGTGACCCCCTACGCCGGGCGCGAGCTCACCGGCCTCGTCCGGCGGACCTGGGTGCGCGGCCGGGACGCCGACGGGAGCCCGCTCGGCCGCCTGCTCAGCCGAGGGGTCCGGTGACTCAGCCCGACTGCTCGCCCTCCTCGCGGGCGGCGTCGTCGAGGACCTGCGGGTCGTCGCGGACCCCGCCGGCGGGGTCAGCGTTGCCGAGGGCGGTCTCGGCGGGCAGCTGCTCGACGTGCTGGCGGGCCCGCTCGCGCAGGTCGTCGGTGGGTTCGGACACGGTTCCTCCCGGGGGTCGTCGGACGCCGCTGCCCTACCCTCGCCGCCGCAGCGGAACCCGATCCGACCGAGGAGCACCGTGACCGACCCGTTCGGCCTGCCCGACCTCGCCAGCCGGGCCCTCGGCGGGGCCGTCGTCCTCGCGAACGACGAGTTCTTCGCCGCCAAGGAGAACCTGATCGTCCCCGGGCCGGCGCAGGCCCGGGCCGAGTTCGGGCACCGCGGCAAGGAGTACGACGGCTGGGAGACCCGCCGACACCGGGAGCCGGGCAGCGACTGGGCGGTCGTGCGGCTGGGCGCGCCCGGGGTGGTCAGCGGCGTCGTGATCGACACCGCGTACTTCCTCGGCAACTACCCGCCGCGGGCGTCGGTGGAGGGCGCGGTCGTCGAGGGGTACCCGCCGGCGGCCGAGCTGGCCGCGGCCGACTGGTCCCCCCTGCTGCCGCTGTCGGACCTGGCCGGCGGCACCCCGAACGCCTTCCCCGTCGCGCCGGCGCCGCGGGTGACCCACGTGCGGCTGACCATCCACCCCGACGGCGGCGTGGCCCGGTTCCGGGTGCACGGCAGCGTCGTCCCGGACCCGCAGCTGCTCGACGCGGGGCCGTGCGACCTCGCCGCGCTGGAGAACGGCGGGCTGGTCACGGGGGTCAGCAACGCCTTCTACGGCACCCCGCACCAGCTGCTCGGCCGCGGCGTGGCCCGGTCGATGGGCGAGGGCTGGGAGACCGCCCGCCGCCGCGACGACGGCAACGACTGGGTCGACGTCGCCCTGGCCTGCGAGGGCGTGGTGACCCTGGCCGAGCTCGACACCTCGTACTTCCTCGGCAACGCCCCGGGCGCGGCGTCCCTCACCGGCACCACCGCGGACGGCGGCCGGGTCGAGCTGCTCCCCCGCACGCCGCTGCAGCCCGACACCCGGCACCGGTTCGTCCTGCCCGGCGCTGCCGCCGTGACGGGCGTGCGGCTGGACGTGTTCCCCGACGGCGGCATGGCCCGGCTGCGGCTGTGGGGCCGCCCGACCGACACCGGCCGGGCCGCCCTGCAGCGGCGCTGGCGGGAGACCGCCCGCTGAGCGTGTGCGCCGAGGCCGCGTTCCCGAGCCCGGAACGCGGTGTGAGCGCACACGCTCAGGTGCCGCAGATGTGCTCCGGGCGGACGGGGACACGGGTGAGCGGCAGGCCGGTCGCCTGTCGGACGGCCGCCAGCACCGCAGGCCCGGACGAGATGTTCGGCGCCTCCCCGACCCCGCGCAGCCCGTAGGGCGCGTGCGGGTCGGCGTACTCCAGCACCTCGATCCGCATCGGCGGCATGTCCAGGATGGTGGGGATCAGGTAGTCGGTGAACGACGGGTTCTGCACCCGCCCGTCGCGGACGAGGATCTCCTCCATCACGGCGAGCCCGAGCCCCTGCGCCGTCCCGCCCTGGATCTGACCGATCACGGCCTGCGGGTTGACGGCCTTGCCGACGTCCTGGGTGCAGGCCATCTCCACGACCTTGACCAGGCCCAGCTCGGTGTCGACGTCGACCACCGCCCGGTGGGCGGAGAACGCGTACTGCACGTGCGCGAACCCCTGCCCGGTCTCGGGGTCGATCGGCCGGGTGGGCCGGTGCCGCCACTCGAGCGTCTCCTCGACCGCGTCGTCGCCGAGCAGCTCGGCCAGCGGCAGCTCCAGCCCCTCGGCCACCACGGCGCCGTCGAAGAGCCGCAGCTCGCCGGCCGGTCGGCCGGTCAGGACCGCGGCCCGCTCCAGCAGCCGGCCGCGCACGGCCTCGCAGGCGGCCTTGACCGCGCCGCCGGTGACGTACGTCTGCCGGGACGCGGAGGTCGACCCGGCGGAGCCGACGCCGGTGTCCTTGGGGTGGACGACGACCCGGTCGACGCCGAGCTCGGTGCGGGCGATCTGCTGCTCGACGGTCACCAGCCCCTGCCCGACCTCGGCGGCGGCGGTGTGCACGGTGACGACGGGCTCCCCGCCGGCCACCTCGATCCGCACCCGTGCCGTCGAGTGGTCGTCGAACCCCTCGGAGAAGGCGACGTTCTTGTAGGCGACCGCGTAGCCGACGCCGCGGCGCACGCCCTCGCCGTGGGTGGTGTTGGAGACCCCGCCGGGCATGTGCCGCAGGTCTTCCGGGGCCGGGGCCGGCAGCGGCATGGCCTCCAGCCGGCGCAGCAGCTCGACCACCGGCGCCGCGCTGTCGACCACCTGCCCGTTGGGGGTGACCGAGCCCTCCTGCATGGCGTTGCGGCAGCGCAGCTCGACCGGGTCCATGCCGAGCTCGGCGGCCAGCGCGTCCATCTGCGACTCGTAGGCGAACGCCGTCTGCACCGACCCGAAGCCGCGCATCGCGCCGCACGGCGGGTTGTTCGTGTAGGCGCCGTAGCAGTCGACGTGCACGTGCGGGACGACGTAGGGGCCGATGCCCATCGTGCCGGCGTTGCCGACCACCGCGGGCGTGCTGGAGGCGTAGGCGCCGCCGTCCAGGTAGATCTCGGCCTTCACGTAGACCAGCTGCCCGTCGCGGGTGGCGCCGTGCTCGTAGCGCATCGTCGCCGGGTGCCGGTGCACGTGCCCGAAGAACGACTCCTCGCGGTTGTACGACATCTTCACCGGCCGGCCGGTGCGCATCGCCAGCAGGCAGGCGTGCACGTGCATCGACAGGTCCTCGCGGCCGCCGAACGCGCCGCCGACGCCGGCCAGCGTGAGCCGCACCCGCTCCGGCGGCAGGCCCAGCGCCGAGCAGATCTGCCGTTGGTCGACGTGCAGCCACTGGGTCGCCACGTACAGCTCGACGCCGCCGTCCTCGGCCGGCACGGCCAACCCGGACTCCGGGCCGAGGAAGGCCTGGTCCTGCATGCCGACCTGGTACTCGTTCACCACCACGACGTCCGCGGCCGGCGACGGGTCGCCCTTGCGGATCTTCAGGTGGCGGACGAGGTTGCCCTCCGGGTGCAGGTGCGCGCTCTCCCGGCTGAGCTCGGTGACCGGGGCGTCGTCCTCGTGCACGGCGTTCCAGCGGGGGTGGCCGAGCGCGGCGATCGCATCGGTGACCGGCTCCCACACCTCGTAGTCGACGACGATCCGCGCCGCCGCCGCGCGGGCGACCTCGGGGTGGTCGGCGGCCACCAGCGCCACCGGCTCGCCCTGGTAGCGGACGACGTCGACCGCCAGGACCGGCTGGTCGGCCAGCTCCAGGCCGTAGACCTTCGAGCCGGGGACGTCGTCGGAGGTGAGGACGGCGTGCACGCCCGGGACGGCGAGCGCCGGGCCGACGTCGATCGAGCGGATGCGGGCGTACGGGTGGGGGCTGCGCAGGGTGACGCCCCAGAGCATGTCCTCCATCCACAGGTCGCTGCCGTAGGCGAACTCGCCGCGGACCTTGAGGGTGCCGTCGGGGCGCTGGGCGTCGTCGCCCACGCCGCCGCTGCCCGGGCCGGTGAGGTGGCCGGGCGCGCCGGCGGGGGTGCGGGCCGGGGCGCTCATCGGGCGGCCATCCGCTGCGCCGCCAGCCGCACGGCGTCGAGGATCTTCTCGTAGCCGGTGCAGCGGCACAGGTTGCCCGCCAGGGCCTCGCGGATCTCCGCGTCGGCCGGTGGGCCGCCGCTCTCGGCCAGCGACCGGGTGACCAGCTCGTCGGTGGCCACCAGCAGCCCGGGCGTGCAGAAGCCGCACTGCACCGCACCGGCGTCGAGGAAGGCCTGCTGGACCGGGTGCAGCTCCTCCTCGGTGGCCATGCCCTCGACCGTGCCGACCTCGCGGCCCTCGGCCTGCCCGGCGGCGACCAGGCAGGAGCACACCGGCACGCCGTCGAGGTAGACCGTGCAGGAGCCGCACTCGCCCTGCTCGCAGGCGTTCTTCGAGCCGGGCAGGCCCATCCGCTCGCGGAGGACGTAGAGCAGGCTCTCGCCCTCCCACACGTCGTCCACCTGCTGGACGCTGCCGTTGACGGTGCAGGTCAGGCGCATGTCAGGCCTCCTTCGCGGTGCGGTACTCGGCCCACGCCCAGGTCAACGCACGGCGGGCCATGACCGAGAGGGCGTGGACGCGGTAGGCGGCGGTGCCGCGGACGTCGTCGATCGGGGCGGCGGCCTCGGCGACCAGCTCGCCGAAGCGGGTCGCGGTGGCGGCCGGCAGCTCCGCGCGGGACCCCCACAGGTCGGCCAGCTCCCCGGCCAGGAACTCCTCGGCGGCGGTCGCGCGCCGCGGGGTCGGCGCGGCCGAGCCGATGCCGGTGCCGACGGCGCCGCGGTCGGGGTGCAGCGCGAGCCCGAAGGCGGCGACGGCGATCACCATCGCGTTGCGGGTCCCGATCTTGCTGTACTGCTGCGGGCCGGCCGGCGGGCGCACCCGCACGGCGGCGATGAGCTCGTCGGGCGCCAGCGCCGACCGCTTCACGCCGGTGAAGAACCCGGTGACCGGGATGCGGCGGGTGCCCCGGGTCGACGCCACCTCGACCTCGGCGTCGGCCGCGAGCAGCGCCGGGTGCGCGTCGCCGGCGGGGGAGGCGGTGGCGAGGTTGCCGCCGACGGTGCCGCGGTTGCGGATCTGCGGCGAGCCGATCGTCCGGGCGGCCATGGCCAGGCCGGGCAGCCGGTCGCCGAGCTCGGCGATGACCCGCGCGTACGGCACGCCGGCGCCCAGGCGGACGACGCCGTCCTCGGTGTCCCACTCCTGCAGCTCGCGGACCCGGGTCAGGTCGAGCAGCGCGGGCGGCCGCAGCCGGCCGAAGTTCACCGCGACCATCACGTCGGTGCCGCCGGCGATCGGCACGGCCTCCGGTTCGGCCGCCCTCGCCTCCAGCGCCTCTGCCCAGGTGGTGGGCTGCAGGAACCGCATGCGTCCCCTTCCGTCCTCCGGGCGCCGCTGTCGGTGTCGTGGTGGCCCCGGGGGCGGCCACGGTAGCCCCGGGGTGTCACGAGGAGGTTGCACACCGGCGCGCGGCGACTCGCCGCCGTCACACGCGTGTGGGCAGGATCCGGCCCCATGGAGACCGCCGACCTGCTGGTGCACGACGCCGAGCTGCTGGCCACCGTCGACGACGCCCGCCGCGAGGTCGCCGGCGGCTGGGTGGCGGTGACCGGCGGGGTGGTGAGCGGCATCGGCGGCCCGGGCGACCCCCGCCCGCCCGCCGTCCGCACCGTCGACGCGCGCGGCTGCCTGGTGACGCCGGGCCTGGTCAACACCCACCACCACCTGTACCAGAACCTCACCCGCGCCTACGCGCCCGCGCTGACCGGCGGGCTGTTCGACTGGCTGGTGACCCTCTACCCGCTGTGGGCGCGGCTGGACGAGGAGGCGGCCTACGTCTCGGCCTACGTCGGGCTGACCGAGCTGGCGCTGTCGGGCTGCACGACCTCGACCGACCACCTGTACGTGCACCCCCGCGGCGGCGGGGACCTGGTCTCGGCGGAGGTCGCGGCGGCGCGCGACCTGGGCGTGCGGTCGCACTTCACCCGCGGCTCCATGTCGCTGTCGGAGAAGGACGGCGGGCTGCCGCCGGACTCCGTCGTCCAGGACGACGACGAGGTCCTGGCCGACTCCGAGCGCCTGGTGGCGGCCCACCACGACCGCTCGCCCACCGCGCTGACCCGGATCGCGCTCGCGCCGTGCTCCCCGTTCAGCGTGTCGACGCAGCTGATGACCCGGACGGCGGAGCTGGCCGAGCGGCTCGACGTCCGGCTGCACACCCACCTGTGCGAGACGCGGGACGAGGACGCGTTCTGCCTGGAGACCTTCGGCCGCCGGCCGGTCGACTACCTGACCGACGTGGGCTGGCTGTCGGACCGGGTGTGGCTGGCGCACGTCGTCTGGCCCTCGGCCGACGAGGTGGGGCGGCTGGGCGCGGCGCGGGTCGGGGCGGCGCACTGCCCGTCGTCCAACATGGTCCTGGGCTCGGGACTGGCCCCGGTCGCCGAGCTTCGGGCCGCCGGCGCCCCGGTGGGGCTGGGCGTGGACGGGTCGTCGTCGGCGGACTCGGCGTCGCTGTGGCTGGAGGCCCGGACGGCGATGCTGCAGGGCAAGCTGCGGCACGGCGCCGGCTCGTTCTCCGCCCGCGACGCGCTGGAGGTCGCGACCCGCGGCGGGGCGGCCTGCCTGGGCCGCGCCGGGGAGATCGGGCAGCTGTCGGTCGGGGCGTGCGGCGACCTGGTGGTGTGGCCGCTGTCCGGGGTCGCGTTCGCCGGGGCGCTGTCGGACCCGGTGGAGGCGTGGCTGCGCTGCGGTCCGGTGGCGGCGCGGCACACCGTCGTCGGCGGGCGGTTCGTGGTCGAGGACGGCGTCCCGGTGCACCCCGGCCTGGACGAGCAGCTCGCCGTCCACCGCCGCGTCTCGGCCCGCCTCCAGGCCCCCCTCTAGGGACTTTCGCGCGCGAAGTGCTCCCGGGACCGGGGGACTTTCGCGCGCGAAGTGCTCTCAGAGGGCGGCGGCGAGGGCCTCCAGGTCGTCGAGGGCGGCGTCGACGTGCGGGGAGACCCGCAGCACCGGGCCGGTCATCTCACCGGGGGCCCGCTCGACGCCGATGGCGGTGGTCACGATGCCCTGGTCGTTCAGCAGCCGGGCGCGGGTCGCGACGACGTCGACGCCGTCCGGGGGCCGCAGGGTGGTGGTCGCCGTCGGCTCGTCGAGCGGCTCGACCACCCGCCACCCGGCCGCGCCGTCCAGGACCTCCCGGCCGGCCCGCCCCAGGGCCGCCAGCCGCTGCCGCACCCGGTCCGGCCCGGCGGCGAGGTGCTCGCCGACCGCGAGCACCAGGCCCACCCGCCCGGCCACGTGCGCCTCACCCGACTCGAACGCGCGCATCGGCGGCAGGTCCGCCGGGGCGGCCAGCACCGGGGTCAGCTGCCGGGCCAGCGCCGGCCGCACGCAGAGGAACCCGACGCCGCGCGGCCCGGCGAGCCACTTGCGCGAGGTGCCGTAGGCGGCGTCGGCGCCCAGGTCTGTGTCGACCTGGCCGAGCGACTGCGCGGTGTCGAGCACCAGCGGCACCCCGGCGGCGCGGCACAGCGCCGCGATCTCCGGCGCCGGCTGGACGACGCCGCGGTGGCTGGCCACGTGCGTGAGGTGCACCGCCGCCGGCGGGTCGCCGGCCAGCATCCGCTCGACCTCCTCCGGGACGGCGCGGCCGTCGCCGTCCACCGGCAGCGGCACCGGGGTCAGGCCGGCGGCGCGGAGCATGGCGGCGTTGGGGGCGTACTCACCGGGGAGGACGGCGACCCGGCTGCCCGCGGGGAGGCGCCAGCCGGCCAGCAGGGTGCTCAGCGCGTGCTGCGCCGACTCCACGAACGCGAGGTCGGCCGCGGCCATCCCGACCAGGCCGGCGAGCACCGAGCGGCCCTGCTGGAGGAGGTCCTGCGCGGCCGCCTCGGCGACGTACCCGCCCAGCTCGGCCTCGTGGCGCGCGTGGTGGGCGACGGCCTCCAGCACGCGGTTGCTCTGCCGGCTGCAGGCCGCGGTGTCCAGGTGCCGGCCGGCGGGGCGGGGCCGGGCGGCCCGCCAGGCGGCGCCGAGGTCCTCGTGCGGGAGTGCGGTCGTGCTCACCGGCGTCACGCTAGGCGAGCCCCCCGGCGCGGGCCGCGGTCAGGTGCCCAGCACGCCCCGGGCGATGGAGACGCCGGAGTGGGTGGGGTCGCCGTCCAGCGGCTCGACCGAGACGTCGACGATCGGGTACTGGCCCAGGTCGAGGTCGGCGGGCAGCACGAGCTCCTCGGTGCCGGCGCGGACCACGCCGACCGGCACCATGCCCTCGACCGCCTCGTCGATCAGCCACACCTCGAGGTACCCCTCGTCGGGGGCGGAGGCGTCCAGCTCCAGGCGCAGCACCCGCGTGCCGTCGGCGTGCTCGACGACCTCGGCCTCGCCGGAGGCCTGGTTCTCGCCGAGGGGGTCCAGCTGCGCCGCGGCCAGGGCCACCACGGCCGGGTCCTCGCCGTCGTCGTCCCCGCCCAGGGTGACGGCGCCGGCGCCGATGCCGGCACCCACGACGAGCGACGCCGCGGCCGCCAGCAGCAGCCGGGAGCGGCGCGGGCGGAGCGGGACCACCTCGGCCCCGGTGGCCGGTGCGGTCGCCGGCGCGGGTTCGGCGGGCTCGGCCGGCCCAGCGGCGGCGACCGTCCGCGGGACGGCGGTGACGCCGGTGCCCGCGGCGATCGCCGCCCAGACGCCGGGCGGCGGGGGCACCGGTGCGCCGGGCGCGGCGAACTCCGGGACGGCGAGGACCTCGACGCCGCGGCGCAGGCCGGCGACCTCGCCGGAGCAGGCGGGGCAGTCGGCCAGGTGGGCGGCGTCGGAGGGGGAGAGGGGTTCGCCGAGGGCGGCCAGCGCCAGGTCCTCAGGCGTGCAGTGCTGCGGCACCGTCCACCTCCAACCGGTTGCGCAGGCGCTCCAGGGTGCGCCGGATGTGACTCTTGACGGTGCCCAGCGGCAGCCCGGTGCGGGTGGCGATCTGGGCGTGGGTGAGGTCCTCGAAGAAGGCCAGCTCGATGATGCCCCGCTGGGGCTGGTCGATGCGGTCGAGCTCGCCCAGCAGCAGCACGCGGTCGGCGACGGCGGTGTCCAGCGGCCGCGCGGTCGCCGGCCCGGGGCGCGCCTCGGCGTCGGCGGCGGCCGCCTCGGCCAGGCGGCGCTGGCGGTCCCGCCGGGCCCACGTGTCGGCGATCTTGTGCCGGCAGACGCCGACCAGCCAGGCCGGCAGCGGGCCGGACTCGGGCCGGTAGCCGGTGCGGCCGGTCCACGCCGACACGAAGACCTGCTGGGTGACGTCCTCGGCGTCGGGGCCGGGGCCGAACGCCCGCACCGCCATGCCGTGCACCTGCCCGGCCCAGCGCTCGTAGGCGATGGCCAGCGCCTGCTCGTCGCCGGCGGCGAAGCGGCGGCCGACCTCGGCGTCGTCCGGCTCCGGGGCGGAGCCCGGCAGCGGGATGACGGTGTTGCCCACGAACTCGACAGTAGTTGACCTTGGCCGGAGCGCGGCCGGAGCCGTCGTCGGTGGGAGGTCGAGCAGCCCGGTCATGCCCCGCTCCTCCCGCCGTCTCGCTGGGTCGCCCGTCCTTCACCGGTCGTGCCCCCGGCGGATGCAGCCGTCACGGGACCGGCTCCGCGAGCGGTTCCGCGACCGGTTCCGCCACCACGACCACGTTGTCCCGGTAACTGCGGTACTCCGGCAGGAACGGCCCGCCACAGGTGACGACCACCAGCCGGGGCGCCCCCTCGCGGGCGAACAGCTGCCCGAGCGGGAGCTCCTGCTTGGTGATCAGCTCGCGGGCCACGATCCGCCAGCGGCTGGTCGTCCCGGTGGCGTCGGTGACCAGCACCTCGTCGCCGGGCTCGGCCTCCCGCAGCGGGGCGAGGGCGCCGAGGCCCTGCTCGGCGTCGTCCACGTGGCCGGCGAGGACCGCCGACCCGGGGGCGCCGGGCACGGGCCCGTAGCGGTACCAGCCGACCCGGTCCACGTCGGCGGGCAGCTCCATCTGGCCGTCGGCGGCGACGCCGACCGGGTCCAGCGGGACGTCCACGCCCAGCGCGGGGACGGCGAGCCGCACCGGCGCGGGCGCGGTGGGCGCGGCGGTCGGGGTCGCGTCCCGGGCGACCACCTCCGGGAGCCGGCCGGGGTCCGCCGGCGCCGCCTGCGGGGGACTGGGCGGCGCCGGCGGTGTGGACGCGGGGAGGACCTGCTCGACCGGCGCGCCCGCCGCCGCCGGTTCCCGGGTCAGCTGCCAGGCGGTCGGCACGCCGATCGCCAGGGCCAGCCCGAGGACCGCGCCGGCGGCAGCGGGGCGCACGGCCGGGGCCTCTCCGGTCCTGGTCCCGTCAGGCCCGGGAGCCGGCCAGCCGCCGCGCCGACAGCCCGGCGACCACGAGCCCGGCGATCGACAGGGCGGCCAGCGGCGCGGGGAAGCCGTCGTCGTCGGCCAGGCCCGCGCTGCCGCCGGGGACGCCGGAGGGCGCCGAGTGCGACCCCGAGATCGTCTGGACGGCGAGCTGGTAGCCGGCCTCCTGCGAGCCCCACGCGTAGACGATCGTCGTGGTGCCCTCGGACAGGGTCAGGTCGGCCGGGCCGATCGCGACGGTGCCGGTGCCGGCGAGGACGACGTCGGCGCTGACGGTGCCCGCCGGGACCTCGAGGGTGGCCTCGTTCGGGTTGGTCAGCCCCGGGGCGACGACCTGGCCGCCGGCCCGCACGTCGACGGCCGGGGCCGCCGCGGTGTGCCGCACGGTGACCCGCGCCTGGCCGGCGGGGACGGCGGAGGCGTCGTTGACGAACGGCGTCAGCTTCGGGGCGCCGTTCGCGTCGAGGTGGGCGACCACGGTGGCGTTCGCGCCGGCGGGCACGGCCACGCCGTTCGCCGACAGCAGCGGGGTGCCCGAGCCGTCGGCGGCGTCGGCGGGGAAGAGCGCCAGGTCGTAGTTGCCGGCCGGCAGCTGCAGCGGGTCGGTCAGGGTGCCGGGCTGGAAGTCGTCGATCAGCCGCTCGCCGTTGGCGTAGACGTCGACGGGGGTGTCGGGCACCCCGTGCAGCACGGAGACGGTGGCGGTGTCCGCGGCCGCGGCGGGGGCGGTGCCGAGGGCGAGCGCGACGCCGACGGCGCCGGCGGCACCGAGGGCGAGGCCGGTGGAGCGGGTCCGGGTCATGGGACGGTCCTTCCGGTGAGGGGGTGACTGCGTTGTCACCGCCTCTTCCGTACACCCGTCCGCGGTGGATGCACGACCGGTCCCGCCGGTTCCCCTCAGGCGGGGACCGAGAGGGAGACGCCGAAGTCGCCGTCCGGGTCGGTCCACCAGTGGGTGAGCCGCAGGCCGGCCGCGGCCAGCTCCGCCGCGACGCCCTCGGGCCGGAACTTCGCCGACACCTCGGTGCGCATCTCCTCGCCCGCGGCGAAGGCCACCTGGAGGTCGAGCGCGGGCACCGCGACCACCTGGTCGATCGTCGACCGCAGCCGCATCTCGATCCACTCCGCCTCGGCGTCCCACAGGGCGACGTGCTCGAACGTGGCCGGGTCGAAGCCCGCGCCCAGCTCGCGGTTGAGGACGGCGAGCACGTTGCGGTTGAACCCCGCGGTCACGCCGGCGGCGTCGTCGTAGGCGGGGACGAGCCGGGCGGGGTCCTTGACCAGGTCGGTGCCGAGGAGGAAGGAGTCGCCGGGGCCGAGCGTGGCGGCCAGCCCGGCGAGGAAGGCCGCACGCGGCACCGGCTCGAGGTTGCCGATGGTCGAGCCGAGGAAGGCCACGAGCCGGCGTCCCTCCCGCGGCAGCCGGTCCAGGTGCTCGGTGAAGTCGCCGACCACCGCGTCGACGGCGACGTCCGGGTACTCGGCGGTGATCGCCACGCCCGCCGCCTCGAGCACCGACGGGTCCACGTCGCAGGGCACGAACCGGCGCAGCGTGCCGGCGTCGCGCAGCGCCGACAGCAGCAGCCGGGTCTTCTCCGACGTCCCGCTGCCCAGCTCGACCAGCACGTCGGCGCGCGACGCGGCGGCGATCTCCCCGGCGCGCGCGGTCAGCACCGCCCGCTCGGCACGGGTGGGGTAGTACTCCGGCAGCCGGGTGATCTCGTCGAACAGCTCGCTGCCGCGCTCGTCGTAGAACCACCGCGGCGGCAGCGACTTCGGCGTCGCCGTCAGCCCGGCGAGGGCGTCGGCGCGCAGGGCGTCGCGCGCGGCGTCGGGCGCCAGGTGGCTGGTGAGCGAGACGGTCATGCGCGGAGCTCTCCGATCGGGGTGAGGGTGAGGCCGTCGGGGGTGACCTCCACGAGGTGGCGGTCGGGGACGTCGCGCCAGCCGGGGTCGTCGTCCCACGGCTCGCTGGCCAGCGCCGTCCCCTCGTCGGTGACCAGCGCCGAGAGGGTGTCGCCCCAGGTGGTGGCCAGCAGGCGGGTGCCGTCGGCGGCCAGCAGGTTCAGGCGCGCGGCCGGGTCGGCCGCGGCCACCTCGGCCACCGTGGCGGCCAGGGCGTCGAGGCCGCGGTCGAAGACGAGCGCGGCCAGCAGCGCGCTGTCGACGGTCGACTCCGCGTCGCGCACCGGCGGCAGCACCGCCCGGTCGACCCGCCCGTTGTGCGACAGCAGCGCGTGGCCGTCGGTGAAGGGCGCGGCCGCGCTCTCCTCCAGCGGCATGCCGACGGTCGCCGAGCGGACGGCGGCCACCACGCACCCCGACCGCAGCACCGGCGCGACCGAGGCGAACGACGGGTCGCCCCACAGCGGGCGGGCGGAGCGCCAGCGGGCCGGCTCCGGCCGGTCCGGCGTGTAGAAGCCCACCCCCCAGCCGTCGGCGTTCACGGTGCCGTACCGCTGTCGTCGCGGCGCCCACGACTGCACGAGCAGGGACGACGGCGGCTCCAGCACGAGCGAGGCCAGCGTGCGCGGCCGGCCGAGCCAGGCGAGGTGACGGCACATGCTCAGGCGTCCACCTCGTCGACGGACCAGGCCAGCCGGATGCCGCTGAAGACCTGCCGGCGGACCGGGTGGTCCCAGTTGCGGAAGCTCGGCCGCAGGATCGACGCGCCGACCGCCCAGGAGCCGCCGCGCAGCACCTTGTAGTCGCCGCCGAAGAAGGGCGCGGAGTAGTCGGCGTAGAGCATCGGCCGGAACCCCGGCCAGGGGGTGAGGTCCGACGACGTCCACTCCCACACGTCGCCCATCAGCTGCTCGACCCCGTACGCCGAGGCGCCGGCGGGGTACGCGCCGACCGGCGCCGGCCGCAGGGCGGCGCCGTCGAGGTTGGCGAGCGCGGGCGTGGGCTCCGAGTCGCCCCACGGGAAGCGCCGCCGCCGGTGCAGCGCCGGGTCCCACGCCGCGGCCTTCTCCCACTCGACCTCGGTGGGCAGCCGTGCGCCGGCCCACCGGGCGTAGGCCTCGGCCTCGAAGTACGTGACGTGCTGGACCGGTTCGTCCGGGGGCAGCTCCTCGACCACGCCGAAGCGCGTGCGGGTGCCGGTCGTGCCTCCCGCGCCCCAGTACATCGGCGCGGTGAGCCCGGCCTCCGTGCGGTGCGCCCAGCCGCGCTCGGACCACCAGCGGCGCTCGGCGTAGCCGCCGTCGGCCACGAAGGCGGCGTACTCGGCGTTGGTCACCGGCACCCGGCCGATGCGGAAGGCGGGGACGTCGACGACGTGCGCCGGCCGCTCGTTGTCCAGGCTGAACGGCTCGTCGTCGGCGTCGACGCCGAGCACGAACTCGCCGCCGGGCACCAGCGCAGAGGTGCCGGCCACCCCCGGCCGGCCGGCGGGCAGCGGGGACCCGGGACCGAGCAGCGGCGGGCCGCTGCGCAGCGCCAGGGCCTGCAGCATCGTCTCGTCGTGCTGCTGCTCGTGGCTGGCGACCATGGCGAAGTCGAAGGGGTCGTCGTCGGCGCCGAGCCGGTCCACCCGGTCCAGGACCCGGTCCCGCACCTCCCGGCAGAAGGCGCGGGCCTCCACGGGGGGCAGCAGCGGCAACCGGGCGCGGACGGCGCGCGGCTGGGTGAACGCGTCGTACAGCGCCTCGACGTCGGGCGGCAGCAGGCCGGGACGGGCGGCGTCGCCGCGGCGCAGCAGCCACAGGTCCTCCTGCTGGCCGATGTGCGCCAGGTCCCACACCAGCGGCGACAGCAGCGGGGTGTGCTGGGCCAGCAGTTCCGGCTCGTCGTGGTCGGTGAGGTGCAGCGTGCGGGCCCGGGCGGCGGCCAGGTCCCGGGCGAGCAGCTCGCGGAGGTCGCTCACCGCGGGCCTCCCGTGTCGCCGGTGGTGGCCAGGAGCGCGGCGGCGGGGCCGCCGGTGCGCAGCGCGTCGAGCAGGGCGCCGCCCGGGTCGGCGCCGCGCTCGACGAGCTCGGCCAGGGCCTCGACCTCCGCCCGCAGGCCGGCGGGGACGGCGTCGAGCGCCGCGGCCAGGCAGGCCCGCGCGGCGGCGCGCAGCGCCGGGTCGGCCAGCCCGGTGCGGGCGGCGCGGTCCCAGGCGCCGGCGGTGGAGGCGGTCGCGTCGGCGGCCCGGCCGGCCGCGACCGGGTCGTCGAGCAGCACGGTGGTGACCGCCGCCAGCGCCGGCCACCACGGCTCGGGTGCCGCGTCGAGGTAGCGGATCTCCAGCCAGCCGCGGGGCCGCACGGGCGGGAACAGCGTGGTCAGGTGGTAGTCGAGGTCGGCGGCCGAGGGCCGGCGGTCGCCGAGGGGCACCTCGCCGGTCACCCAGTCGGAGAAGGCGACCCGCCCGAGGACCGGCTCGGCCCCGTCGTCGTCCCGGACGAGCATCACCGGCGCGGCCAGCGCGTAGGCGGCCCACTCGCCGGCCGGGTCGTCGCCGCGCAGCAGCGGGCCGCAGCGGGCCTGGTCGAGGTCGCCCCACACCTGCTGCCGCGTCGACCGCCACCCCGTCGGCCGCCCGCCGGCCAGCGGCGAGCAGGCGGAGACGGCGACGAGCACCGGCCCGAGCTGGTGGGCCAGGGCCACCCGGTCGCTCCAGCCGGGAGCCGGCCCGGCCTCGAGGTTGACCTGCAGGGACGCCGTCGAGGTCATCATCGCCGTCCCCGCCGGTGCGCAGCCCACGGCGGTGAAGTGCCGTTCCATGGCGGCGTAGCGCGCGGCCGGGTTCACCCGCTGCGGCCGCCGCAGCGGGTCGGCGCCCACCGGCGCCAGCCCGAGCCGGTCGCCGGCCAGGGCCGCGGCCAGCACCGCGCGGTCGGCGCGCAGCGCGGCGACCGCGGCTGCCACGTCGGGCAGCGGCGGCCCGGAGAGCTCGACCTGCCCGCCCGGCTCGCAGGTGACCCGGCTGCCGCCGGGGAGCGGCGGCACCGAGGCCACCGCGCCGCACACCCGGCCCCACGGCACCCGCGCGGCGGGCCGGTCGAGGTCGACGAGGTGGGCCTCGAGCTCCAGGCCGACGGCGCCGACGGGCCCGTCGCGGAGCGCGCCCGCGGCCACGGCGGCGAACGCGGTGTCGAGGTCCAGCGCGCTGCTGCACTGGTCGGTCACGGGGGCCACGGGGCCCACCCCCTCCAGGTCCGGACCGGTCGCCGGGGCGACCGCGGGTCGGTGCGGGGGCGGCCCGTGGTGCGGCCGTCCTCGTCTCCATCCTCCACGCGGGCACCGACAGGACAAGCCCCGTCGGCGTCCGCTCACCCGGCGTTCGCGAGACGATGTCCTCGTGGATCCCCCCCGGCGGCGCGCGGCGCCGCGGCCGCGCGACGCGCTGGGCCGCCCGCTGCCCCACGGGGCGGTGGGCGTGGAGCGTTCGCCCGAGGGGGTGGAGCGCACCCCCGACGAGGCGCTCGCCGAGGCGCAGCGGCTGCTCGACGCCGGTCTGCCGTTCCACGCCCACGAGGTGCTGGAGGACGCCTGGAAGGCCACCGCCGGCGCGGAGCGCGAGCTCTGGCGCGGCCTGGCCCAGCTCGCCGTCGGGGTGACCCACGCGGCGCGCGGCAACCCCCGGGGTGCGGCCACGCTGCTGGACCGGGCGGCCGGCAACCTGGCGCCGTTCGTGGCCGACCCGCCGCACGGCCTCGACGTCGCCGGCCTCGTGGCCTGGGCGCGCGGGGCGGACCCGGCCGGGCCGCTGACGGCGCCGCCGCTGCGGGCGGCTCAGCAGTAGGCGTCGAGCAGCCGCTGCGCCCGCTCGGCGAACGGCGCGAAGCCGAACAGCGCGCAGATCTCCAGCGCCCGCTCGAGCTCGGCGCGGGCCGCCGGGTCGCCGGTGAGCGCGAGGGCTCCGCCGCGGTAGAGAGCGGTGGGCCCGAGCACCGTGTGCCCGGCCCACAGCACCACGACGGTGTCGCCGTAGCCGCGCAGCGCCGGGAGCACCGACGCGGCCCGCGCGGCGTCGCCGAGCTCCAGGTACACGTCGGTGAGCAGGATCGTCTTCACCGGCTCGCGCGTGCCGCCGCCGGGGGCCGCCAGCATCCGGTCGGCGGCGGTCAGGGCGGCCTCGCGGCGGCCGGCCTGGGCGTGGGCCTGGGCGAGGACGCCCAGCCAGTCGGGGTCGACGGTGGCGGCCAGGTCGACGACCTCCGGGACGACGCCGGGCAGCCGGTGCTCGTGCCAGGCGGCGATCCCCTCGATCGTCTGCCGCGACATCCGGGTCACGTCCGCGGCGGCCGGCGAGGTGGTGGGGGCGTCGCGGACGGCGGCGTCGGCCAGCCGGCGGGCCTCGTCGGCCTCCCCGCGGGCGAGAGCCAGGCCGGCGTGCCACCAGGCGTCCTGCTGGAGGAGGTCGCCGTCGCCGCGGCGCCGGGCCAGCTCGGTGTACCGCCGGGAGACCGCCGCCGCCTCGTCCGCCTGCGCGGTCTCGGTGAGCGCGCAGCGCAGCAGGTGCAGGGCGGTGGCCTCGGCGACCGGGTCGCCCGCGCTCTCCGCCAGCATCGTGCGGGCCAGCTCCACCCGGGCCGCGGCGTGCGCCGGCGTCCAGTGCGCGACGAACTGCGCCACGCGGGCACGGGCCCGGGCGCCGCGGTCGGCCCCGGCCGCGGCCAGGGCCCGGGCGGCCAGCTCGGGGCCGTCCGGGCGCCCGGTGCTCGCCCGGCGGACGCCGAGCGCGGCCAGCACGGCGGCGGCGACCGGCGGCGGCACGGCGCCCGCGCGCGCGGCGCCCTCCTCCAGCAGCGCCTCGTCGGCGGCGTGCAGCGCCCCGAAGGAGGCCCAGTAGCCGCCCACCCCGCCGCCGGCGGAGACGATCGCCGCCCGCACCAGCCGCCCGTCGTCCCCGCTCGCCCGCGCGAGCCCGGCGGCCGCCGACAGCGCCGCGCCGCTCTCCTCGATCAGCCCCAGCAGGCGCAGCGCGGTCCCGCGGACCAGCTGCAGGTCGGCGGCGACGTCGGTGGCGTCCTCGGGCACGTGGGCCAGGCCGCGGGCGGCGAGCGCGTCGGCCTCCTCCACGCCGGCGCGGTCGATCGCCTCCCGCGCCGCGCCCAGGCAGGCCAGGGCGGCGGGGCGGTCGGGCCGCCCGGCGGCGGCCTCGCTGCGGTGGACGGCGATCGCGGCGGCGGAGGTCGCCGCGGCCGGGGCGGCGGCCAGCGCGTCGGCGAGCCGGCCGTGCAGCGCCGCCCGCGCCACCGGTCCCAGGTCGGCCAGCAGCACCTCGCGGACAAGGTCGTGCGCGGTGCGCACCCGCCCGGGCGCGGGCTCGACCAGCAGGCCGGCGCGCAGCGCGTCGCCCACCGGGTCGCCGGCGGCGTCCCCGCCCTCGCCGAGGGCCGCGACGAGGACCGCCACCGACACCTCCCGCCCGGCGACCGCGGCGACGGCCAGCACGTCGCGGACCGGCCGGGGCAGGCCGTCCAGCCGCAGCCGGACGACGTCGCGCACGCCGGCCGGCACCGCGCCGCCGTCCGCGCCGCCGTCCGCGGCCCCGACCGCGGCCAGCTCGGTGACGAAGAACGGGTTGCCGGCGGAGCGCTCGGCCAGCAGCCGGGCGGCGTCGGCGTCGAGCGCCGTCCCCGTCAGCTCCGCGGCCAGCGCGGCCACCTCCCCGGTGGCCAGGCCGCCCAGCCGGAGCCGCCGGGCGCCGGGCAGCCGGGCGGCGGTGCCGAGCACCCGGGTCAGGGCGGGGGAGCCGACGGCCTCCTCACGGCAGGTCAGGGCGAGCAGCAGCCGGCCGCCGTGCAGCTGGGAGAGCACCACCTCGAGCACGTGCAGCGAGTCCGGGTCGGCCCACTGGAGGTCGTCGAGGACGACGAGCAGCGGCGCCTCGCCGGCCGCCGCCCGCAGCCGCCGTGCGGTGTCCAGGCCGAGGGCGAACCGGGCGCCGGGGTCGCTGCCCCCCGCGCCCTCGGGCAGCCCGCCGAGCACCTGCTGCCACGGCCAGTACGGCGGCGCGCCGCCGATCTCGGCGCAGCGCCCCCAGCGGACGGCGGCCCCGACCCGGGCGGCGAACGCCTCGACGAGCCGGGTCTTGCCGATGCCGGGCTCCCCGGTGACGACGACGGCGGTGCCCCGCCCGGCGCCGGCCGCGGCCCAGGCGGCGGTCAGCGCCTCCAGCTCGGCCGGGCGGCCGACGAAGCCGTCGCCGGCCGGTCCGGCGGGCGGTGCACCGGCCGGGCCGGCGGGCGGCGCGACGGCCGGGGGGTCCAGCGCCGGGTCCTGGCGCAGCAGCGCGGCCTCGAGCTCGCGGACCTCGGCGGAGGCGTCCAGCCCCAGCTCCTCGGCGACGAGCTCGCGGGTGCGGCGCAGCACCTCCAGCGCCTCGGCCTGCCGCCCGCCCCGGTACAGCGCGCGGGCCAGCAGCGCGGCGGTGCGCTCGCGCAGCGGGTCGGTGGCGGCCGCGGCGGAGAGGTCGGCGACGAGCTCCGCGCCGGTGCCCAGGGCGAGCCGTGCCTCGGCCAGCCGCTCGAGGGCGGCCAGCCGCAGCTCCTCGAGGCGGGTGGCGACCGGCGCGATCCCCGGGACGTCGGCCACGTCGGCGTACGGCTCGCCCTGCCAGCGGGCCAGGGCGCCGGGCAGCTGCGCCGCGGCCTCGGGGTCGGGGGCCGACGCCGCGGCGGAGACCTCGTCGGCGAAGGCGTGCGCGTCCACCGCGGTGCGCGGCAGCACCAGCGCGTACCCGGCGCCGCGGGTGACCAGGACGGTCGCCTCGCGGGCGCCCAGCCCGGGGTCCAGCAGGCGGCGCAGCCGGGCGACGTGCCCCTGCAGCGTCGTGGCTGCCGAGGCCGGGGGCGAGCCGCGCCACAGCCGGTCGGCCAGCGCGTCGGCCGCGACCGTGCGCCCCTCGGCGGCGGCCAGCAACGCCAGGACCTCGGCGGGCTTGCGCCCGCCGAGGTCGAGGTCGGCGCCGTCGCGGGTGACGCGGGTCGGCCCGAGCACCTGCACCCGCAGCTCCACGGCTGCGGAGAGTAGGGGACCGGCGCGGTTCCGCGTGCCGGGTCAGCTGCGGACGGCCTCCGTGCCGCCGGTGGCGCTGCGGCGCAGGGGGCAGAGCCGGGCCCAGACGAGTGCGCCGGCGACCAGGGCGAGGGCCGCGAACAGGCCGCTCTCGGTGGCGAACCAGCCGGTCGGGCCGGTGTCCCCGGTCAGCGGGTCCAGCACGTGGTAGAGCGTCGCGTTGACGACCGCGTGGGCCAGGACGCCGGGCCAGATGCCCCAGCGCAGCTGCATGGCGGCCAGCACCGCGCCGAAGGCCACGGTGCCGACGGCGAAGCAGAGCAGCGCCCACGCCACCGGGACCCCCTCCGGCGTGCCCCCGAGGAAGACGATCAGCGGCGCGTGGAAGGCGGCCCAGGCCAGGCCGCTCACCGCCACCACGGTGTGCGGCCCCGCGACCTCGGCCAGCCGGGTGACCAGCAGGCCGCGCCAGCCGACGTCCTCGGCGAGCGCGAGCAGCACGTACGGGGCGACCAGCACGGTCAGCCCGAGCGGGACCATCGCGTCCAGGCCCTCGGTGCGGAACGCGCCGGTGCCGGTGGCCCACACCAGCGCGCCGCCGGCGAGGGTGGTGGCCAGTGCCCACAGCCAGGCGCGGCCGAGGTCGCGCCACGAGGTGCGGCGGAAGCCCCAGCCGGGCCGGCGCAGGCTGCCGGCGGCGACGAGCCGGGCGAGGAGCGCGGCCAGCAGCGGGATGAACGCCTGGCCGAACAGGAGCGCCTGCACCAGCGGCGGCGCCTCCTCGACGTGCCGGACGTCGGCGCCCTGGCCGGCGGCGATCGTGGTCGTCACCGTCAGCAGGGCGGCGACGGTGCCGAGGAAGACGCCGATCTCCCTCCACGGCGAGGGGCGGGCCGCCGGCGGGGTCAGGGCCGGGGCGTGCAGCTGCGGTGCGGTGGTCATGGCGGTCGGGCTCCTGCGGGTCGGGACGTGGTGCGTCGCCGCACACGGTCGGCCGGCCCGCTGGTCCGGTCCTGGTCGGCCGCTTGTCGGCCGTCCACCAGCGCGCCACCAGCGCCCGCGGGGACCGTGCCGGTCCATGGAGCCAGTCCTCCCCGGCCCGCCCGGGGCCGCGGTCGTGTCGCTGCCCGCGGGCGTGGCGCTGCCCCGCTGCCGCGCCCGCGGCGCCGACCTCGTCCTCGTCGTCCTCGCCGGCCGGGCGGAGGCCGTCGTCGGGGACGCCGGTGCCCGCTCCTCCGCGGCGGGGGACGTGCTGGTGTGCCCCCGGGGCACCCCGTGGTCGGTGCGCGCCGCGGGAGGGCCCGTGCGGCTGGTGGTCGTCGCCTTCCCCGCGGGGCCGGAGCAGGCCGTCGCCGTCCTCGCCGGGCGGCCGGCGCTGGACGACGCCGCCCGGGTCGGCGTGGCCGCCGACGGCGGGCTCGAGCTCGTCCTGCGGCCGGCACCACCCGGGTGACCCCCCGGTGAGCCCGGTCACGGTGGGACGATCGGGAGCGCCATGAGCACCCATCCCGCACCTGCCGCCGGCGACCCCACCGACGTCGCGGAGCCCGCCGCGCCACCCGTGCGCGGGCCGGTGACCTCCGCGTCCTACTCGGTCACCGTGCGGCTGCGGGCCGACACCGACCCGGCCAGCATCGGCCGGATCGCGACCGCCGTCGGCACCGCGGGCGGCGCGGTCACCGCGATCGACGTCGTGGAGTCCCGCTCGGACCACCTCACCGTCGACGTCACCTGCTCGGCGGCCGACGCGGAGCACTCGCAGGAGATGGTCGAGGCGATGGGCGCGCTCCCCGGGGTGGAGGTGCGCAAGGTCAGCGACCGCACCTTCCTGCTGCACCTGGGCGGCAAGCTCGAGGTCGCCTCGAAGGTGCCGCTTAAGACCCGCGACGACCTGTCGATGGCCTACACCCCGGGTGTGGCCCGGGTCTGCCTGGCGCTGGCCGACCACCCCGAGGACGTGCGCCGGCTGACCATCAAGGGCAACACGGTCGCCGTCGTCACCGACGGGTCGGCGGTCCTCGGCCTGGGCGACATCGGCCCCGGCGCCGCGCTGCCGGTCATGGAGGGCAAGGCGGTGCTGTTCAAGCGCTTCGCCGACATCGACGCCTGGCCGATCTGCCTGGACACCCAGGACGTCGACGAGATCGTGCGCACCGTCGAGCTCCTGGCGCCGGGTTTCGGCGGCATCAACCTCGAGGACATCGCCGCCCCCCGCTGCTTCGAGATCGAGAAGCGGCTGCGCGAGCGCCTCGACATCCCGGTCTTCCACGACGACCAGCACGGGACGGCGATCTGCGCGCTCGCCGCGCTGACCAACGCGCTGCGCGTGGTGGACAAGCACCTGCCCGACGTGCGGATCGTCGTGGCCGGCGGCGGCGCGGCCGGGACGGCGATCGTGAACCTGCTGCTGGCCGCCGGCGCGACGAACGTCCTGGTCTGGGACCGCGAGGGCATCCTCAGCCCCGACGACGAGCGGCTCACCCCGGCCAAGCACGCCCTGGCCCAGCGCACCAACCCCGGCTGCGTGCGCGGTGAGCTGCCCGACGCCCTGGTCGGCGCCGACGTCTTCATCGGCGTCAGCGCGGGCAACGTGCTCGCCGTCGAGGACCTCGGGCGGATGGCCGAGCGCGCCGTGGTCTTCCCGATGGCCAACCCCACCCCGGAGGTCGACCCGGTGCGCGCCCGGCAGTACGCCGCCGTCGTCGCCTCGGGCCGGTCGGACCTGCCGAACCAGATCAACAACGTGCTGGCGTTCCCGGGGGTGTTCCGCGGCCTGCTCGACGCGCGGGCGACCGAGATCGACACCCCGATGCTGCTGGCGGCCGCCGAGGCGCTGGCCGCCATCGTGCGCGACGACCAGCTCAACGCCAACTACATCATCCCCAGCGTCTTCGACCCGTCGGTCACCACGGCGGTGGCCGACGCCGTCGCCGCGGCCGCGCGCGCGACCGGCGCGGTGGTCGAGCTCCCCGGCCGTCCGGGCCTGTCGGACTGAGGACGGCGTGCGCGACCTCGACGCCCCGACGGCGGAGGAGCTGCGCGCGGCGGGCGGCCTCAAGTGGACGCGCTTCGCGCCGGCCCTCGGCGCGTGGGTGGCCGAGATGGACTGGGGCACGGCGCCCGCGGTGACCGCGGCCCTGCACGCGGCCGTCGACGCCGGGCTGCTGGGCTACCTCCCGGACGGCCCGGCGCAGGAGATGGCCGCCGAGTGCGCGGCCTTCCTCGCCCGCCACCACGGCTGGGCGCTGCCCGCGGGGTGGATCACCCCGCTGCCCGACGTCCTGGCCGGGCTGCAGGCGGCGATCGAGCACTTCACCCCGCCCGGTTCGCCGGTGGTGCTGCCCGTCCCGGCGTACATGCCGTTCCTGACGTTCCCGGCGCAGTTCGGCCGGGAGGTGATCGCGGTGCCGCTGGTGCCCGGTCCCGACGGCCGCCCGACGTACGACCTGGCCGGCCTGGACCGCGCGTTCGCCGCCGGTGGCCGCCTGCTCGTGCACTGCAACCCGCACAACCCGCTGGGGCGGGTCTTCACCGACGCCGAGCAGCTCGCGGTGGCCGAGGTCGTCGAGCGGCACGGCGCCCGCGTCTTCTCCGACGAGATCCACGCGCCGCTGGTCCACCCCGGCGCCGTGCACCGCCCGTACGCGGCGCTGTCGGCCGGCACCGCCGGGCACACGGTCACGGCGACGTCGGCGTCCAAGGCGTGGAACCTGGCCGGGCTCAAGGCCGCGCAGCTGGTGCTGTCGAACGACGCCGACGCGGCGCACTGGGCGCGGGTCGGCACCGTGATCGCCCACGGCGCCTCGACCCTCGGCGTCGTCGCGAACACCGCCGCCTACCGGGACGGCGAGCCCTGGCTGTCCGACGTCCTCGCGGCCGTCGACGCGAACCGGCGGCTGCTCGCCGACCTGCTCGCCGAGCACCTCCCACGGGTCCGGTACACGCCGCCGGAGGGCACCTACCTCGCCTGGCTCGACTGCCGGGCGCTCGAGGTGGAGGGCCCGGTGGGCGACCTGCTGCTCGACCGGGCCGGCGTCGCCGTCGTCGACGGGGCGGCCTGCGGCGCTCCCGGGGCGGGGCACGTGCGGCTGAACCTGGCCACGCCGGCGCCGGTGCTGCGGGAGATCGTCGAGCGGATGGCCGCCGTCCTCCCGCGCTGACCGGCCCCACCAGGGTCCGCCGGGGTTCAGCCTTTCGCGCGCGAAAGTCCCCGGAGGGGGTCGCGGAGGGCGGACGGCGTGGATCATGGCCGGGTGCCCGAGTTGCCCGAGGTGGAGGCGCTGGCGGCGTTCCTGCGGGAGAACGCCGTCGGCCACGTCCTGACGCGCGCCGACCTGGCGTCGGTCCAGGCGATCAAGACGTTCGACCCGCCGCTGTCGGCGCTCGGCGGCCTGGAGGTCACCGGCGCCTCGCGGCACGGCAAGTTCCTCGACCTCGACGTCTCCGGGCTGCACCTCGTCGTCCACCTGGCGCGGGCCGGCTGGCTGCACTGGCGCGAGAACCTGCCCGCCGCGCCGCCGAAGCCGGGCAAGGGGCCGCTGGCGCTGCGGGTGCACCTGGACGACGGGAACGGCTTCGACCTCACCGAGCAGGGCACCCGCAAGGGGCTGGCGGTGTACGTCGTCCGATCCCCGGCCGAGGTTCCCGGTATCGACCGGCTCGGACCCGACGCGCTGGCGGTCGACCGGGAGCAGTTCGCCGCGCTGCTGGCCGGCCGCAGCGGCCAGCTCAAGGGCGCGCTCACCGACCAGACGCTGATCGCCGGGATCGGCAACGCCTACTCCGACGAGATCCTGCACGCCGCGCGGCTGTCGCCGTTCAAGATGGCCGACAAGCTCACCGACGACGAGGTGATCCGCCTCTACGACGCCATGCGCGCCGAGCTGACCGACGCCCTCGCCCGCCAGGAGGGCCAGAGGGCGGCGACGATGAAGGGCGAGAAGCGGTCGGGGCTGCAGGTGCACGCCCGCACCGGCCTGCCGTGCCCGGTCTGTGGCGACACCGTGCGCGAGGTGAGCTTCGCCGACACCTCGCTGCAGTACTGCCCGACGTGCCAGACGGGCGGCAAGCCCCTCGCCGACCGCCGGATGTCCAAGCTCCTGCGGTAGCGGAGTCGCTCGGTGACGGAAACCGTCACCGAGC
>NZ_JBJGZX010000046.1:0-31958 GCF_054050735.1 Blastococcus sp. SYSU D00813
GGGTGTCGTCCGGTGGGTGTGGGGGGGGCGGGGGGCCCCGGCGGGGCGGGGGGGGGGGGCCCCCCCGCGGCCCCCCCCCCCCCCCCCGCGGGTCCAGTCGATCAGCGGGGTGCCGTAGAGGTCCGCCAGGTTGGTCGCGTCCACGCCACTCCCGACCCGGCGGCGCCGGCGGACTCATCGGTCAACGGGCGATCCGGGCGGCCGCGATCCGCTCCCCGACCACCTCCAGCAGCTCCGCGGCACGGGCCATGCTGCGGGCGGGGTCGGGCTCCAGGTCGCGCAGCTCGTGGACGGCGGCGAGGCCCGCCGCGGCGGCGTCGGGCAGCTCGCTGCGGCCGGCGACGGCGACCACCGCCGCGCCGGCGCCCCCCCCCGCCGCCGGCCCCCCCCCCGCCCCCCAGGCCCCCCGCCTACGTCCAGGACCCCCACCCCCCCCCCCCCCCCCCCCCCCCCCCCCCCCCCCCCCCCCCCCCCCCCCCCCCCCCCCCCCCCCCCCCCCCCCCCCCCCCCCCCCCCCCCCCCCCCCCCGCCGCGGCGGCGGCCACCCCGAGCGGCCCCTTGCCGCGCAGGCTCTGCGCGTCCAGCCGTCCCTCGCCGACCACGACCAGGTCGGCGCCACGCACGGCCTCGGCGAAGCCGGTCAGCTCCAGCAGGAAGGCGATGCCCGGCACGATCCGGGCCCCGAGCAGCGCGGCGGCGCCGAAGCCGAGCCCGCCGGCCGCGCCGGCGCCCGGGAGGTCGCGCAGGTCCCGGCCGGTGGTGGCGGCCACGACGTCGGCCCAGCGGGTCAGCGCCCGGTCGAGCAGCGCGACGGTCCGCGGGCCGGCGCCCTTCTGCGGGCCGTAGACCGCCGCCGCGCCGGCCGGGCCGGTCAGCGGGTTGTCGACGTCGCAGGCCACGAGGAGCTCGACGCCGGTCAGCCGCGGGTCCAGGCCGGCGAGGTCGAGCCGGTCGAGGGCGAGCAGCGCGGCGCCGCCGGGCCCGACCGGCGCGCCGTCGCGGTCGAGCAGCCGGGCGCCGAGGGCCGCCGCCGCGCCGGCCCCGCCGTCGGTGGTGGCGCTGCCGCCGACGCCGAGGACGACGCGCCGGGCCCCGGAGTCGAGGGCCGCCGCCAGCAGCCCGCCGACGCCGGCGGTCGAGGCGGTGCGCGCGGTGGCGTCGTCCGGCGCGCCGGGCAGCCTGCCGAGCCCGGCCGCGGCGGCCGTCTCCACCACCGCGGTGCCGTCCCGGACGGCGAGCGTCCCCTCGACCGTTGCGCCCAGCGGCCCGGCCACCCGCACGGGCACCGGCGCGAACCCGTGCCGCAGGACCAGGTCGACGGTGCCCTCCCCGCCGTCGGCGACCGGGTGCTCGACGACGTCCGCACCGGGCGCTCCCCGGCGCAGCCCGCGGGCCAGGGCGGCGGCGGCCTCGGCCGCGGTCAGCGAGCCCTTGAAGGAGTCGGGGGCGACGACGACCCGCGCACCTGCCATGCGCCCAGGGTGCCCGGTCGGCGGGCGGCAGGATGAGCGCATGGACCTGGGACTGCGCGGGCGGCGGGCGATCGTGACCGGCGCGAGCCGCGGCATCGGGCTGGCGGTCGCCGAGGCGCTGGCCGGCGAGGGCGCGTCCGTGGCGCTGGTGGCGCGCGACGCCGCCGGGCTGGCCGCGGCCGCCGACCGGGTCGCCCGGCACGGCACCCCGGTGCTGCCGCTGTCGGCCGACACCACCGACGACGCCGCCGTGCGGGCGATGGTCGGCCGGGTGGTCACCGAGTGGGGCGGGGTCGACGTCCTGGTCAACTGCGCGGCCCGGCCCGCCTCCGCGGGCCCCACCCCGCCGCTGGCCGAGCTCGCCGACGACGCCGTCCGGGTCGAGCTGGAGACCAAGGTGCTGGGCTACCTGCGCTGCGCGCGGGCGGTCGCGCCGCACATGGCCGCGGCCGGCTGGGGCCGGATCGTCAACGTCAGCGGCCTCAACGCCCGCCGCACCGGCTCGCTGGTCGGGTCGGTGCGCAACGTCGCCGTCGCGGCGATGACGGCGAACCTCGCCGACGAGCTGGGGCCGTCGGGCGTCACCGTCACCTGCGTGCACCCGGGCACGACGGTCACCGAGCGGACGGCGTCGGTCGTCGCCGAGCGGGCGGCGCGCGAGGGCGTCGACGGAGCGGAGGCGGCCCGCCGGATGGCGGCCGGCACGAGCATCGGCCGGCTGGTGACCGCCGCGGAGGTCGCCGACCTGGTCGCGTTCCTGGCCTCGCCGCGCAGCGCCGGCATCACCGGGGAGTCGATCGCCGTCGGCGGGGGCAGCCGCGGCGTCATCCACTACTAGGCGGCGGCGTCCACGCGTTCCAGGAAGCGGAGCGTGCGGGCCAGCAGCAGGCGGGCGGCGGCCTCGTCGTAGCCGGGCAGGCCCGGGTCGGCGAACAGGTGCGCCGTGCCTGGGTAGAGGAACAGCTCGGCGTCCTCGGAGCAGGCCACGAGGGCGCGGGCGGCGTCGAGGTCCCCCTCGCCGGTGAAGAGGGCGTCGTCGGTCATGCCGTGCACCTGCACCGGCACACCGGCCGGCCAGCGGTCGGCGAACGTGGTGGCGGGCACGCAGCCGGAGTAGAGCAGCGCGCCGCGGGCGCCGGGCCGGGTCTGGGCCAGCGCCTGCGCGGGCAGCACGCCGAGCGAGAAGCCGGCGTACACGCAGCCGCCGGGCAGCCCGTCGACGGCGCGCCGGCCTCGCTCGACGACGGTGTCGAAGCCGATCCCCTCGGCGTACGCGACCCCGTCGGCGAGCGTGGTGAAGGTCCGTCCGTCGAGCAGGTCCGGCGCGTGCACGGCGTGCCCGGCGTCCGCCAGCGCCCGGCGGAAGCCGGCGAGCCCCGGGGTGCACCCGTGCACGGAGGAGAAGACGACGACCTCGGCCACGCCGCTCCCATCCCCCTCCGGTTCACTTCTCAACCAGTCGACCGAGGAGACGCAGAATGCCGACGCCGGGCACGCCACTGTCGAAGCTGGGCTTCCTGACCATCGGGTCGTTCGACCCGGCCGACCCCGCGCCGGGGCACGAGACGACGCTGCGGGTCGTCGAGCTCGGCGAGGAGCTGGGCTTCGACAGCGCCTGGTTCCGCCACCGGCACCTGCAGTACGGGATCTCCTCCCCGGTGGCGGTCATGGCGGCGGCCACGCAGCGCACCCGGCGCATCGAGCTCGGCACCGCGGTGACGCCGCTGGGCTGGGAGAACCCGCTGCGGCTGGCCGAGGACTGGGCGACCGTCGACGTCCTGTCCGGCGGGCGCCTGAACCCCGGCGTGAGCGTCGGCCCGCCGATGCACTGGGACGACGTCAGGGCCGGCCTCTACCCCGACACCGCCGACGCCGAGGACTTCTCCTACGAGCGGGTGCTGCGGCTGCTGCGGTTCGTGGCCGGTGAGCCGGCCAGCACGTTCTCCGGGCGGGAGGGCGTGGTCGAGGAGTTCTCCGACCGGGTGCAGCCGCACTCGCCGGGGCTGCGGGCGCGCATGTGGTACGGCGGCGCGGGGCTGCGCTCGGCGGTCTGGGCCGGGGAGCACGGGATGAACCTGCTGACCAGCAGCGTCGTCCGCTCCGGGGAGGTCGACGGCGTGGACCCGGCCGACTTCGCCGGTCTCCAGGCCGCGCACCTGCGCGCCTTCCGGGCGGCCCACCCGGCCGGCCGGGCCTCGCAGGGGCTCGTCGTCATCCCCACCCACACCGCGACCGCCGACCAGCGGGCCCGGTACGAGGCCTACGTCGAGGCACGCACCCCGCGGACCCGCGAGCCCCAGGGCACGGGCCGGATGCTCTTCGCCCGCGACCTGATCGGCCCGGCCGAGGCGATCGCCGAGCAGCTGTACGCCCACGCCGGCTTCCGCGAGGTGGACGAGGTGGTGTTCGCGCTGCCGTTCAGCTTCGCCGACACCGACTACGTGCAGATCCTCACCGACGTCGCCACCCGCCTGGGCCCCGCGCTCGGCTGGCGCCCGGCCGCCTGACCCGGGGTGAACCGCCGGGGCGCCGGCGGCCGAACGCCGTGCGGTGGGGCCCCGCCCGCCGCCTCGGGGGGCGGGGCGGGGTCTCCCGGACGGCGCCCGGGCCCGCTCGCCCGGCCGTCCGCGGCCCGCTCGCGCCTCCCCCTCGCGGGCGGGCCGCCCCTGCCCCTCCGGGTCTCCCCCGCCCGGCCACTCCGCGGGCGCTCTCCGCACGGTGCCGGCCCGATCCGGCCCGCAACGTGCCGGACCCGCCCGCAGGGTGCCGCCCCACGGCACCGGTGACGACCCTGCGGGTTCCCCGCGCCGATCTCGCGGTCGACGTGCGGGGACCCTGCGGTGCGGTCGGCAGAGTCCTCCGTGTCGCCGGGCCACGGGGGACCGGCGGCGACGAGCACGGGGGAACGGGCCCCGCTCACCAGCCTCGGGGGAGGGTCGGTGGGCGGGGCCCGGCTCGTTCCCGCCCTCGCGCACGGACCGGTCGACGTCCCCGGCCGGGAGGCGGATCATCCCGGTCGACGCCGACGGGAGGGCCCGCGTGACCGAGCCGACGGAACCGCTCGCGCTGCGCCCCGGGCTGGCGCTGCTGCCGGTGGCCGGGCCCGTCACCGAGAGCGTCGTCCCGCCCGCCGCCGAGCACCGGGTCTACGTCAACGTCGGCCGTCCCTACCGGCTGGTGGAGACCCTCGACGGCGGAGAGCACCGCACCCCCGGCCTGCCCGGGGACGTCGCGGTCGTCCCCGCCGGGCTGCCGTTCGCCGTGCGCAGCCGCGACCACGCGCCGCAGCAGGTGACCTCGCTGGTGGTCGCCGTCGCCCCCGGGCTGCTCGAGGAGGTCACCGACGGCCGGCGGGTCGAGCTGCTGCCGGTCGTGGGCGCCCGCTCCCCCGCCGTCTCCCCGCTCGCCGGGCTGCTGCACGCCGGCCTCGCCGACCGCACCGACCTGGGCCGGCTGGCGCTCGGGTCGCTGGCCACGGCGCTGGTGGCGGCGCTGGCCCGGGACCACTCCGCCGGCCGCGCCCGGGCCGCCCGGGAGCCCGGCGGCCTGTCCCGCGGGCAGCTGGCCCGCGTCACCCGCCACGTCGAGGACCACCTCGCCGAGCCGCTGACCGTGGCCGAGCTCGCCGCGCTGGCGCACGTCAGCGAGTTCCACTTCAGCCGGCTCTTCCGGGCCGCCACCGGCAGCAGCCCGCACCGGTACGTGCTCGGCCGCCGGGTCGCCCGCGCCCGCGAGCTCCTCGAGACCACCGGCCTGCCCGTGTCGGCGGTCGCCGCCCGGTGCGGCTTCGCCGACGCCAGCCACCTGACCCGGCACACCCGCCGCGCGCTCGGCGCGACGCCGGCCGCCCTGCGCGGCCGCTGACCGCAGGGACGTCCACCCCCGCCGCAGGGACGTCCACGCCCCGGGGTCCCCGTCCCGGCGAGCCTGGACTCCCCGACGGACCGAGGAGGACCCCATGGACGACACCGACCGGGACCTGGCGCTGGTGCGCGAGGTCTACGACGCCTTCGGCCGCGGCGACGTGCCGCGGATCACGGCGCTGTTCGCCGACGACGGGACGGTCGTGCAGTCCCCGGCTCTGCCCTGGGGCGGCGAGCACCGCGGGCACGCCGGCCTCGGGCACTTCCTGACGACGCTGGTGACCCACCTCGACTCGCACCCCGAGACCGAGCGGCTGCTCGCCGACGGCGCCGGGCACGTGGTGCAGGTCGGCCGGACCCGCGGCAGCGTGCGCGCCACCGGGGCGCCGTTCGACGTGCCCGAGGTGCACGTGTTCACGCTGGCCGGCGGCCGGGTGACCCGGTTCGAGGCCTACCTCGACACCGCCGCGATGCTCGCGGCCCTGCGGGCAGGCGCGCCGGCGGGGGCAGCCCGATGAGCACCATCGAGCTGTCCGCGAGCGTCGACGTGGACCGGCCGGCGGACGACGTCTGGCGGGTCGTCGCCGACTACTCCCGCGACCCGGAGTGGCGGCGGGGGGGTCGCGACCATGGCGCCGAGCACGGTGGGTCCGGTCGTCGTCGGCACCACGACGGCGGAGGAACTGCGGATGGCCGGCCGCACCTGGGACAACACCGGCGTCGTCACCTCCGTCGACGCCGGCCGGCGGTTCACCTGGCGCACCACGAGCGGGGTGCCCGCCTCGGGCAGCCGCACCGTCACCCCGCTGCCCGGGGACCGCTGCCGGGTCGACCTGACGTTGGCGGTCACCCCGCCCGGCGTGCAGCGGCTGCTCCGGCCGGTGCTCGCCCGGCTGCTCGCGCGCGGGCTGGCGGCCGACGCCGAGCGGCTGCGGGTGCTGGTCGGGGCCGCGGCCCTCAGAGGCTGACCGCGACCGTCGCCGCGAGCTCCCGGACCGCCTCGAGGTCGGCCGGCCCGGGCGCCCCGGTGAGGCTCAGCGGGGCGGCGACCTGCTTCCACCGCAGCGCCCCGGTGACCTTCGTGATGCTGGTGAGCGCGCCGGCGGTGTCGTCGTTGCCGTGCACGTACACCCCGAACGGCAGCCCGACCGTGGCGTCCAGGCACGGGTAGTAGACCGTGTCGAAGAAGTGCTTGAGCGCCCCGGACATGTAGCCGATGTTGGCCGGCGTCCCGAGCAGGACGCCGTCGGCGGCGAGCAGGTCCGCCGCCCCGGCCGAGAGCGCCGGCCGCAGCTCGAGCTCGACCTCCTCCACCATCGCAGCCCCCTCGCGGACGGCCTCCAGCACCGCCTGCAGGGCCGGCGAGGGGGTGTGGTGGACGACGAGGAGGCGCGGCACGGCGGCATCCTCCCTCAGGACGGCGGACCGAACCGGCCGGCCTCGGCGACCAGCTCGTCGAGCACCCGGCGCACCACGACGCGCTCGGCGGCGTCGGGTCGCAGCAGCGCCTCGACCCGCCGCCCGGCCCGCACCCCGGCCAGCGGCACGAGCCGCACGCCCGGGGAGGCGCCGCCGGTGTGCCGCGGCAGCAGCGACACCCCGTGGCCGGCCGCCACCAGCGCCTCGACCACGGAGAAGTCGTTGATCCGGTGGGCGATCCGCGGCGGCGCCCCGGCGGCGGCCGCGACCGCGTCGAGCACCGTGGCCACGGGGAAGCCCTGGCGGACGGCGATCCACGCCTCGTCGGCGAGGTCGGCCGGCCGCACCGACTCCCGGCCCGCCAGCGGGTGCCCGGCGGGGACGGCGACGTCCAGCGGCTCGCGCAGCAGCGGGACCACGCGCAGCCGCGAGCCCGCCCCGGGCCAGCCGGCGCCGCCGTCGGGCCGGTGCGCCACCACGACGTCCACCCGGTCGGTGAGGCCGGGGAACTCGTCCTGGGCGACGTCCTCGTCGGAGCACTCGAGGTCGATCCCGCCGAGCTCGCGCACCCGGGTCAGCAGCCCGGGCAGGAGCAGCTGCGCGCCGCTCTGGAAGGCCGAGACGCGCACCGTGCCCTCGGGCCGGTCGAGGAAGACGGCGCACGCCGCCCGCGCCCGCTCCAGCGCCACCGCGACGTCGACGGCGGCGTCGGCCAGCGCCTCCCCGGCCGTGGTCAGCCGCAGCCCGCGCCCGACGCGCTCGGTGAGGGGCACCCCGGCGTCGCGGGTCAGCACCGCCAGCTGCTGCGACACCGCCGACGGCGTCAGGTGCAGCACGGCCGCCGCCGCGCTGACCCCACCCTGCGTGCGCACCGCCCGCAGCGTCTCCAGCGCCCGCACGTCCATGCAGCGAAGCTACAAGGTCGTGTGAGGATCATTCGCTGGTGCTGCACGGACCGGGCGCCGAGGCTGGGTCCGTGCCCACGCGTGACCGCCTCCTCGCCCTGCTCGTCGCGGTCGTCTGGGGCCTGAACTTCCCGGCGATCCACCTCTCGCTCGAGCACTTCCCGCCGTTCTTCCTCGTCGCGCTGCGGTTCGCGCTGGTCGCCGTCCCCACAGTGCTGCTGGTGCCCCGGCCCGACGTGCCGCTGCGCTGGCTGCTCGGCTACGGGTTCGGGTTCGGCGTGCTGCAGTTCGTCTTCCTCTACGCGGCCATGGACGCCGGCATGCCCACCGGCCTGGCGTCGCTGGTGCTGCAGTCCTCCGCCCCGTTCACGGTGGTGCTGGCCGGGCTGCTGCTGGGCGAGCGGCTGAGCGCCCGGCAGCTGGCCGGCACCGGCATCGCGGTCGCCGGCCTCGGCGGCATCGCGCTGCACCGGGCCGGGCTGGACGGCGGCGCCACCCTGCTGCCGGTCGTCCTGACGCTGTGCGGCGGCCTGGGCTGGGCGCTGGGCAACCTGTGCAACCGGCAGGCCCGCCCCGCGAAGCCGTTCCGGCTGACGCTGTGGGTGACCGTCGTCCCGCCGCTGCCGATGCTCGCCGTGTCGCTGCTGGTCGAGGGGCCGGTGCGGATCGGCGCGTCGTTCACCGGCCTGGGCACCCGCGAGGGGCTGCTGGCGCTGGCCGGGCTCGCGTTCACCGTCGTCGTCGCCACGCTGCTGGGGTCGGGGATCTGGACGGCGCTGATGAGCCGGCACCCCTCGGGCGTGGTGGCACCGTTCTCGATGCTCGTGCCGGTGGTCGGGACGACGTCGGCCTGGCTGCTGTTCGGGGAGGCGACCCCGCCGGTGGAGCTGGTCCTCGGCGCCGTCGTGGTGGCCGGCGTGCTCCTCGGGTCGCGGCCGCCCCGCCCCGCCGTCCCGGCTGCCGAGAACCCGGGCGACGCCGCCGTGGCGCACACGGCAGGATCGAGGGCGTGACGCACTCGCCGACCGACTCCGACACCGGCCAGACGCAGCGCCCCACCCCACCCGCGGCGATCTCCTTCGCCCGGGGCGCCCCCTCCACCGACATCGTCGACGTCGAGGGCCTCAAGCAGGCCGCGGTCGCCGCCTTCGACAGCGACCCCGCGGGCGTCACCGGCTACGGCACCGCGATCGGGTACGTGCCGCTGCGCCGGTGGATCGCCGAGAAGCACGGCGTCCCCGAGGACCACGTGCTCGTCACGAACGGGTCGATGCAGGCCGACGCGTTCCTCTTCGACGAGTACGTCACCCCCGGCACCCCGGTGGTCACCGAGCGCCCCACCTACGACCGCACCCTGCTCGGCCTGCGCCAGCGCGGCGGCGACGTCCACCTCGTGACGCTGCAGGAGGACGGCATCGACGTCGACGAGGTCGAGGCGCTGCTCGCCGGCGGCCTGCGCCCGGCCCTGGCGCACGTCATCCCGAACTTCCAGAACCCCGCCGGGTACACGCTGTCGCTGGCCAAGCGGGAACGGCTGCTGGCACTGGCCCGCGAGCACGGCTTCCTGCTGTTCGAGGACGACCCCTACGTCGACGTCCGGTTCACCGGCGAGCCGCTGCCGCGGATGCTGGAGCTCGACGGGGGCGCCGACAGCCGGCAGGTCGTCTACGCCTGCTCGTTCTCCAAGACCGTCTGCCCCGGCATCCGCGTGGGCTACCTGGTCGGGCCGCCGGCGGTCATCGACCGGATCCGGGTGCGGGCGACCAACACCTACATCGCGCCGAACATGGTCGCCCAGGCCACCGTGTACCAGTACGTGTCCGGCGACCGGTTCCCCGCGGCGCTGGAGCGGGTCAAGAGCGCGCTGGCCGAGCGGGTCGGCGTCCTCGACGAGGCGCTGCGCACGCACCTGCCGCAGGCGACGTTCCGCCGTCCCGAGGGCGGCTACTTCCTGTGGGTGAGCCTGCCCGAGGACGAGGGGCACGACGTCGCGGCGATCGTCCGCGAGGCCACCGCCCGCGGGGTGACGATCGTGCCGGGCACCGACTTCCTGCTCGAGGGCGGGCAGAACGCGTTCCGGCTGGCCTTCTCCGGCGTGACCGCCGACGTGATCGACGAGGGCGTGCGCCGGCTCGCCGAGGCGGTCGCCGCCGCCCGGGGCTAGCTGTACTGACCGGACAGGTTGGTCAAGCGGGTGATTGGCGGGCGGCGTTCGGTCTCGGTGTGGGGCCGGTGATGGTTGTACTCGTGCAGCCAGCCGGGCAGGGCTCTGCGGCGGGCTGACTCGCTGAGGTACTGCCGGCGGAAGGCCCAGCCGTCGGCCATGGTGCGGTGGAAGCGCTCGATCTTGCCGTTGGTCTGCGGGCGGTAGGGCCGGGTGCGCTTGGGCGTGATGCCCAGCTCCGCGCAGGCGTCGCGCCAGGCGTGAGCGCGGTAGGCCGAGCCGTTGTCGCTGAGCACTCGTTCGACGGTGATGCCGCGGGCGGCGAACCAGGCCACGGCGTTGCGCAGCACGCCGATCGCGGTGGCGGCGGTCTCGTCGTCGTGGATCTCGGCGTAGGCGACGCGGCTGTGGTCGTCGAGCACGGTGTGCACGAACGCGGTGCCCATTTTCGGGTTGTGATGGCGGTTGCGCGGCTTGCCCGGGGTGGTGGCTCGGTTCTTGTCGCCCTGGGGGCGGCCGACGTAGCGCCAGCCGCCGCCGTCGGGGATGTTGCCCAGCTTCTTCACGTCAACGTGGATCAGCTCGCCGGGGCGGTCGCGTTCGTAGCGGCGGATCGGCTCGCCGGTGGCGCGGTCGACGTGGGAGAGCCGGTTGATCCGGCAGCGGCGCAGCACCGCATGCACCGTGGAAGGCGCGCGGCCGACCCGGTCGGCGATCGCCACCGGACCCAGCCGCTGTTTCCAGCGAAGGTGCACGATCTGGCGCACCACCGGCGCCGGCGTGCGTCGCGGGGACGAGTGCGGCCGGGAGCTGCGATCGACCATGCCGGCCGGCCCCTCGGTGCGGTAGCGGTCGGCCCAGCGCTTGGCCGTGGGCCAGGCGACGTTGAACACCGCCGCGGCATACGAGATCGACCAGCCGTCCTCGACGATGGCGCGCGCCATACGCAGACGGTGGCGTGGAGTCAGGGCGGCATTAGCGTGAGGCAGGAGGACCTCCGGGGATCGTGCAGTGGTCGCCTTCAGCAGCTCCACTCCACGTCCGGAGGTCCTCCCCGAACAAGATCAGTCAGATCGTGTCCTCACACGCCCTCGACCAACGTCTCCGGTCAGTACAGCTAGCCCGACAGGGCCACCCGCAGGTCGGCGTCCGTGGCCGCCCCGAGGGCGGCGCGGACGCCGGCCAGCGTGACCTCGACCGTCCGCGGGGTCAGGAACAGGGCCGCGGCGATCCGCCGGGCATCGGCGCCCTCGGCGGCCATGACGGCGACCCGGCGCTCGGTGGCCGTGAGCCGCCGGGTCGCCGGGCGCGGCGGCGGGACGGCCAGGCCCGCCGCGGCGAGCGTGCCCGCGACCTCCGCCCGCAGCGCCAGCGCACCGCAGTCCTCGGCCAGCTCCAGCGCCGAGCGCAGCAGCGGCGCGGCCTCCTCCGGCGGCACGAGCCGGGCCAGTGCGGCCTGCGCGCGGGCCAGGTCCAGCCGGGAGCGGGTGGTGGACAGGACGGCGACGGCCTCGCGCAGGTCCGCGGCGCCGTCCTCCCCGGCGGCCACCCCGCGCAGCCACAGCGTCCGGCCGACCCAGCGGCGGGCGCCCCACTCGCGGGCCAGGGCGATCTCCTCGGTCATCACCGCGACGGCCTCGTCCCGCCGGCCCAGCGCGGTGAGCGCCTGCGCCCGCAGCGACCGCCACGGCGCCCACACCGGGTTGCGCACGGCGGCCACCTCCTCGGAGTGGGCGTCGAGCAGCCCCAGCGCCTCGGCCGGGCGGTCCTCGGCGAGCAGCAGCGACACCTCGGCCTCGACCATCAGCCGCGAGCCGTCCCCGATCCGCGACCGCCAGCGCCGCGCCTCGACGAACTCCCGGGCGGCGGGCACGTCGCCGCGGTCGAGCAGCACCCCCACGAGGAACGCCTCGCCGTAGGCGACGCCCATGGCCGGTGCCGCCCAGCGCTCGCTCTGCTCGATCGCGGTGCGCAGCGACTGCTCGGCCTCGGGCAGGTCGCCGCGCCACCACTGCGCGTGCCCGCGCCACAGGTGGGTGGCCAGCGCGGCGAACAGCGACCCCCGCTCGTGCGCACCCACCAGGGTGGCGTCCCAGAACGGCTCCATGTCCTCGTCGGCCATGTCGAGGACGAACGGGGCGATGACCCAGAACAGCCCGGGGTCGGCGGCCTGCAGGACGCCGTCGGCCAGCCCGAAGTGGGCGAGCTCGACGCAGCGGTCCAGGTCGCGGTTGTTGACCACCAGCTCCCAGGCCGTGGCCACGGCGAGCATGCGGGCACCCGGGCCCGTGCCCTCGACCTCGCCGATGGGCTCGGGCCCCCACACCCGCTCGTCGAGGCCGTGCATGAAGCCGCCGACCCGGGCCAGCGCCCGCAGCGCCTGCCGGGCGTCGGCGAGTTCGTCGGGCAGCTCGGCGGCCGCGGCGGAGGCGAACGCGGTGGCCTCCCCGCGCGGGCCGGCGAAGATCAGCGTGTGCGCCAGCGCCACCGCGGCCTGCGTGCGCACCCCGACGTCCTGAGCGAGCGCGTGTGCCTGCCGCAGGTGGGTGATGGCGGCCAGCCCGTCGGTCAGGTTCTCCAGCGTGCCCAGCTGCAGCAGCGCCCGCGCCCGGTCGTCGGCGGTGGCCAGCTCGTCGAGGACGCGCACCAGGTACGGGACGGCGCTCTCGGGCGCCCCGCGCTCGGCGGCGATCGCCGCGGCGCGGTGCAGCGCGTCGACGGCCCACTCCTCGCCCCGGGCCGGCACCTGGAGCAGGTGGGCGGCGACCTGCTCGGCGCTGGCGCCGGTGTCGGCGAGCACCCGGGCGGCCCGGGCGTGCGCCAGCTCGCGCTGGCCGGGCGGCAGGCTGGCGTAGACGGCGTCGCGGACCAGCGGGTGGACGAAGCCCAGCGGCCGGTCGCCGCGCAGGATCTCGCCCTCGGCCAGCCGGTCGACCGCGGCCGCCGCCACCTCTCCGGCCAGGTCGGCCAGCCGGGCCACGACCGGGATGGCGGCGGAGTCGCCGAGCACCGCGACCGCCCGCGCCACCGCGCCGGCCGCGTCGTCCATCCGGCCCAGCCGCATCAGGACGATGCTCGACACCGCGCGGGAACCGATGGCGGTCACCCGGTCGGCGTGCGCCTCGTCGGGGACGACGCCCTCGGCCTCCAGCGCCCGCAGCAGCTGGCGCAGCAGGAGCGGGTTCCCGCCGGTGGTCCGGTGGCAGGCGCCGGCGAACCCCGGCGCCGGCTCGCCGCCCAGCCGCAGGCGGACCAGGTCGGCGACGCCGTCGCGGGTCAGCGGGCCGGGCTGGACGGCCACCGTCGCGGCGTCGAGCGCGATCTCGTCGACCAGCGTCGGCTCGGTGGGCGGCTCGCCGGTGCGCAGCGTCGTCGCCAGCAGCACCGGCAGGCCCTCCATCCGGCGCACCAGGTAGGCCAGGAAGCGCAGCGACGCCGGGTCGCACCACTGCAGGTCGTCGACGGCGAGGACGACCGGCCCCTCGGCGGTCAGGTCGACGACCAGCCAGTACAGGGCGTGCAGGACGGCGAAGGAGGCGTCGGCGCGCTGCTCGCCGGGCGCCGCGCCGTGGTCGAAGGCGTCGAACACCGAGGCGGCCGCGGCCGCGGGCCCGCCGAGCAGCCGGGCCCGCCGGTCCCGGTCGACCAGGAGCGGCTCGAACAGCTGCCGGACCGCGCCGTAGCCGAACTCCCGCTCCAGGGCGCTCCCGCGTGCGGCCAGCACGGTCGCCCCGCCGGCCGAGCCCATGCGGCGGGCCTCGGTCAGCAGCCGGCTCTTGCCGATGCCGGCCGGCCCCTCGATGAGCGCGACGACGCCCTGGCCGGCCAGCGCCGCCGCGACGCACTCCTCCAGGCGGCGCAGCTCGCCGTCCCGGTCGACGATCGCCTCCCCGGCCGGCGGCGGGGCCGCCCGGGACGGGGCGGGCCGCGGCGCGGCCGGCGGCGGTGCGGGCGGCCGGGCCGCCGCGGGCGGGGCGGGGGCGGCCAGCTCGGGGGCGTGGGCCAGGATCTGCGCCTCCAGCTCCCGCAGCGCCCGGCTGGGGTCGACGCCGAGCTCGTCGGCCAGCAGCTGCCGTGCCCGGCGCAGCGCGGCCAGCGCGTCGCTCTGCCGGGAGGTGCGGTACAGCGCCAGCGCCAGCAGCCGCCAGCGCTCCTCGCGCAGCGGCTCCTCGGCGGCGAGGGCCTCCAGCCGGGGCACGAGCACCGCGGCGTCCTCGGTCTCCAGGCGGGCGGCCAGCAGGCGCTCGGTCGCCACCGCGCGCAGCTCGGCCAGCCGGGAGCTCTCGGCGTCGGCCCACGCCTGCCCGGCCCACTCGGCGTACGCGTCGCCGCGGTAGAGGGCGAGGGCGTCGGTGAGGAGGGTGACCGCCCGGGCGGGCGGGGCGGCGACCCCCTCCCCCACGAGCCGCTCGAACCGCCGGGCGTCCACCGCGTCGTCGGGCAGCCGCACCACGTACCCCACCCGGTCGCGGACCAGGACACCGCCGCGGTCGCGGGCCGTGCGGTGCGGCTCCAGCGCCCGGCGCAGGTGGGAGACGTAGGAGTGCAGCGCCGCGGTGGCGCTGGGCGGCGCCGCGTCGCCCCAGAGCAGCTCGACCAGCCGCGAGGCGGGCACGGCCTGGCCGCGGGCCTGCAGGAGCAGGGCCAGGACGCCGCGCTGCCGCGGGCCGCCGAGGTCGACGTCGGCGCCGTCCCGCTCGGCGGTGAGCCCGCCGAGGACGCGCACGGTCAGCGTGCCCGCGTCCGGGACTGGTGGGTGCACGCGAGGGACCGTAGGCCCCGGCCGCGTCCCGGAACAGCACCCTGCGCGGCCGGCCGCTCAGCCGGGCGGGCGCAGCCGGCCGTACCAGCGGGCGAGGTCGGGCAGCTGGTGGTGGGCGTTGAGGCCGCTCGGGTTCGGCACCACCCAGGTCTCGGCCCCGCCGAGGGGCTCGGGCTGCCGGCCGAGCGCGGCCCGCGGGCGGCCGGCAGCCAGCCGCCAGGCCGTGACGCCGAGCACCGCCAGCACCCGGGGCCGGTGCTCGGCGACGAGGGCGGCGAGCGCGGCCAGCCCCTCCTGGAGCTCGGCGGTGCTCAGCTCCGCCGCCGTCCGGGTGGGCCGGTCGGCGATGTTGGTCGAGCCCAGCCCGTACCGGAGCAGCTCGCGGTCCTCGTCCGGGGTGAGCCGGCGCGGCGTGAGCCCGGCCAGGTGGATCGCCGGCCAGAAGCGGTTGCCCGGCCGGGCGAAGTGGTGGCCCACCGCGGCCGAGGTCAGCGACGGGTTGATCCCGCAGAACAGCACGTCGAGTCCGGGCGCGACCACGTCGGGCAGCGGCTTGGACGGTGGCACGGGCCCGAGTGTCCCCGGGCACGGCTAGCGTCGGGCCCGTGGGCGAGCGCTGGTTCGAGGACTACCCGGTGGGCTCGACGGGCGAGTACGGCCCGATCTCCGTGGCGGAGGACGACGTCGTGGACTTCGGCCGCCGCTTCGACCCGCAGCCGTTCCACGTCGACGCCGAGGCGGCCGCGGCAGGCCCGTTCGGCGGGCTGATCGCCAGCGGCTGGCACACCTGCGCGCTGATGATGCGGCTGTACGCCACCGAGTACCTGTCGTTCGCCTCCAGCCTCGGCTCGCCGGGCATCGACGAGCTCCGCTGGCGGGCGCCGGTCCGGCCCGGCGACGAGCTGCTGCTGCGCACCACCGTCGAGGAGGCGCGGATCTCGCGCAGCAAGCCCGACCGGGGGCTGCTGCGCACCCGCGTCGAGCTGGTCGACGGCGCCGGCTCGGTGGTGCTGTCGATGGTCGCGATGAACCTCGTGCTGACCCGTCCCGCCGGCTGACCGCCCCGCCCCGTCGCGGCCCGCCGTCGACGGCGCGGGCCGGACCTGGCACCGTCGTGCCCGGGGTGGACCCGGCCGCGGGCGGGTAGTGCACCCCCGGAAGGTCTTTCGAGAGCAGGAGCGCAGAGGATGCCGCAGGGCACGGTCACGTGGTTCAACGCCGAGAAGGGCTTCGGGTTCATCGCGCCCGAGGACGGTGGGGACGACGTGTTCGTCCACTTCTCGGCCATCGAGGCCTCGGGTGGTTTCCGCAGCCTCGAGGAGGGCGAGCGGGTCGAGTACGAGGCCAGCCAGGGCCAGCGGGGGCCGCAGGCCGACCGGGTGCGCTCGCTGGGCGGCGGGGGCGGCGGCCGGTCCGGGGGCGACCGCGGCGGTGAGCGCCGGGAGCGGGGTGACCGCGGCGACTGGGGCGCCGGCCGCGGGGCCGGTGGCCGGTCGCAGGGCACCGTGGCCCGGTTCAACGCCGAGAAGGGCTTCGGGTTCATCGAGCCCGACGACGGCGGCGACGACGTCTTCGTGCACTTCTCCGCGATCGACGAGTCCGGTTACCGCTCCCTCGAGGAGGGCCAGCGGGTCGAGTACGACGCCGTCCGCGGCCAGCGGGGCATGCAGGCCGAGTCCGTCCGCGTGGTCGGCGGCGGGGGCGGCGGCGCTCGCGGCGGCCGGTCCGACCGGGGTGACCGCGGCGGGTACGGCGGCGGCCAGCAGTACGGCGGCGGGCAGGGCGGGCAGGGTGGTCGAGGGCAGGGCGGCCGGGTGCAGGGCACCGTGGCGCGCTTCGACGCCGACAAGGGCTTCGGGTTCATCGAGCCCGACGACGGCGGCGACGACGTCTTCGTGCACTTCTCCGCGATCGACGAGTCCGGCTTCCGCTCCCTCGAGGAGGGGCAGCGGGTGGAGTTCGAGCCCGTGCGCGGCCAGCGCGGCATGCAGGCCGAGTCCGTCCGCGTGGTCGGCGGCGGCGGTGGGGCGCGCGGCGGTCGCGGCGGGCGCCCCGAGCGCGGCGGCTCCGACCGGCCGGCGCGGGGCCGCGACGAACGTCCCGCCCGGCGCGGCGGGGGCGGTGGCGGCCGGGCGCAGGGCACGGTGAACTGGTTCAACGCCGAGAAGGGCTTCGGCTTCATCACCCCCGACGACGGCTCCGACGACGTCTTCGTGCACTTCTCCGCGATCCCCGACCGCGGCGGCTACCGGGAGCTGCAGGAGGGCCAGCGGGTCGAGTACGAGGCCAGCCGCGGCCAGCGCGGCATGCAGGCCGACTCCGTCGACCCGCTCTAGGCCGGGCCGCCCGGCCGCCCGCCGCCGAGCCGGGCGGCGACCCGGGGCGCGAGCTCCGCGGTCGCCGTCCCGGCGGCGGCCGAGGCGAGGACGGCGGCCCAGGCCAGCGGGTCCAGCGGGGTGCAGCCGAAGAACCGGCTCACGCCGGGGGTCTGGACGACGGCGACCAGCACGGCCAGCGAGCCTGCGGTGGTGGCCAGCACCAGCGGGCTGCGCCGTCCCGACCACGCGGTCTGCCCCAGCTGGGTGGTGATCAGCGCCGCCAGGCCCATGGTGCCCGCGCGGCCGCGGGGTCCGGTCAGCCGACCGGTCAGCCACGCGCCGGTCGCCCCCACGGTCGTGGCGGCACCGCGGACGAGCACCGCCCGGCGCACCTGCTCGGTGAACCCGCGGTGCGGACCGGCGGCGAGCACGGCCGCGAGCGGGTGCCCGGCCAGCGGCCCCTCGCCCTCCCCGTCCGCCCGCCGGGGTGCGGCCACCGCGACGGCCAGCGCGGGGAACATGTCGGTGAGCAGGTTGACCAGCAGCAGCTGGCGGGTGCCCAGCGGCGAGCGGCCGCCGACCGCCGTCCCGAGCACGGTGAAGGCGATCTCCCCGGCGTTGCCGCCGACCAGCACCGACACCGCCTCGCGCACCCGGCCCCACATGGCCCGGCCCTCGGCGACCGCGTCGACCAGCCGGATCAGGTCCGCGTCGGTGAGCACCAGGTCGGCGGCGGTGCGGGCGGCCGGGGACTCCGCGCCGGCCACGCCGACCCCGACGTCGGCCAGCCGGATGGCGGCGGCGTCGTTGACCCCGTCGCCGGTCATCGCGAGCGTCGCGCCGGCGCCGCGCAGCGCCGCCACGAGGGTGACCTTCTGCTCGGGGGAGAGCCGGGCGAAGACGGCGGCCTCGGCCACCAGCCGGCGGCGCTCCTCGTCGGAGGCCTTCGCGAGCTGTGCTCCGGTGACCACGCGGTCGGCGTCGGGGATGCCGGCCTGGGCGGCGATGGCCGCCGCCGTCTCCGGGTGGTCGCCGGTCGCGACCAGCACCCGCACCCCGGCCGCCCGCAGCTGCGCCACCGCGGTCGCGCTGGACCCCCGCACGGTGTCGGCCAGCCCGACGAGCCCGCGGACGGCCAGGTCGCGGGCGGCGTCCTCGAGGTCGTCGGGCACGCCGTCGACCGGGCGCTCGGCGACCAGCAGCACCCGCAGCCCCTCGCCGGCCAGCTCGGCCACCCGCTCGCGCACGCCCTCGCACGCGCCGCAGCGGCGCAGCACGACCTCGGGCGCGCCCTTCACCACGAGGCGGCCGTCGCGGACCGCGGCGGAGAAGCCGCGGCCGCCGGCGAAGGGCAGCGCGGCGTCGGGGGCGGCGTCCGGTGCGGCGCCGCGCTCGGCGGCGGCCTCGGCCACGGCCCGGTCGGTCTCGTGCGCGTCCTCCTCGCCGGGCGGCACCGCGGCCGCGGCCAGCCGCAGGACGTCGTCCTCCGCCGCGCCCTCGAGCCCGACCACGCGCACCAGCCGGAGCCGGTTCTCGGTGAGCGTGCCGGTCTTGTCGAAGCAGACGGTGTCGACCCGCCCCAGGGCCTCGAGCACCCGGGCGCTGCGCACGACCGCGCCGCGGGAGGACAGCCGCCGCGCGGCGGCCTGCTGGGCGACGGTCGCCACCAGCGGCAGCCCCTCGGGGACCGCGGCCACGGCGATGGCCAGCCCGGCCGACACCGCCTCGCGCAGCGGCCGGCGCCACAGCAGCGAGAGGCCGGTGACCAGCCCGCCGCCGGCCAGGGTCCACGGCAGGACCGAGCTGGTGAGCTCGCCGAGCCGCGCCTGCACGCCGGCCGGCGGCGCCGCTCCCCCGGCCGCGCGTGCCGCCCGGCCCGCCTGCGTGGCCGCGCCGACGGCGACCACCACGGCCCGGCCGTGCCCCGCGACCACGGTGGTGCCGTCGAAGAGCATCCCGGTGCGGTCGGCGACGTCGGCGCCCGGCGTCGGCTCGACCGACTTGGTCACCGCCAGCGACTCCCCGGTCAGGTTCGACTCGTCGACCTCCAGGTCCTCGGCGTCCAGCAGCCGGGCGTCGGCCGCCACCACGTCGCCGGGCTCCACGACCAGCACGTCGCCGGGCCGCAGCGCGCTGCCGGGCACCTCCTCGGTGCCGGCCGCGCTCCCGTCCCCGCCGGTCTCGCGGCGCGCGCAGACGTCCTGCTCCATGAGCAGCGACTCCAGCGCCGTCTCGGCGCGCAGCCGCTGCAGGCCCGAGAGCAGCGCGTTGCCGACCGTGACGCTGCCGACCAGGACGGCGTCGGTCGCCTCGCCCAGGACCGCGGTGGCCGCCGCCCCGGTGGCGAGCACGGGGGTCAGCGGGTCGGCCAGCTCGGCGACGACGGTGCGGCCGTAGCGCAGCGGCCCGCGGACGGCGGGGACGGCGGCGGCCCGCCCGGCCAGCGCGCGCACGGGGGACGGCCGGTGCCCGGTGTCCGGGGCCGCACCGGACAGCCGGCGCAGCACCTCGTCGGCGTCCAGGGCGTGCCAGGGGGTGTGCACGGTGGGCGGCGGGGCCGGCCGGCGTGCGGCCCGCGCGGCGGTCACGGCGCCGTCGAGCATCGTCCACGTGGTCGCCGACTTGCCGGGGGTCGTGGCCCGCCGCTGGCCGGTGCGCCGTCCGCCCACCGAGGCGAGCAGGCCGCCGAGCACGTTGCCCGAGATCGCCGTCTCCACCGCGCGGCGGCTCAGCGTGCGGGCCTCGCGGGTCGCGGCCACGATCCGGCAGGCGTCGGCGAGCCCGGGCCCGGTGACGAGGTCGGCACCCCACGCCGGGGCCCGCCCCTCGCGGACCGGCGTGACGGCGACGTCGGCGGCCTGCAGCGCCGGCCCGTCGGTGGCCGAGACGAGGAGGACGACCGCGCCGCCGTCCTGCAGGCGGCGGACGGTGTCGAGCAGCGGCTCGCCGGACGGCGGGACCTCGTGCGCGGCCGGCGCGATCTCCGCGGTGCCGGGGTGCTCGGGCAGGACGACGCGCAGGCCGGCCGCGGTGGCGGCGTCGAGCAGCGCCTCGGCGTGCGGGTCCAGCTCGTGCGCGACGGTCGCGGTGCCGACCCGCCGTCCCCGCACGGTGAGCACGTGGCGGCCGGTGCGCGGGGACTCCTGCCGGCCGAGCAGGCGGGTGGCGACGGTCCAGACCCTGGCGTCGTCCCAGGCCCCGGCCCCGGCCTCGGCCCCGTCCCCGGCCCCGTTCCCGTCGGGAGCCTCGGCGTGCGCCTCGACGACCACGGGCGGGCCGGTGCACAGCGCCGCGGGGTCGAGGACGGCGGTGTCGACGCGGTCCAGCCGCCTGTAGGCGCTGCCGTCCATGGGCAGCACGCCCTGCCGGCACAGCAGCAGGTCGAGGGTCGCGGCGAAGGACTCGCGGCCGGACGTGGCGGCCTTCGGCGTCAGGGCCTTGATCAGGTCGGCGGAGCGGCCGGGGCTGCGGGTGAGCGGCAGCAGCCCGAGGGCGCCGGCCAGGGTGGTGGGCGCCAGCCGGTCGCGGTAGGTCTCGACCGGGCCGCGCGGCAGCGGCCGCGGCCGTTCACCGGGCGGGGCGAGCGGGGTGTCCGCGTCGTCCTCGGGCTCGGGGCGGCACAGCTCGGGCTCGCGGGCACGCCACACCTGCCGGCGGGCCCGCACCGCGGCGGCCTGCTGCAGCGACTGCGCGGCGTTGATCGCCGGGACGACGGGGCTCTGCGCGAGCGCGTGCAGCAGCGAGCCGGTGCCGGCGAGGGCGAGGTCGGCGCCGACCCGGCCGATGCGGCCGGTCAGCGCCTCGCGCACCCGGGGCTGGGACTCCAGCAGCGCGAGCACGAGGGTGGCGTGCCGGGTGAGCTTCGGGACGGGGAGGACCCTGCCCAGCAGCGCCGCCCCGACGCCGGCGGTGGCCACCGACGCCCGCGCGACCGCGGCGAGCAGCGGCTCGAGGTCGGCCGGGTGGTCGGGGGCGTCGGGGAAGACGCCGGTGCCGCCGCGGGCCTGCTCGATGGCGGCGACCGCGCCGACGACGTCCTCCACCGAGACGCGCCGGTCGTCGAAGGAGACCAGCACGCGGCCGACGACGTCGTTGACCGCGGCCCACTGCACGCCGTCGAGCCGCTCGAGGTGGCGGCGCAGGGCGGAGCGGACCTCCGGGGCGTCCTCGGCGGCGGGGGCGGCGAGCTCGACCTGGGCGTGCCCGCGCTCGGCCCACACGCGGCGGGTGTGCCGGGCCGTCGGCGGCTCGAACAGGCTGCGGGCGGTGCTCCGCAGGCCCCCGCGCACGTGCCCGTCGGGGAACGGGTCGGCGCCGGTCACCACGGTGCCGACGGCGCGCGCCACGGGGACGGCGGCGTCGCGGGCCAGGCCGGCGGTGGTGGCGACCGCCTCGGTGGCGGCCCGGGTGAGCCGGGTGGTGGCCCGGGCCGGCCCGGTGAGCAGCCCGACCGTGCCGACGGCGGGGACGGCGGCCGCGGTCGCCCCCGTGGCCACCGCCCGGGCCAGACCCACGAGCGCGGCGGGGACGGCGGTCGTCGTGCGCAGCAGCCCCATGGCACCCCCCGGCGGAACTGAGGTGAGACGGAACGCTACGCCCGCTGAGCGCCTCCGGCCCCCTGAGCGTGTGCGCCCGAACGGCCGGATCAGCCGGATCCCGTGGCGTGGGCGCACACGCTCGCCGGCGTCGGCCCCCGGGGACGAGGGAGGATCGGGCGCGTGCCTCCGCCGACCGACACCCCGCTGGTGACCCTGCATCTGTGGGGCGTGTCCGGCAGCGGTGTCGCGCGGGCTGTCGGGCACATGGCCACCGACCGGCTGCGGCTGCGCCGGGCCCCGGGGCTGCGGTTCGCCAAGCTGCTGGGCACCGGCAGCGGGCGCACCTTCACCGTGCGCGACGCCGACCCTCGCCGCTGGGGTCTGCTCGCGGTGTGGGACGACGAGGGGGCGGCCGAGGCGGCCACCGCCGGCCCGCTGGTCGCCGGCTGGCGGGCCTTCGCCGACGAGGAGTGGTCGGCCCGGCTGCGCCCGCTCGCCGCGCGTGGCCGGTGGTCACGGCGCGAGCCCTTCGGCCGCCCGGCCCCGGCCCGCTGGGACGGCCCGGTCGCCGCGGTCACCCGGGCCCGGCTGGTGACCCGCAAGGCGGTGCGCTTCTGGTCCGCCGTCCCCCCGGTCTCGGCCGACCTGCACCGCTCCCCGGGGCTGCGCATGGCGCTGGGGATCGGCGAGGCGCCGCTCGGGCTGCAGGGCACCTTCAGCGTGTGGGACTCCGGCGCCGCGCTCAACGCCTTCGCCTACGACCGCGCCCCGCACGCCGCCGTCGTCGACCGCACCGCCCGGGAGGGCTGGTACGCCGAGGAGCTGTTCGCCCGGCTCGCCGTCCTGTCCACCGCCGGCACCCTCGGCGGACGGGACCCGCTCACCCCGCGAAGGTGAGCACCTCGGCGAGCGGACGGCGGTTGGTCGACGGCGTCCGGTCGCCGGTCGGGTAGCCCAGCCGCAGCAGCATCTGCGGGTGCCCGATGAGCGACAGCCGGGTGCGCAGCTGCGCGCGGGTCGCCGGCCAGTCCAGCGCCTGGGTCAGCGGCGAGGCCGCCAGCCCGGCGACCGTGGCCCGCAGCAGCACCTGGCCCAGCGCCCGCCCGGCGGTCAGCCAGGCCATCGCGTCGTCGTTGTCCGTGCCCATCAGCACCACCGCGGGGCGCTCGACGGCCGGCGGCGGCGCCGACGGGTCGTCGGGGTCGTGGAAGCGGGACCGGTCGGCGGGCCGCGAGCCCACCACGAAGTCGCGGATCAGCCAGTTGGAGGGGCGGGTGGCCGGGTCCGCCTCGGGCACCGAGCCCACCGGGATGCCGTCGGCCGCGGCCGGGTCGGTGCGCATCCACTGCTGCAGCTCGGCCACGTACTCCGGCTCGCCCTGCTCGATCTCCTCGGCCCGCGACACCAGGAACGCGGTCGCGACCTCCTCGTCGGACTCGGTGATCGGCTTCAGCCACACCGAGAACGTCGCCGCGGACCGCTGCAGGTCGTCGACCACCTCGGCGGGCACCGCCTGGGGCAGGAAGGGCGCCCGCTCGGTGTGCCGGCTGGCGACGGCGCCGGCCAGCGCGCGGTCGTCGTCGCCGGCCTCGCGCGGCCCGGTGACGGTGAGCGTCGCCAGCAGGTCCGCGTCGGCCGGGTCGGGCAGGAGCTCGACCGCGACCTCGACCCCCTCGGCCCGCAGCGCCACCAGGGCGAACTCCACGGCGACGCCGCAGCTGATCACCCGCTGCCGGCCCGTCCGGTCCAGGGTGTGCAGCGCCCGGGCGGGGTCGGTGCGGACGTCGAGGCGGTCCCCGGTCACCGCGAACGACCAGGGCTGCGTGTTGTGGATCGACGGCGCGCGCGTCGCGGCCTCCACCACGCGGCTCCACTGCTCCCGGTCCACCGGCCACCTCCCGTCCGGCCCCGCTCGGGGCACGTCGCTGCCGGGTCCTGCCTACCCCATGTCGGGCGGGGCGACAGCAGCACGTCCGCCCGGGGGCGGCCTCAGCGGCCGAAGAACAGCCGGATGGCGGTGCCGTCGGGCCCGGTGCGGATGGCGGCGTCGTCGGCCAGACTCCACGCCATCCACATGCCGTGCGGGCCGTCGTCGGCGGGCGGCACGTAGCCCAGCGTGGTGTCGGGCAGCCCCGGTCCGGCGTCGGACACCTCGACGACGAACGTGTCGCCCTCGGTCCAGGTGGCCAGCTCCGCGTAGGGGGCGACGGCAAGCGCGTTGAGGACCAGCTCGTGCCCGGCCAGGACGACGTCGCCGACCCGGGCCCGCCGGTCGTCGGGCACCGCCGCGCACAGCTGCCGCCGGACCTCCCACGGCGAGGTGACCGTGTGCAGCTCGACCGCGGCGGGCCGGGCGGACCACGGCGGCTGCAGCGTGCGCAGGTAGTCCGCCGGGTCCTGGTACCGCGGGCCGGGCACGGGCGCGCCCTCGCCCCAGGTGAGCGGGTGGGTCCGCGCCACGTCGGCCAGCACCTCCGCGGGCAGCCGCCGCCGGTCGTGCAGGCAGAGGCTGTAGTACGGCATGTCGTCGTAGCAGCGGTTGGCCACGGCCTCGAACCGCCGCCACTCCCGGCCGTCCTCGCGGGCCAGCCACACCGGCTCGGCCGCCAGCCGCCAGCGTGGCGTCGAGGCGCGCAGCGCGCGCAGGTCCCGGTCGTAGGCCTGCAGGGTGCGGTGCCCGCCCCGCCACCACGTCTCCGCGGCGGCGAAGACCGCGAGCCGGCCGAGGTCGGCGCCGAGGTGGGCGGCGAGCAGGCTGCGCACCCGCTCGCCGGCGACGACCAGCACCGGCTCGTCGCGGGAGAAGCCCTCGAGCACGAAGGGGACCACCCGGTGCACGACCTCGGAGTCGCTGCCGAACACGAACCCCTCGTGGGCCAGGCGCGCGCCGTCCCAGCCGCCGGTGGGCCGCAGGAGGCTCATGCGTCCGCCGCGGGGCCGGCGGACAGGCCGAACATCTCGAGCACCCGGCGGGGCGACCGCCGCGCGCGCACCAGGCGCACGCGCACCCCGCGCACGTCCAGCTCGAGCACGGTCGCGGCCAGCGCCCGGGCGCCGGCGACGTCCAGGAACTCCAGCCCGGCCAGGTCGACGACGACGTCGCGCGGGCCGCCGTCCGGGTGCGGGTCCCCGGCGACGTCGAGCAGCGCCCGGGCGGCGTCCTCGGCCTGCGACACGTCGATCTCGCCGTGCAGCGCGAACACCGGGCCGCGCCCGGACAGGTGCACCAGGGGGTGCCGCCGGCCCAGGTGCTGGCCCGGGTGCAGGACGGCGAGGGGGCCCAGCACGTCGTCCCCGAGGCCCGCGTCGTACAGGCACAGCGCGGTCATCGGGACGGTGCCCATCAGCTCGTCGGCCAGCTGCTCGTAGGCGTGCAGCTGCCGGCGCCCGCCGGACCCGGCGCGGGCCAGCGGGGTGACGTCGGCGGCGACGCGCAGGCCGGCGCGGCCGCGGCCGACGGCGGCCAGGGTGGCGGTGCGGTAGCGCTCGACCTGCGCGGGCGGCGACAGCGCCCCGCCCTCGGCGTAGGCGTCCTCGGTGGAGCGGACCTCGAGGCGGCCCTCGGCCAGGAGCAGGTCGCGGTCGGGCAGGCCGGCGAGCAGGTCGAGCAGCGCCGGGCGGGAGCGGCCCACCAGCAGCAGGTGCTCCCCGCGGCGGCGGCCCTCGTCGAGGTAGGGCAGCACCGCGGCGGCGAGCTCGGCGTCGTCCCCGTAGGACCAGCAGAGGTGGTCCCCCGGCCGCAGACCGGTCGGGGACCCGATCCTCCGCGGGGCCGTCACCACCGGGACGCTACCCCCGCCGGCGCCGCTGCGGGAGGTCACGGACCGAACGGTGCCGGATCCCGCCGGCGCGCCGGCCGTCACCGGGCCGTGAGGACGTACAGGGCGCCGAGCACGCCGGTGAGCGTGGCCAGCGCGGCCAGCAGCGCCGTCGGCAGGCCGGGGCCGGGGACCGTGCGGGGGTCGGCGGTCAGCGCCCGCACCGCGGCCCGGTAGCGCCGCGTCGCCGTCCACGTCAGCAGGACGGCGACGACGGCGCCGGCGACGAGCAGGACGTAGGCCGCGACCCCGGCGGACGGCGCGGCCAGCCGGGCGGCGACCAGTGCCCCGGCACCGACCCCGAGGGCGGTGCGACGCCAGGCGAGCGCCGTCCGCTCCGCCTGGGCGCCGGGCGCCGGGCCGCTCACGCCGTCAGCAGGCCCGCGAGGACGAGCGCGGCGGCGACCGCGGCGCCCAGGGCCACGAGCGGCCCCAGCAGGGAGGCCGGCAGCGCCCGGCGCAGCCGCAGCGCGCGCTCGACCGCGGCCCACCGGGCCCACGCCAGCGCCGGGGCGAGCGCTCCGAGCACGACGAGCAGCAGGGCGGCCGCCAGGCGCAGGCCCGGCTGCACCGCCAGGTCCAGCGCCTCCAGCGCCACGCCGCCGGCCGCCAGCGCCAGCCCGGTGCGGATCCAGGCGAGGAAGGTGCGCTCGTTGGCCAGGCTGGCGCGGGCGTCGGGCTCCTCGCCGACGCCGTACACCCCGCGCGGGAAGCGCGCGTCCTCCCCGGTCCCGGGCACCCGCCGATCCTGTCCCGGACCGCGGGCGGCCGCACGGCCACCGTCGGTCCCGCGGTCCGGCCGGTGGCGGGGGCCCTGGGCACGGTGACCCGGGTCGGCGATGCTCGGTCGGTCACGACCGCCCCGGCGGTGGAGGGGCCGGTCACCGGAACCCGACAGCCCGACAGGAGCAGCCTCCGTGCCCGATGCACACGTCCCGTCCCGGGTCCCGGTCCTCGTCGCCGGCGGCGGCCCCAGTGGCCTGGCCGCCGCGATCGAGCTGGGCCGACGCGGCGTCGAGGTGCTCGTGGTCGAGCCGCGCACGACCCTCGACCCGCTGCGCCCGCGCGCCAAGACGACCAACGCCCGGACCATGGAGCACCTGCGCCGCTGGGGACTGGCCGACCGGCTGCGCGGGCTGGCCCCGATCCCGGTCGACCACGCCCAGGACGTCGTCTTCGTGACCGGCCTGTTCGGGCACGAGATCACCTGCTTCCCCGAGGCCTTCGGCCTGTGGACGACGCCGCGCCAGATCGCCGCCGAGGCCGGCCAGCAGGCCCCCCAGCCGATCGTCGAGCAGCTCCTCCGCGAGGCCGCGGCGGCCACCCCCGGCGTCACCCTGGGGCTGGGCCGGCGGGTCTCCGCGGTGACCGACGGGCCCGACGAGGTCCGCGCCGCCGTCGAGGGCCCGGACGGCACGACCACCGAGGTCGTGGCCGACTGGTTCCTCGGGTGCGACGGCAGCGCCGGGGTCTCCCGCCGGGCGATCGGCGCCCGCTACGAGGGCGCCTCGGGGGCGCTGCCCAACCTCAGCGTCACGTTCCGCTCGCGCGCGCTGGAGGAGCGGCCGCTGTGCGCCCTGGGTGTGCACTACTGGGTCATCGGGACCGAGCGCGGCGGCCTCATGGGCCGCCTCGACCTCGACGGCACCTGGTGGGCGATCGTGCAGGGTGTCGACACCGTCGCCGAGGACGCCGATCCCGTCGCGCTGCTGCGCGCCATGGTCGGGGAGGACATCGACGTCGAGGTGCTCGCCACCGACCCGTGGCAGGCCCGGATGCTCCTGGTCGACCGCTACCGCGGCCGGCGGGTGTTCCTGGTCGGCGACGCCGCCCACCTCAACCCGCCGTGGGGCGGCCACGGCTTCAACACCTGCGTCGGCGACGCGGTGAACGTCGGCTGGAAGCTCGCCGCCGTCGTGCGGGGCTGGGCGCCGGAGTCGCTGCTGGACAGCTACGAGCCCGAGCGCCGGCCGGTCGCCCGCCGGACCATCGAGGCCGCCGGCAGCCAGGAGGCCTTCCTCGCCCCCGCGTTCGCCGGGCGCGACCTGGACGACGACGGCCCGACCGGCCGGGAGCTGCGTGCCGCGCTGGCCGAGGCGCTGCGGGTCAAGGACCCGGAGTTCCACAGCCTCGGGCTGGTGCTCGGCTACGACTACCCGGACTCCCCCGTCGTCGTCCCCGACGGGCGGCCGGTGCCCGGGCCCGCGCTGGCCACGTTCACGCCCTCGGCGCACCCGGGCGCCCGGCTGCCGCACGCCTGGCTGGGCGAGGGCGACTCCCTCTACGACCACCTCGGCGAGGGCTTCACGCTGCTGAGGCTGGACCCGGCCGCGGACCCCACCCCGCTCGCCGACCGGGCCGCCGAGCGGGGCGTCCCGCTGACGGTCCTGGACCTCGCCGGCACGTCCGCGCTGCGCGACCTGCTCGGGGCCGACCTGGTGCTGGTCCGCCCCGACCAGCACGTCGCCTGGCGCGGGCACGCCGTGCCGGACGCCGGCGCGCTGCTGGACCGGGTGCTCGGCGCCGTCCCCCTTCCTGCCACCCCCGCCGTCCCACAGGAGACCCACCACTCCTGACAGGAGGCCCTCGCACGGCCGCGGATCTCCTCCGCACAGGTCAGCGGGCGTGGGCGGCGAGGACCAGGTCGAGCCGGTCGGCGGGGACGCCGCGGCCGTCGTCGGGCCGCGGCCAGTGCAGGGCCAGCTCGCCGATGCCCGCCTCGGCCAGGCGGCCGAGCGTGTCGGCGTACCGCTCGGGGCTCTCGAACGGCCAGACGGCCTCGATGCCCAGCAGGGCGACCCGGTGCAGCGCCGTGGCCTCGCGCCCCTCCTCGGCGAGGACGTCGGTCAGCCGCCGGCTCTGCGCGGCGATCGCCGCGAGCCACTCCTCCCCCGGCACCTCGGCGCCGAAGGGCCCGTAGGTCACCCACCCGGAGCCGTACCGCGCGGCCAGCCGCAGCGCCCGCGGGCCGGTCGCCGCGACGGTGAACGGCACCCGCGGCCGCTGGACGCAGCCGGGCAGCTGGTGGGCGTCGACGGCCGCGTACTCCCCCGCCGTCGCCGTGGTCACCGGCTCGGTGAGCAGCCGGTCGAGCAGGGAGAGCCAGTCGGCGAAGCGCGTCGTCCGCTCCGCGCGGCTGCGCGGCGGCTCGCCGAGCACGTGCGCGTCCGGGCCCTCGGTGCCCACGCCCACGCCGAGCTCGAGCCGGCCGCCGGAGAGCTGGTCGAGGGTCATCAGCTCCTTGGCGAACGGCACGGGGTGGCGGAAGTTCGGCGAGGCCACGAGCGTGCCCAGCCGCACCCGCTCGGTGGCCGTCGCCGCCGCGGCGAGCAGCGGGACCGCGCCGTACCAGGGGTTCCGGCGCAGCAGCGGCCAGGACAGGTGGTCGTAGGTCCACACCGTGCGCACGCCGGCGGCCTCGGCGGCCCGGACATCGTCCAGGAACGTCGACACGGGGTGCCGGTCGGGCAGGACGACGGCGGAGAGGGCGGGGATCACCGCGCCAGTATCGAGGGCGTCGCCGACGGGCCCGAGAGGCGGATCACTGCACGCCAACGGTTGGGCCCCTAATCGTTGGAGTACCGTCGAGGCGTGACCACCTCTCCGGACGCCGTCGGCACCGAGCTGCTCGACGACCCGCTCGCCCTCGAGCGGCAGGTGTGCTTCGCGCTCTCGGTCGCCGCGCGCACCGTCGTCTCGGTCTACCGGCCGTGGCTGGAGCCGATGGGTCTCACCCACCCGCAGTACCTGGTGATGCTGGCGCTGTGGCAGCACGGCCCGCTGGCGCTCAAGGACCTCAGCCGGCTGCTCCAGCTGGACCCCGGCACGCTCTCGCCCCTGGTCAAGCGGCTGGAGGCGGCCGGCTACGTGCGCCGCGACCGCGACGCCCGCGACGAGCGCAACCTCGCCATCGCGCTGACCGGCACCGGCCGGGCGCTGCGCGAGCGCGCGGAGCGGATCCCCGAGGGGATCGTCGCCTCCCTGGGGCTCCCGCTGGAGGAGCTGCTCGCGCTGCAGCAGGCGCTGACCCGGGTCAACGCCGCCGCGCAGGACGCGCTCACCCGCAGCCCGGAGGTGGCGTCGTGACCCGCCCGGTCCCCGCTCCCCCGTCCACCGGGCCCGTCGTCCGGCCGAACCCGCTGCGCTGGGTCGGCTACGCCCTCGGGACCGGCCTGCCCGCCCGGCACAGCAGCTGGGTGCTGCACGACGTCACCACCGGCACCTGGGTGCTGCGGCACGCCGCCCGCACGCTCGTGCAGCTCGCCGTCCCCGTCGTGCTGATCGTGGTGCTCGTCCCGGGCCCGCTGGGCCTGCGGCTGGGCATGGCGCTGATCGGCGTCGTCCTCGGGATGGCGTTCTCGATGGCCTACATGACCGAGACGGTGGAGAACCGGGTGCGCAAGGCCGGCTACCCGATCGGCAGCGCCCAGGCCGGCCGCGACCGGGCCGCGGCCGAGCGCGCGGTCGTCGCCGCCCGGCGGCGGCGCGAGGCGGCGGCCAGGCGGGCCGCGCGCTACCAGGCGCGGCAGGGCCGCTGACTCACCCGCGCAGCACCTGCTCCAGCGTGCGGGCCGGGTGCCCGGTGAGGTCGGGGACGGCGGAGCTGACGCCGGCCATCTCCCCCGCCGCGATCGCCGTGTAGGTCGACACCCATGCGTCCACCTGCCAGTCGGGGGCGCCGTAGGAGGCCCGCGAGGCGTACGCCTCCTCGACCGTCTCGGGCACGTAGCTGACCGGGTCGCCGGTGACGCGGGTCAGCACCTCGGCGACCTGGGCCAGGGTCAGCTCCTCGGGGCCGGTCAGGTCGTAGGTGGCGCCGGCGTGCGCGCCGGGGTCGCGCAGCACGGCGATGGCCGCGTCGGCGATGTCGTCCTGGGCGACCAGGGCGACCCTCCCGTCGCCGGCCGGACCGCGGATCGCGCCGTCGTCCCCGACCAGGTGGACGGCGAAGTCGGCGTACAGGTCGTCGCGCAGGAACGTGTGCGCCGGGCCCGCGGCCCGGACGTGCTCCTCGGTGGCCCAGTGGTCGCGGGCGAGGGTGAACGTGGCGTCCGGCGCGGCCCCGTAGAAGGAGACGTAGACCAGGTGGCCGACGCCGGCGGCCGCGGCCGCGTCGACGAAGGCGCGGTGCTGGTCGACCCGGTCCGGGGTCTCCGACGCCGACACCATGAACACCGTGTCCACGCCCGCCAGCGCCTGCCGGCAGGCGGCGCCGTCGGTGTAGGCGGCACGCACGACCTCCGCCCCGGGCAGCTGCGGCGCCCGGGCCGGGTCGCGGACGAGCAGCCGCTGCGGCACTCCTGCCGCGGCCAGCCGGCGGGCGACGCGCCCGCCGAGCCGTCCGGTGGCGCCGGTGATGGCGATCGGTGCGGAGGTCATGGGCGGCACAACCCGCCGGCCCGGGGGTGCCTTCCCGGCGGCCTCAGAAGTCGTGGGCCCCGTCGTAGGAGGCGTCACCGCCCGGGTCGGGCTCCGGGCGGGGTGGGTCGGTCAGCGCGTGCCGCTCGGGGCGACGCGGCGCCGGCACCGATGCCGGGACGTCGTGCGCCAGGTCGTACCCGTAGTCGCCCGGGCCCTGCTGCGCCGGCTGGGTCATGGCCGCTCCCGTCGTCGTCGGTCCTCCGACGGCACGGATGCTCCCCGGTGTGCGCCGTCGGGACCAGGGCCGCCCGGCACATAGGTTGGACCCGACGCCCCACCCCGAGGAGACCGCGTGCCCGTCCGCCCCACCGGGAAACAGTTCGTCCTGACCTCCGGCGACGCCGAGGTGACCGTGGTCGAGGTCGGCGGGGGGCTGCGGTCCTACCGGCACGGCGGCCGGGAGCTGCTCGACGGCTACGGCGCCGACGAGACCGCCCTGTACGGCCGGGGGCACGTGCTCGCGCCCTGGCCCAACCGCATCGCCGACGGCCGCTACACCTGGGACGGCGCCGAGCAGCAGCTCGCCCTGACCGAGCCGGCGACGGCGACCGCGATCCACGGCCTGGTGAACTACGCGCCCTGGTCGGTGCTCGACCGCGGTCCGGAGCGCCTCGTGCTCGGGTACCTGCTGCACCCGCAGCCCGGGTACCCGTTCGCCCTGCGCCTGCAGGTGGCCTACGAGCTCTCCGGCGGGGGGCTCGCGGTGACGGCCACCGCCACGAACGAGGGTGCGGCCGCGCTGCCCTACGGCGAGGGCCACCACCCCTACCTGGCCGCCGGCCCCGGCGTGCTGCTCGACGACTGCACGCTGGTCTCCCCCGCCGCGACCCGGCTGCTGGCCGACGACCGCGGCATCCCGACCGGCCGGGTCCCGGTCGAGGGCACCGACGCGGACCTGCGCGGCGGCCGGCGGATCGGCGACCTCGTGCTCGACGACTGCTTCACCGACCTCGAGCGCGACGCCGCCGGCCGGGCCGAGGTGCGGCTCACCCGCCCCGACGGCACGGGCGCCGCCGTCTGGATGGACGAGGCCTACGGCTACCTGCAGCTCTACACCGGCGACACGATCCCCGGCGACGCGCGCCGCCGCGGGCTGGCCGTCGAGCCGATGACCTGCCCGCCCAACGCCTTCGCCACCGGCGAGGCCGTGCGCCGGCTCGAGCCCGGCGGGTCCGCGACCGGCGTCTGGGGCCTGTCGCCGATCGGCTGATGCGGAGTCGGGGGGGGGGGGGGGGGGGGGCCGCGGGGGGGGTGCGCCGAGCCGGCGGGGGGGGGGTG
>NZ_JBJGZX010000047.1:0-30900 GCF_054050735.1 Blastococcus sp. SYSU D00813
AGCCCCCCCCCCCCCCCCCCACCGCCCCCCCCCCCCCGCCGCGCCCCCCCCCGCCCCCCCCCCCCGCGGCCCCCCCCCCCCCCCCCCCCCCCCCCCTCGTCGTGCGCCGTCAGCCCGCGGCGACCCGGTCCAGGAGGCGGGTGACGGCCGGCAGGAGCGGGCGGTCGGCGGGGATCCAGTCCAGCCCCGGCAGGTCGGCGGCCCGCACCCAGCGCAGCTCCGCGTGCTCGTGCGGGGTGACCACGCCGGAGGCGACCCGCCCCCACCACACCCGCAGCGTCGACGCCCCGGGTGCACCCCCGCCGACGACGCCGTCCAGCGGCACCTCGCCGAGGAAGGCCTGCGGCGCCACCTCGACCCCCAGCTCCTCGCGGCACTCGCGGACCAGCGCGTCGAGGTCGGCCTCGCCCGGCTCCACCTTCCCGCCGGGGAACTCCCAGCAGCCGGCGAACGGACCGCCGGCCCGCTGGGCGACCAGCACCCGGTCGCCCTCGACGAGGGCGACGCCGACCACCTGCACGACCTCGAGGGCACGCCGGGCGGCCGCGGCCGCGTAGGCGTCGAGGTGCGCCTGCATCGCGCGGACCACGCGCCGGCGCAGCAGCAGCTGGTCGACCGCGCCGGCCAGGAGCGGGGGCAGGGTGGTCGCCCAGTCCAGCTGCTCGTCGACGAGCGTGCCGGCGCCGGTGGCCGAGAAGCGGCGCGAGTGGGTGAGCCACCGCCACCCGCGGCGCGGTCCGGCGGCGTACACGTCGCGGAACGGCCGCACCGACACGACCTCCTCCAGCGGCTCGCCCCACGGCCGCCCGAGGGCCCGCGCGACGTCGAACGCGACGGTCAGCGGGGCCTCGACCACCGTGGTGAATCGCAGCTGGTACACCGCGTCACCCTGACAGACGCACCGGAGGCGGCAAGATGGGGCGATGCGCATCACCGCCCGGGTCGACTACGCCGTCCGCGCCGCCGTCGAGCTGGCCGCCGCCGCGCCCGGCGCGCTCACCTGCGACAAGATCGCCACCGCGCAGGACATCCCCTCCCGCTTCCTGCAGTCGATCCTCGGCGACCTCCAGCACGCCCGGCTGGTCACCAGCCAGCGCGGCCGCGAGGGCGGGTACCGGCTGGCGCTCCCGCCGGAGGAGATCTCCATCGCGCGCGTCATGCGCGTCGAGCAGGGCTTCCTCGCCGAGGTGCACGGCCAGCGGCCGGAGGACGTGGAGTACCCGGGCACCGCCGAGCCGCTCGCGGCCGTGTGGGTGGCCGCGCGCGCCGCCTACCGCCGGGTGCTCGAGGAGGTCTCCTTGGCCGACGTCGTCGCCGGCAAGCTCCCGGCCGAGGTGGCCGAGCTGGCCGCGGTCGAGGACGCCTGGCGGTCGTTCGGCGACTCCCCCGGGGCCTGACCAGCCCCGCAGCTGCGCGAGACTGGCGGCATGAGCAGCTCCTCCCGGGCCGGCGTCACCGTCTTCCTCACCGGCCTCTCCGGCGCGGGGAAGTCCACGATCGCCGACGCGCTGGTCGCGCAGCTGGAGGCCGAGGGGCGGCCGGTCACCGTGCTCGACGGCGACGTCGTCCGCACCCACCTGTCCAGCGAGCTGGACTTCAGCCGGGAGCACCGCGACCTCAACATCCGGCGCATCGGCTTCGTGGCCGGCGAGGTCGTCAAGCACGGCGGCACGGTCGTGGTCGCGGCGATCGCGCCGTACGAGCAGGCGCGCGAGGAGGCCCGGGCGCTGGTCGAGGCGCACGGCCGCTTCCTGCTGGTGCACCTGTCCACGCCGCTGGAGGTCTGCGAGGGACGCGACGTCAAGGGCCTGTACGCCCGCGCCCGCGCCGGGGAGATCCCGGGCTTCACCGGGATCGACGACCCGTACGAGCCCCCGGTCCGGCCGGACCTCGTGATCGACACGTCGGTGACCCCGCTGGAGGAGTCGGTGACGCGCATCCGCGCGGCGATGGACGGGCGGCCCGCGCCGGTCGGCTGACGGCGCCGGCGGCCAGTCGCCCGGGTCACACCGGTCTCGCACGCCGCGGTGTGAGACGATGGCGGGCGTGACCGGTGATGGCGTGCTCCTCGTCGCGCGCCGGCACATCGACCTGGCGCGTGTGAGCAGCGCCGTGTGTCGCGCCGCGCGCTGACACCAGTCCTCCCCCGCAGCCCTCCGCTGCGCCTCCGACCTGGCAGCGCCTCCCGACCGGGACCGGCCCCGGCGAACGGCGCAGGAAGAAGCACCTGTCGTGTCCTCCCCCACGCGAACCAGCAACCGGCCGCCGCGTCGCGACACCCCGCAGCGCGGTCAGGGCCAGTGGGCGCTCGGCTACCGCGAGCCGCTGAACCCGAACGAGCGGATGAAGAAGGACTCCGACGGCCTCGAGGTCCGCCAGCGGATCATCGACATCTACGCGAAGGCCGGCTTCGAGTCCATCGACCCGCAGGACCTGCGCGGCCGGATGCGCTGGATGGGTCTCTACACCCAGCGGGCCCAGGGCATCCCCGGCGGCAAGACCGCCGTCCTGGAGCCCGAGGAGCTCGAGGACTCCTACTTCATGATGCGGGTCCGCATCGACGGCGGGCAGCTGACCAGCGACGCGCTGCGGGTCATCGGCGGCATCAGCACGGAGTTCGGCCGCGACGTCGCCGACGTGACCGACCGGCAGAACGTGCAGTACCACTGGATCCGCATCGAGGACGTCCCCGAGATCTGGCGGCGGCTGGAGACGGTCGACCTCAGCAGCATGGAGGCGTGCGGCGACGTGCCGCGCGTCATGCTCGGCTGCCCGCTCGCCGGGATCCTCGAGGACGAGGTGATCGACGCGACCGACGTCATCGCCGAGACCGTCGAGAAGTACGTCGGCAACCCGGAGTTCAGCAACCTGCCGCGCAAGTGGAAGACGTCGATGTCCGGTTGCGTCGACCACTGCACCGAGCCCGAGATCGACGACGTCGCCTTCGTCGGCGTCCGCAACGAGGCGGGCGAGGCCGGCTACGACCTCTGGGTGGGCGGCGGGCTGTCGACCAACCCGATGTTCGGCAAGCGGATCGGCGTCTTCGTCCGCCCCGACGAGGTGACCGAGGTCTGGGCCGGCGTCACGTCGGTGTTCCGCGACTACGGCTACCGCCGGCAGCGCAACCGCGCCCGCATCAAGTTCCTGATGGCCGACTGGGGCCCGGAGAAGTTCCGCCAGGTGCTGCAGGACGAGTACCTCCACCGCGCCCTGCCCGACGGCCCGGCGCCCGCGCCCGCCAAGCACGACCAGCGCGACCACGTCGGCGTCAGCCGGCAGAAGGACGGCCGCAACGCCGTCGGCTTCGCGCTGCGCACCGGCCGCGTCACCGGCTCCCTGCTCACCACGATCGCCGACCTGGCCGACGAGTACGGCGCGGGCCGCATCCGGACGACGACGCAGCAGAAGCTGGTCATCCTCGACGTCCCCGACGAGAAGGTCGAGGCGCTGGTCGACGCCCTGGCGGCGCACGACCTGCAGGTGCGGCCCAGCGCCTTCCGCCGCGGCACGATGGCCTGCACCGGCCTGGAGTTCTGCAAGCTGGCGATCGTCGAGACCAAGCAGCACGCGCAGGACCTCTACGCCGAGCTCGAGAAGCGGCTGCCCGACTTCGACGTGCCGATCGGGATCAACGTCAACGGCTGCCCGAACAGCTGCGCGCGCTTCCAGACCGCCGACATCGGCTTCAAGGGCTCGATGGTCAAGGACGACAGCGGCGAGATGGTCGAGGGCTTCCAGGTGCACCTGGGCGGCCACCTCGGCGTCGAGGCGACCTTCGGCCGCAAGTTCCGCGGCCACAAGGTGACCAAGGCCGAGACCGCCGACTACTGCGAGCGCGTCCTGCGCGGCTTCCTGGACCGGCGCACGGAGGGCGAGTCGTTCGCGCACTACGTCTCCCGGGCCGAGGAGGCGTGGCTGCTGTGACGGTGCCCCGGTGAGCGAGGACGACGGCGGCTCGGGAAGAACCCGGCAGCTACCGGTCTTCCACTGTCCGTACTGCGGGGACGAGGACCTCACCCCGTACGAGGACGAGACGACCTCGGGCTGGCGCTGCGGCGCCTGCCTGCGGGCCTTCTCCGTCCGGCTGATCGCGACAGGAGTGCAGCAGTGACCACCGCAATCCGGCCGACGCCGGAGCTCGCCGCCGAGGCCGACGCCCGCTTCGAGGGCATCGCCGACCCGGTCGAGCAGGCGCTCGCGGTCCTGCGCTGGGCCGGGGAGACCTTCGGCGACGACTTCGCCGTCACCTCGTCGATGGCCGACGGCCTGCTCGCGCACCTGGCCTCGCGCGCCGTCCCCGGCGTGCACGTCGTCTTCCTCGACACCGGCTACCACTTCGCCGAGACCGTCGGCACGCGCGACTGGATCAGCAGCGTCCTGTCGATCACCCTCGTGAACGTCACGCCGCCGAGGACCGTCGCCGAGCAGGACGCCGAGCACGGGCCCGCGCTGCACGAGCGCGACCCTGACCTGTGCTGCTCGCTGCGCAAGGTGCAGCCGCTGGCGCAGGCCTTGTCCGGCTACGCCGCGTGGGGCTCCGGCGTCCGCCGCGACGAGGCGGCCACCCGCGCCGGGACCCGCGTCGTCGACTGGGACGCCAAGCGCGGGATGGTCAAGGTCAACCCGCTCGCCGCGTGGACGCAGGACGACGTCGACGCCTACATCGCCGAGCACCAGGTGCCGGTGAACCCCCTGCAGGAGATCGGCTACGCCTCGATCGGCTGCGCGCCGTGCACCCGGCCGGTCGCGCCGGGCGAGGACCCGCGCGCCGGGCGCTGGGCCGGCCGGAACAAGACGGAGTGCGGCCTGCACCTCTGAGGCTGGGCGGGCGGCGGCACGGCGGAGCAGACTGACCGCCGTGCCCCGACCCCCGCGCCTGTCCCCCGACGAGGTCTCCGCCGCCCTGGCGGACCTGCCGCTGTGGTCCGGCGACGCCGACGGCCTCCGGCGCAGCGTCGAGCTGCCGTCGTTCCCCGACGCCGTCGCCGCGCTCGTGCGGATCGGGTTCCTCGCCGAGGCGATGGACCACCACCCCGACGTCGACCTGCGCTGGCGCACGCTGCACCTGGCGCTGGTCAGCCACTCCGCCGGCGGCGTGACCGAGCTGGACGTGGAACTCGCCCGGAGGATCGACGCGGCCCTGCCCGCGTAGGGACAGGGCCGCGCCAGGCCCTCGTGCAGGGGCCCACTGCGAGCGCGCGAGCGGTGGGGGCACGAGGGTCCTCCGTCAGGTGCCGATGACCCCGCCGTCGTCCTTGGTGATGACGACGGTGGCCGAGCGGGGCGTGTTGATCCCGTCGAGCCGCGGCCAGGTGCTGCCGCCGTTCTCGCCGGGGTGCTGCAGGTTGACGAACATCGTCCGCCGGTCCGGCGTGACGGCGATGCCGGTCACCTCGCAGCCCCTCACCCCGGTGAGGAAGCGGCGCACCTCCGGTTCGGCGTCCCAGCGGGCCCCGGCGTCCGCGGCCAGCATCTGGTTGTTGGCCGAGCCGGGCTGCGAGCCGTCGGTCTGGATCCAGGCCCGGCTGTCAGGGTCGATCCACAGCCCGTCGGGGGAGCCGAAGGCGTCCTCCGGGGCGATCGTCGAGCCCTCGACGCCGCCGCCCGGGCCGGCGAGCAGGAACAGGTCCCAGCGGAAGCGGGTGGCGGTGTGGTCCCCGCCCTGCTCGTCCCAGCGCACGATGTGGCCCCACGGGTTGGCGCGGCGCGGGTTGGCGGCGTTGGGGGCAGCCGACGCCGAGCTGTTGTTCGTCAGCGTCACGAAGACGGTGCCGGTGCGCGGGTCGACGGCGGTCCACTCGGGCCGGTCCATCGGCGTGGCGCCCACCGCGGTGGCGGCGAGCCGGGTCTTCACCAGCACGTCCCCCTGGTCGGCGAACCCGTTGGCCGCCGTGAGCGGCCCCTGCCCCTGGACCAGCGGCAGCCACTCGCCGCTGCCGTCGTCGTCGAACCGGGCGACGTAGAGCGTCCCCTCGTCCAGCGGGCTCTTGCCCTGGGCCCGCATCGACTGCCAGTTGCGCGCGCTGACGAACTTGTAGACGTGCTCGCCGGCCTGGTCGTCGCCCATGTAGACGACGACCCGCCCACCCCGGGACACGTGGACGGTCGCGTCCTCGTGCTTGAGCCGGCCGAGCGCGGTCCGCTTGACCGGGGTCGAGGTGGGGTCGAACGGGTCGATCTCGACCACCCAGCCGAAGCGGTTGGGCTCGTTGGGGTCCCGGTCGGTCACCACGAAGCGGTCGTCGTGGCGGGCCCAGCCGTTGCGGTCGCCGCCCACCCCGTAGCGGTCCGCGTTGGCCTTGTTCTCCCCGGTCAGGGTGCCGTCGACCCGGAAGTACCCGTTGAAGTTCTCCTCGCAGGTCAGGTACGTGCCCCACGGCGTCTCGCCGTTGGCGCAGTTGTTGAAGGTGCCCAGCGGGGTGCGCCCCTGTCCGTCCGCGGCCGTGCGCACGAGCCGGTGGCCCGCCGCGGGGCCGGAGAAGGACATCGGCGTGCTCGCGGTGATCCGGCGGTTGCGACGCGACCGCACCACCTCCCACTGGCCGTTGCGCCCGCGCTGCACCTCCACGACCGCGACCCCGTGCGCGTTCTGCGACTTCCGCACGCCCTCCGCGGTGGTCGGGACGTAGCCCGCCGTGTAGGTGCCGGTGTGCAGGTAGAACTCGTCGGTGTACTCGTGGTTGAGCACGAGGAGGCCGTTGTCGTTCCCGCGCGGGCCGTTGTGCAGCGGGAAGTAGGTCATGCCGTCGTGGTGCATGCCGATCTGCTCGGCCTGCTGCGCCGCGGTGTTGCCGGTCGGGACGCCGCCGGGCTCACCCGGGGTGCCGGGCACGAAGGCCGGGAACGACCCGAGGATCGGGGTGCCCCACGGGATGAACGGGCGGGCGGTGTAACCGCGCGGGACGACGACCTCGTCGGCGGTGCTCGGCGGGATCGGCTGGAAGCCCAGGCGGCCGCCCCGCGGGCCACCGCCGCCGTCACCGCCGCCACCGGGGCGCGCCGCGGCGGCCGGCGGGTCGATCAGGCCGGCGGTGAGGAAGCCGGCCGCGGCGAGGAAGCCGCCGGCCAGGACGCCGCGCCGGCTGAGCCGGGCCTCCGCGACGGCCATCAGGTGCGGGGCGGTGGAGGGGTTGGTCGGGACGTCCTCGGGGTCGAGGGGCTCGGCGGCGCGCTCGTGCAGCGTCGTCACGGGAGGTGCTCCAGGTCTTCGGGGGATCGGTGCGGCCCGAAGCTAGGAAGGCGGATCGACGCGGGGGTGGCCGCCGGGCACAGGGGACGTGAAGGAACCGTCCACTCCCCGTTCACCCGAGCGGTGTACCGGCCCGGCGGCGGGCGCGCGCCGCGGCGGCCAGCAGGACGCCCCACAGCAGGAACCACGGGTCCCACAGCAGCACGTGCCACCGCAGCGCCGAGGGGTCGGCCGGCTCGCCCAGGACCCCGGTCAGCGCCAGGGCTCCGACGACCACGAGCACGCCGCCGTAGAGCGCCAGCAGCGACCCGGCCGCCAGGGCGCCACCCTCGAGGAGGCGGGCGGGCAGTCGTCGTCCCCACGGCCGGACGAGCGCCAGCGCCAGGAGCACCGCGGCGGTCTTGAGGAGGACGACGGTGCCGCCGAGGGCGACCGCCGCTGCGCCACCCCGCCGGGCGGCCTCCTCGACCGCACCGCCGACGGTGCCGAGCAGCGCGGTCCCGCCCACGGTCCAGTACAGGCTCCACGCGGCCGAGCCGGCGGCCAGCAGCGCCGCCCCGTACGCCGTCGCCGACAGCACCCGCCCGCGGGCCACGCCTCACTCCGTGACGGGCAGGACCAGGAGCCGCAGCAGGCGGTCGGCCTCCGCGTCGGGGTCGGCGGTGAGGCCGGTGTGCACCGGTCCGGTCTGGACGACGGTGCTGCGCGGCGCCGTCAGCCACCGGAACCGCGAGCCGAGCGCCTCCCGGCCGGCCGCGCCCGCCGCGCCGTCCGCGGCGCACACGTCGGCCACGGCCTGCAGGGCCCGGGCGATCGCCTCGGCGTCGGCGGTCGGGTCGAGGGCCCGCAGCCGCGCGGGGTCCAGGTGCAGGCGGACGCCGAGGTAGTCCCGCTGCCGGCTGTAGACGATCACCCCGGCGTTGAGGAACTCGCCCCGCTCCACCCTCGGCACCACCCGCAGGACGGCGTACTCGAAGGTGTCGCGTCCGTCCCTCACCGCTGGGTCATCCCCTCGGGCGGGGGCGGCCCCAGCCAGGCCGGGCGGTTCTGCCCGACCCGGGGCCGCTGACGGCCGGCGCCGCCGGCGGCCGCGGCCGTGACGAGCCCCGGCAGCCACGCGTCCCGGGCGGCGAGTCGGGCCAGCAGCTGGTCGACGTAGCGCTGCCGGACGGCGGCCGGCGGCTCGTCGGGCTCGGGGCCCTCCAGCCAGTCGTCGGGCACCTGCGCCAGCACCCGCTCCAGCAGCGGCCGGGTCACCCGCGGGCCGAGGTCGGCGTCCGCGGCACGGACGTCGGGCCGGCACTCGACCAGCGCGTGTTGCGCGGCGTCGTAGGGGCGGGCGACCGCGGCGGGCGCGCCGGGCCAGCTGTGGTGGAAGGTCAGCGCGGCGCCGTGGTCGATGAGCTGCAGGCGGCCGTGCCAGAACAGCATGTTCGGGTTGCGCCAGGACCGGTCGACGTTGCCGATCAGCGCGTCGAACCACAGCACCCGGCCGGCCAGCGCGCAGTCGACCTCGGCCACCCCGGCCTCGAAGTCCAGCGCGCCGGGCAGGTAGTCGAGGCCCAGGTTGGTCCCGGCGGAGCGCTGCAGCAGCTCCTGCACCTCCGGGTCGGGCTCCCCCACGGCCAGCTCCGCGGCGACGTCGACGGTCACCAGCGCGGGCACCGGCAGGGCCAGCGCGCGGGCGAGCTCGCCGCAGACGACCTCGGCGACCAGCACCCGCACGCCCTGCCCGGCCGCCCGCCACTTGACCACGTAGGTGCCGAGGTCGTCGGCCTCCATGAGCCCCGGGAGCGAGCCACCCTCGCGCAGCGGGGTGACGTAGCGGGTGGCGGTGACGGCGGGCAGCACAGTGCAGGCCAACCTAGCCGGTGCCGCTCCCCCGGACACCGCAGACTCGGGACATGGGACTCCTGCGGGCCGTGACCCCGGCCGACCTGGCCGACGTGCCGCTGACCTACCCGGAGGTGGGCGCCACCGCCGACCCGGTGCTGCCGGCGGGCTACCGGCACTCCGAGCACACGGTCGTCGTGGGCAGCGGTCGCGCCGTGTTCGAGCGGACCGTGGCGGCGGTGTTCGGCTGGGCCGTGCAGCGCGGCGTGGGCCTGCGGGTGCGGGCGAGCGGGCCCCCGACCGAGCCGGGCACGGTCGTCGTCCTCACCGCGGGGCTGGACCGCCTCGGCTACGACATCCCCTGCCGGGTCGTGTGGGCGCGCACCGGGGGCGACGAGCAGGGCTTCGCCTACGGCACGCTGCCCGGCCACCCGGAGAGCGGCGAGGAGGCGTTCCTCGTGCGGATCGCCGGCTCCGGCGAGGTCACCGTGGTGCTGCGGGTCTTCTCCCGCCTGGCCTCCCCCGCGGCGCGGCTGGCCGGGCCCGTCGCCTGGTGGGTGCAGGCCCTGGCAACCCGGCGCTACCTCGCCACGCTCCGGCGGGCCGCCCGCGGCCGATGAGTCCGCGGCCCGGCGCCGGTCGGTGCTGCATGGGACTCGCGGAGGACGTCGAGGCGGCCGTGCGCGGCGCGGTCGCCGAGGGCCAGGTGCCGGGGGCGGCCTGGTGGGCCGCCCGCGGCGGCGAGGTGGCGCGCGGTGCGGCGGGCACCCACACGCCGGGCGGGCGCGACGCCGTGGCACCGGACTCGGTCTTCCGCATCGCCTCGACGACCAAGCCGGTGGTGGCCGCGGCCGCGCTGGCCCTGGTCGACGACGGCGTGCTGGCCCTCGACGAACCGGTGGACCGGCTGCTGCCCGAGTTGGCCGCCCGGCAGGTGCTCGCCGACCCGGCCGACGCGGGGGCGGGCACCGTGCCGGGCCGCCGGCCGATCACCGTGCGTGACGTCCTCACGTTCCGGCTGGGCCTGGGCATCGACTTCACCGCCCCCTGGCCCACCCCCACCGTCGCAGCCCTCGGGGCCACCGGGCTGCCGGCCGGACCGCCGCGGCCGCAGGCCGCTCCCCCGCCGGACGAGTGGCTGCGCCGGGTGGCGACGGTCCCGCTGGCGCACCAGCCCGGTGAGCGGTGGCTCTACCACGTGGGCGCCAGCGTGCTGGGCGTCCTCGTGGGCCGGGCCACCGGCCGCCCACTGCCGGAGGTGCTCGCCGAGCGGGTGCTGACGCCACTGGGCATGCGCGACACCGGCTTCGGCGTGCCGGAGCACGCCCGCGGCCGGCTCGGACCCCACTGGACGCCCCCGGGCGAGGACGGCCGCCGGGAGTGCTACGACCCCGCCGACGGCCAGTGGGCGCGGCGCCCGGCCTTCCCGGACGGCGGCGACGGGCTGGTGTCGACCGTCGACGACCTGGCGGCCTTCGCCGCGATGCTGGCCGCCGGCGGCCGCTCCCCCGACGGCCGGCGCGTCCTGGCGGAGCGGACCGTGGCGGCGATGCTCACCGAGCAGGTGGGCCCGGTCGACGACGAGGGCGGCGGGTGGGGCCTGGGCATCGGCGTGCGCCGGGAGGACGAGCCCGGCGGCCGGTCGGCCGGCTCGTACGGCTGGGACGGCGGGCTGGGCAGCTCGTGGTGGACAGACCCGGTCACCGGGGCCACCGGCGTGCTGCTCACCAACCAGATGTGGGCGTCCCCGCAGCCTCCGCCGGTGTTCGACGCCTTCCGGGCGGCCGTGTTCGGGCCGCGGGCCCGCTAGACGTCGCGGCGCTCGAGCAGCAGCGCGCCCAGGGCCCACGCCGCGACCGCCCACGCCCCGGTGACGGCGAGCCCGACCGGCCACGGCGTCGCGACCGCGAGGAAGGCGTCCTCGCCCACCCGCAGCGCCGGCAGCCCCTGCGAGCCCAGCGAGGCCCACCGTCCGCCGGCCAGCGCCAGCACCGGCGGCAGCACGAACACCAGTGCCATCCCGAGCCCGACGCCGCCGGCGGTGGCCCGCAGCAGGGTGCCCAGCCCCACCGCCAGCACGGTGACCAGCACGGCCCACACCACCTGCAGGCCCAGCTCGCCCAGCACGGCCGGGTCGGTCGACGACACCCCGCCGGGCACGGCCACCAGCACCCGGGCGGCGACCGCGCACACCCCGGCGAGCACCCCGGTCAGCAGCGCCGCCCAGGCCGCCACGACGGCGGTGGTCGCGGCCAGCCACCGGGTGCGCCGTGGCACCGCGAGCAGGGCGGGGACGGCGCTGCCGGTGCCGAACTCCGCGCTGACCGCGAGCACCCCGAGCACGACCAGCACGAGCTGCCCGAAGCCGAAGCCGGTCAGCGCCACCCCGACGGCGACGTCGGCCCGCGACGACGTCGGCGTCCCCGCCGCGGCCAGCCAGCCGGCCCCGGCCACGACCACGACGTAGACCGCGGTGCACCACCAGGTCGACCGGACCGACCCCAGCCGGGTCCAGGCGCCGGCCAGCAGGCCCGCGGTCACGGCGTCCCCGCCCGGAACTCGACCTCGCCGCCGGTGAGCGCCAGGTAGGCGGCCTCCAGCGACGCCACGACCCGGGTCAGCTCGTGCACCGGCACCCCGGCGGCGAAGGCCACGTCCCCGACCGCCGCCGGATCCAGCCCGTCGACCCGCAGCGTCCCGCCGGGCTCGGGACGCACGCCGGCGCCGGCCCGCCGCAGCGCCGCGGCCAGCAGCGGCGCCTGCGGGCTGCGCACCCGGACGGCGGCCGACGCGCCCAACAGGTCGGCCATCGGGACGTCGGCGAGCAGCCGGCCGCGGCCGAGCACCACCAGGTGGTCGGCGGTGTCCTCCATCTCGCTCATGAGGTGGCTGGACACGAGCACCGTGCGCCCCTCGGCGGCCAGCGCGCGCAGCAGCTCGCGGACCCAGCGGATGCCCTCGGGGTCCAGCCCGTTGACCGGCTCGTCGAGCAGCAGCACCTCCGGGTCGCCGAGCAGCGCGGCGGCGATGCCCAGCCGCTGCCCCATGCCCAGCGAGAAGCCGCCGACCCGGTCGTACGCCACCGCCTCGAGCCCCACCAGGTCGACCACCTCGGCGACCCGCCGGCGCGGGATCCCGTTGGACCGGGCCAGGGCCAGCAGGTGGGCGTGCGCCGTCCGGCCGGGGTGGCGGGCCGCGGGGTCGACCAGCGCCCCGACCCGGCGCAGCGGGCGGTCCAGCCGGCGGTACGGGACGCCGAGCACCGTCGCCGTCCCGGCGGTGGGCCGGGCCAGGCCCAGCACGCACCGCATGGTCGTCGTCTTGCCCGAGCCGTTCGGGCCGAGGAACCCGGTGACCCGGCCCGGCTCGATGCGCACGGTGAGGTCGTCGACGGCGACGCGGTCCCCGAAGACCTTCGTCAGCCCGTCGAGCTCGATCACCCCGCGATCATGGCGAGCCGGCGACCGCGGCCGGGAGAGGCGCGGCGGTCAGTCCCCGGCGCGCACCGCGGCCCGCTCCCGCTGGATCAGCTCCTTGCTCCGGATCAGCCGCAGGAACGTGACCACGAACAGGCCGCCGGCGACGTTGAGCAGCGTCGTGTACCAGAACCAGGCCAGCCAGTCGGCATAGGTCACCGGGCCGCCGGCGTGGACGGCGCCGAAGACGATCAGCGAGTCGAGGATGCTGTGGAACAGCACCAGCCCGGCCAGGAGGAACGCGCCGGCCACGGCGGCAGCCAGCTTGCCGGCCTCGGACGCCGCGCCGTGCTGCATGCGGGTCATCAGCGTGATGAAGGCGCCGGCCAGCAGCGCCAGGCAGACCGCGGTGAGGTCCAGCGGCGCGTCGACGAAGGTCCGGGCCGACTCCACGGCCGTGACGCCGAGGTCCGGCAGGGCGTGGACGACCAGCCACATGACCACCCAGCCACCGGCCAGGTTGGCGACGAGCGTGCCGGCCCACAGCCTGCCCAGCTGGGCCGGGGACGCCCGCCCGGCCACCACCGCGGTGACCGGCACGAGGAAGCCCTCGGTGAACAGCTCGCTGCGGGCCAGCATGAGGGCGATGAAGCCGATGCTGAAGGCCAGCCCCGCCAGCAGGTGGCTGCGGGTCTCGGCGTAGACGGCGAGCAGCGCCACCACCCCCGCGCCGACCTCCAGGCCGCCGGCGAAGCCCGTGGCCAGCACCTCCCGCCAGGACCGGTGCAACCGCTGGGCGCCCTCGTCGACGATCCGGTCGAAGGCCTGGACGACCTGGTCCTCGGCCGGCGCGTCGGTCTCGCCGAGCTCCTCGCGTGCGCTCACCACGGCGACCCCTCCGGCGCTGCGGACTCGTCCCGGGCGGGCTCGCCGGTGCCGCGTCGGAGGCGGCCCTACCCCGTCGCGCCGCCACCACACCGCCGGCCGGCTACAGCCGGTGGATCAGCAGGACCTCGTCGCGGTCGTCGCCGGGAGCCACCCGGATGGCACCGGGCATCCGGCCGAAGACCTCGTAGCCCAGCCGCTCGTAGAAGCCCTCCAGGCCGTAGCCCCCGCGCACGGTGAGGTGCAGGAACTCCAGCCCACGGGCTCGCGCGACCTCGTGCACCCCGGCCATCAGCACCCGGCCCAGGCCCTGCCCCTGCCGGGACGGGTGCACCTGCACGCGCAGCACCGTCGCCCAGTGCCGCCGCAGCGGGCTGACCGACGTGGACAGGACGGCGAAGCCCGCCACCTCGCCGTCGACCCGGAGCAGGCACAGCGTCTGCGAGCCGGCGTGCACCCGCTCGACCAGCGCGTCCAGGACCGGCGCGACGACGTCGGCGGTGACCGGCGCGACGAAGCCGACGGCGCCGCCGGCGTTGGTCACGTCGGTCCACAGCTCGAGCAGGGTGGCGCGGAGGTCGCCGTCCACCTCGGAGGACGCGGTGACCTCGACGTGCGGCATACCGTGATCCTCCCGCCCCCGGGGTGCGGCGCCGCGCGCGCCCCCCTGGGCAGGGGTGCGGCGATGGTGCAGGCTGCGCCGTCCGTCGCGCACGGCGGACGGCGGACGGCGGACGGCGGACGGGGAACACACGTGACACGCGGGCGACGAGCGCGGTCCTGGGCGGCGGCGCTCACCGGCCTGGTGCTGCTGGGGGGCTGCACCGCTCGGGTCGAGGGGACCGCCAGCCCGGCCGGGACACCGGGGGCCGACGGGTTCGGCGACCCCTACTTCCCGCAGGACGGCAACGGCGGCTACGACGTCGGCAGCTACTCGCTCGACCTGCGCTTCGACCCCGACAGCGACGCGCTCAGCGGCACCGCGACCGTCGTGGCCACCGCGACGCAGAGCCTGTCGGCGTTCAACCTCGACCTGTTCGGGTTCGAGGTCTCCTCGGTGACGGTGGACGGCGCGCAGGCCGAGGTCGCCCGCGACGGCGGCGAGCTGACCGTCACCCCGCCCGCCGACGTCCCCGGCGGGGCGGAGTTCACCACCGTCGTCACCTACGAGGGCGTCCCCGAGCCGCTGGACGACGGCCTGGGCCTGGCCGGGTTCATCCAGACCGACGACGGCGCGCTCGCGGTCGGCCAGCCCGACGTGGCCGCCAGCTGGTTCCCCGTCAACGACCACCCCGCCGACGCCGCGACCGTCGAGGTGTCGGTCGAGGTGCCCGAGGGGCTCGAGGCCCTGTCCAACGGCGAGCTGGTCGGCTCCACCACCGAGGACGGCTGGACGACGTGGCAGTGGGCGGCCGAGGAGCCGATGGCCCCCTACCTGGTGATGCTGGCCGTCGGGGAGTTCGAGATCGACGAGTACGAGGAGGACGGCATCCGCTACTGGGACGCCGTCGACCCCGGGCTGGCCGACGAGGGGGCGCAGGGCGACGCGACCGTCGCGGACGTCGCCACCGAGTCGCTGGCCCTGCAGCCGGAGGCGATCGCCGTCCTCGAGGAGTGGTTCGGCCCGTACCCGTTCGGCGTGGCCGGCGGGATCGTCGACGACGTCCCCGACCTCGGCTTCGCGCTGGAGAACCAGACCCGGCCGGTCTACTCCCCCGTCTTCTTCTCCGACGCCGACTCCGGCGCGGTCGTGGTGGTGCACGAGCTCGCGCACCAGTGGGCCGGCGACAGCGTCCGCCTGGCCGGCTGGCAGCACATCTGGCTCAACGAGGGCTTCGCCACCTACGCCGAGTGGCTGTGGGCCGACGCCCAGGGCACCGGCACGCCGCAGGAGGCCTTCGACCAGCTGGCCGAGGTGCCCGCGGGCAACCGCTTCTGGCAGGTGGCCATCGGCGACCCGGGCCCCGACACCGACGGCCTGTTCTCCGAGGCGACCTACTACCGCGGCGCCATGACGGTGCACGCGCTGCGGCTGGAGGTCGGCGAGGAGGCCTTCGCGGAGATCGTCCGCGAGTGGTTCGACTCGGAGGCCGGCCAGGCGGTCACCACCGACGACTTCGTCGCGCTGGCCGAGGAGGTCTCCGGGAAGCAGCTCGACGACTTCTTCGCCGAGTGGCTGGGCGAGGGCAAGCCCGCCTCGCTGGGCTGAGCCCTCAGCCGGAGGAGCCGCTGGGCCCGAACCGCTCCACGCGGATGTCCGGCGCCGGCACGCCCAGCCCGGTGAGCACCCGCGTCGCCGCCTCCGCGAAGGGCGTCGAGCCGCAGACGAAGACGTCCTGCCCCGGCTCCCACAGCGGCACGAGGTCGGCGGCGGTCAGCCGCGCGGCCGGCCGGATGCCGGAGGCCTCGCGCGTGGTGAGCACCACCGCGCCGGCCGCCTCCAGCTCGGCGAGGTAGGGCAGGTCGGCGCGGGTGCGGGTGGACACGGCGATCCGCAGCAGCTCCGGGCGGCCCAGCTCGGCGGCGGTGCGCACCATCGACACGAACGGGACGACGCCGGTGCCGCCGCCGACCAGCAGCGCCGGGGTCTCGCCCTCCCAGACGAACCAGCCGCCGATCGGGCCGCGCACCTCCAGTTGGTCGCCGGGCTCCACGACGTCGGCGAGGTAGCCCGACACCTCGCCGTCGTCGAGCCGCTCGACGAGCAGCTCGACCAGCGGGTCGCCCGGGGACGAGGCCAGCGAGTAGGAGCGCTGCGCCCGGTAGCCGTCCTCGGCGGTCAGCCGGACGACGTAGTGCTGGCCGGCCAGGTGGTCCAGCCGGTCGGGCACGTCGAGCCGCAGCCGCACGGTGCGCGGGGTGGGCCGCTCGACCTCGCGCACGGTCGCGGTCCGCCAGCCGCCGGCCGGGGCGCGGCGGCCGGCGCCGACCATCGGGCCGGTCACCGGCTCAGTCGCCCTGGTAGCGCTGCTCGAGCCACGGGTCGCCGCGGTCGTGGTAGCCGTTCTGCTCCCAGAAGCCCTGCTGGTCGCGGGTCATCAGCGTCAGGCGGGTGACCCACTTGGCGCTCTTCCAGAAGTACAGGTGCGGCACCAGCAGGCGCACCGGGCCGCCGTGCTCGATGGGCAGCGGGCCGCCGTCGTACTCCCAGACGACCCAGGCCCTGCCGCCGGTGACGTCCTCCAGCGGCAGGTTGGTCGTGTAGCCGGTCTTCGACGTCGCCATGACGAAGTGCGCCTCGGCCGTGGGACGGGCGACCTCGAGCAGGCTGTCGACGCTGATGCCGGCGAACCAGGTGTCGAACTTCGACCACGTGGTCACGCAGTGGATGTCGCCGCGGTACTCCGAGCGGGGCAGCGCGTGCGCCTCGTCCCAGCTCCAGGTGGTGGGCTGCTCCACCCGCCCGTCGACGGTGATGCTCCACGTCTCGGGGCTGATCCGCGGGGTCGGCTCGGCGGTGAGCACCGGCCAGTCCTTCCCGGCGTCGTACTGGCCGGGGGGCAGCCGCGGGTCGCGCTCGCGACGGCGGCCCAGGAAGCCTCGGGTGGGTCCTGCCACGGTCGTCGTCCTCTCCTCGTCGTGCCCCCAGCCTGCCCCACGGCCGCCCGTGGCCGGGCGCCAGGTAACGATTCGGGAACCGACCGACGATTGCACCGCTCATCTCGCCATTAGGCAAGCCTTACATGAGCTGAGTCACCTCGTGTTTACCTGGCCGCACAGGGGTCGGAGTCCTACCGTCGTGCCCGTGGTGACGGTGACGACGCAGTCCGGCCAGCGCAGGGCGCCCAAGGCCGCGAAGACCAGCTCGGTCTTCAAGAAGGTGGTCATGGCGGTCAGCGGCATCATCCTGGTGCTGTACCTGATCGCGCACATGATCGGGAACCTCAAGGCCTTCTCCGGGGCCGAGGAGTTCAACCACTACTCCGAGTGGCTGCGCACGATCGGCAACCCGGCCCTGCCGGGCGCGACCGCGCTGTGGATCATCCGGATCGTCCTGCTGGTTGCGGTGGCCGCGCACATCTGGGCCGCGGTGTCGCTGTGGAAGCAGGCCAAGCGTGCCCGCCCGCAGGGCTACGTGACCAAGAAGGCCAACGCGCAGAGCTACGCCTCCCGGACGATGCGCTGGGGCGGCGTCATCATCGCCGCCTTCGTCATCTGGCACCTGCTCGACCTCACCTGGGGCACGGTGAACCGCGAGGGCGACGCCGAGCCCTACGACCGCCTGGTCGCCAGCTTCTCCAACCCGGTGTCCACCGCCTTCTACGCGATCGCGGTGATCCTGGTCGGCATGCACCTGCGGCACGGGATCTGGAGCGCCACCCAGACCCTGGGGCAGAGCAACCGCCGCCGCGAGGTGACCGTCAACTACGCCGCGACGGCGATCGCCACGGTGCTCACGCTCGGCTTCCTGCTCGTGCCCTTCTCCGTCCTCTTCGGTCTGATCGACTAAGGATCCCCAGGCATGCCTCTCGACCTCTTCACCGTCGGCGACCCGATCGCCGACACCAAGGCGCCCACGGACGTCCCGATCGGGGAGCGCTGGAGCGAGCGCCGCTTCCGCGGCCGGCTGGTCAACCCGGCCAACCGCCGCAAGATGACGATCATCGTGGTCGGCACCGGCCTGGCCGGTGGCTCCGCCGCCGCGACCCTGGGCGAGGCCGGCTACAAGGTCAAGTCGTTCTGGTACCAGGACAGCCCCCGCCGCGCGCACAGCGTCGCGGCGCAGGGCGGCATCAACGCGGCGAAGAACTACCGCAACGACGGCGACAGCGTGCACCGGCTGTTCTACGACACGGTCAAGGGCGGCGACTTCCGCGCCCGCGAGAACAACGTGCACCGCCTGGCCGAGGTCAGCGTCAACATCATCGACCAGGCCGTGGCCCAGGGCGTGCCCTTCGCCCGCGAGTACGGCGGCCTGCTGGACAACCGCTCCTTCGGTGGCACGCAGGTCTCGCGGACCTTCTACGCCCGCGGCCAGACGGGCCAGCAGCTGCTCTACGGCGCCTACCAGGCCCTCGAGCGGCAGATGGCGCTCGGCAACGTCGAGCAGCACGCCCGCACGGAGATGCTCGACCTGATCGTCGTCGACGGCCGCGCCCGCGGCATCGTCGCCCGCGACCTGGTCACCGGCGAGCTGAGCACGCACTACGCCGACGCCGTCGTCCTGGCCACCGGCGGGTACGGCAACGTCTTCTACCTGTCGACCAACGCCAAGGGCTCCAACGCCACGGCGATCTGGCGGGCGCACAAGCGCGGCGCGTACTTCGGCAACCCCTGCTACACGCAGATCCACCCGACCTGCATCCCGGTGCACGGCGAGTACCAGTCGAAGCTCACGCTGATGAGCGAGTCGCTGCGCAACGACGGCCGCGTCTGGGTGCCCAAGGAGCGCGGCGACACCCGCGACCCGCGGCAGATCCCCGAGGGCGAGCGCGACTACTTCCTCGAGCGGCGCTACCCGGCGTTCGGCAACCTCGTGCCCCGCGACATCGCCTCCCGCGCGGCCAAGAACGTCTGCGACGAGGGCCGCGGCGTCGGCCCAGGCGGGCTGGGTGTGTACCTGGACTTCGCCGAGGCCATCCAGCGGCTGGGCCGACCCGCGGTCGAGGCGAAGTACGGGAACCTCTTCGACATGTACGCCCAGATCACGGGCGAGGACCCCTACGCCACGCCGATGCGGATCTACCCCGCCGTCCACTACACGATGGGCGGCCTGTGGGTCGACTACGACCTGCAGTCGACGATCCCCGGCATGTTCGTGATCGGCGAGGCCAACTTCTCCGACCACGGCGCGAACCGGCTCGGCGCCAGCGCCCTCATGCAGGGCCTGGCCGACGGCTACTTCGTGCTGCCGGCGACCATCACCGAGTACCTCGCCGACGGGCCGTTCCCCACGGTCGACGACAGCCACCCGGCGGCCCAGGAGGCCGTCCAGGGCGTGACCGACCAGATCCACAAGCTGCTGTCGATCCAGGGCACCCGCAGCGTGGCCTCCTTCCACCGGGAGCTGGGCCAGCTGATGTGGGACTACTGCGGCATGGAGCGCACGGACGAGGGCCTGCGCAAGGCCATCGACCGCATCCAGGAGATCCGCCAGGAGTTCTGGAGCAACGTGAAGGTGCTCGGCACCTGGGGCTCGTTCAACCAGAACCTCGAGCACGCCGGCCGGGTGGCCGACTTCATCGAGCTGGCCGAGCTGATGTGCATCGACGCCCTGCACCGCCGCGAGAGCTGCGGCGGGCACTTCCGGGCCGAGAGCCAGACCCCCGAGGGCGAGGCGCTGCGCGACGACGAGAACTTCGCCTACGTGGCGGCCTGGGAGTGGACGCCGCAGGGCACTCCCCCGGTGCTGCACCGCGAGGACCTCGTCTACGAGTACGTGCACCTCGCCCAGCGCTCTTACAAGTGACGAACCAGCGGAGCCAGCGATGACGATGACTGAGGACGGCCCCCGGGCCGCCACGGCGCCCCACCAGGAGCGCACCATGCGGCTGACGCTGCGCGTCTGGCGCCAGCAGGACGCCGCCTCCCCCGGCAAGATGGTCACCTACCGGCTGGACGACGTCTCGCCGGACATGTCCTTCCTCGAGATGCTCGACGTCCTGAACGAGCAGCTGATCATGGACGGCCAGGACCCGGTCGCCTTCGACCACGACTGCCGCGAGGGCATCTGCGGCATGTGCGGCGTCATGATCAACGGGCGGGCACACGGCAACGGCATGCACGACGGTGCCGTGCAGACCACCACCTGCCAGCTGCACATGCGGTCGTTCAAGGACGGCGACACGATCGACATCGAGCCGTGGCGGGCGACGGCGTTCCCGGTGATCAAGGACCTCGCCGTCGACCGGCGGGCCTTCGACCGGATCATCCAGGCCGGTGGCTACATCAGCGTGCCGACCGGGACCGCCCCCGAGGCGCACGCGACGCCGGTGCCGAAGAAGGACGCCGACAACGCCTTCGACGCGGCCACCTGCATCGGCTGCGGGGCCTGCGTGGCCGCGTGCCCGAACGCCTCGTCGATGCTGTTCACCGCGGCCAAGGTCACCCACCTCGGGCTCCTGCCGCAGGGCCAGCCCGAGCGCAACGACCGGGTGGTCAACATGGTCGCGCAGCAGGACCGGGAGGGTTTCGGCGGCTGCACCAACATCGGCGAGTGCTCCGCCGCCTGCCCGAAGGGCATCTCGATGGAGACCATCTCCCGGCTCAACCACGACCTGCTCGGCGCCCTGCGCGCGGGAGCCCGGCCGAAGAGCTGATCAAGGACCCCGTCCTCCTCATCCCTCGCAAGCTCGGGTGAGCCTCGGGACGGGGCCGACCGCCGGCGGGCGGGGACCCCATTCGGGGTTCCCGCCCGCTGCCGTTCTGGCGCCGGTCGTCGTCCTCCCTCACCGCAGCGCGTCCTCCCTCACGGTGGGCGGTGAGGGAGGACACGCCATGATCAGGTCACCTGATCGTGGCCGCGCCGGGGTCAGAGGCGCTCGAGGACCGTCGCGTTGGCCAGGCCGTCGGCCTCGCACATGGTCTGCAGCCCGTAGCGGGCGCCGCGCTGGTGCAGGGCGTCGACCAGCGTCGTCATGATCCGGGCCCCGCTGGCGCCGAGCGGGTGGCCGATCGAGATGCCGCCCCCGTTGACGTTCACCTTGTCGGTGGTCACGCCGGTCTCGGCCTGCCAGGCCAGGACGACGGAGGCGAACGCCTCGTTCACCTCGAACAGGTCGATGTCCCCGATCGACAGGCCGGCCCGGCGCAGCGCCTTCTCCGTGGCCGGGATGACGGCGGTGAGCATCATCAGCGGGTCGTCGCCGACGACGGTCGTGGTGTGGATCCGCGCGCGCGGGCGCAGGCCGAGCTCGCGGGCCTTCTCGCTGGTGGTGACGAGCAGGGCGGCGGCGCCGTCGTTGAGCGGGCTGCTGTTGCCCGCGGTGACCTTCCAGTCGGTGATCTGCGGGAAGCGGGCGGCGATGCGCTCGTCGGCGAAGGCCGGCCGCAGCCGCGCCAGGGTCTCCAGGTCGGTGCCCGGGCGGATCGTCTCGTCCGTGGTCACCAGGGAGTACGAGCCGTCGGCCTGCCGCGCCTTGACCGGCACGACCTGGTCGGCGAACAGCCCCGTGGCCCACGCCTCGGCGGCGCGGGCGTGGCTGCGGGCGGCGTAGGCGTCCAGCTGCGCGCGCGAGAGACCCCAGCGGGCCGCGATCAGCTCGGCGGCCACGCCCTGGCCGACCCCGCCCTCGGGGTAGCGGGCGGCGTAGCGCTCCCCGCCGATGTCGGCGACGCCCTGCGCGGCGCTGCCCATCGGCACCCGGCTCATCGACTCGACGCCGCCGACGACCGCGACGTCGTACGCGCCGGAGATGACGCCCTGGGCGGCGAAGTGCACGGCCTGCTGGCTGCTGCCGCACTGGCGGTCGACCGTCGTGGCCGGCACGTGCTCGGGGAAGCCGGCGCCCAGTGCCGCGCGCCGGGCGATGTTGGCGGCCTGCTCCCCCGCCTGCGACACGCAGCCGACGATCACGTCGTCCACCACCGCGGGGTCGATCCCGGCCCGTTCCACGAGGCTCTCCAGCACCCCGGCGAGCAGGTCGGCCGGGTGCACCCCGGACAGCGACCCGCCGGGCTTGCCCTTGCCGACCGGTGTCCGGACGGCCTCCACGATCACCGCGTCCCGCATGGCGGGCCTCCCTGAGTTCGATTCTCCAACCGGCGCCGCGACGGTAGCGCGTGTCGGTTTGACGTGCAAACCTAGGAGCATGACCGCCGCCGTCGACCTCGCCGAGCTGCCCGGCCGCCCCTGCTCCATCGCCGCCGCCCTGGAACTGGTGGGCGAGCGGTGGTCCCTGCTCGTGATCCGCGAGGTGTCCCTGGGCAACCACCGCTTCAGCGACATCGTGCGTGGCACCGGCGCGCCACGGGACCGGCTCACCGCCCGGCTCAACGCCCTGGTGGCCGCCGGCGTCCTGGAGAAGCGTCCCTACAGCGACGCGCCACCGCGCTCGGGCTACCACCTCACCGCGTCCGGCCGCGACCTGCTGCCGGTGCTGCAGGCGCTGCTGCAGTGGGGCAACCGCTGGGCCACCGACGAGCCGCCGGTGCGGCTGGTCCACTCCCCCGGCGAGCACGAGGCCCACGAGGTCGACGCCGAGTGGGTGTGCCGCACCTGCGGCGAGCCGGTCATGGGCTCCCGGGTGACCCGGGAGCTGACCCCGTCGGGCCGGCTGCTCTCCGGGCTGCCCGCGGAGGACGGCGAGGAGGGCGACCGTGACCGCTGAGCCGGCCGCCGAGGCGACCCCCGCGACGTGGGGCGAGCCGCGGTCCCGCACCGTCACCTGGTACGACCCGATGGTCACGGCGGCCGGCGCGCTCGAACGGTCCGGGCTGGAGACGCTCGAGGCGCTGCGGGACGGCGTGCTGCCCCCGCCGCCGATCGTGCCGCTGGTGCAGATGGACCTCGTGGCCGTCGAGGAGGGCCGGGTCGAGTTCTCCTGCCTGGTCGACGAGTCGGTCTACAACCCGATCGGCGTCGTGCACGGCGGGCTCGTGTGCACGCTGCTCGACACGGTCGCCGGGTGCGCCGTCCACTCCACGCTCCCGCGCGGCACCGGGTACACCTCCATCGAGCTGAAGGTGACCTACCTGCGGGCGGTCACGGCCGCCAGCGGGCCGCTGCGGGCGATCGGCCGGGTCGTCAAGCCCGGGCGCCGGGTGGCGTTCGCCGAGGGCGAGGTGCTCGACGCGGCCGGCCGCAGCGTGGCCACCGCGTCCAGCTCACTGCTGGTGTTCCCGCTCCCCGGCTGACCGGGCACCGGACGCGACCCCCTCGGGCAGGATCCGCGCCATCAGGTCGGCGTCGACCAGGCCCGCGGTGCCGAACCGGCGGCCGACCTCCACGAACTGCGGCGCGACCGCGGCGAGCTCGGTGAGCAGCGCTCGCGCGGCGTCCTCCCGGCCGGCCAGCCCGGCGACGACCGCGCGCCACAGCACGTGGTCGGGCTCGGTGTGCGGGTCGGGCAGCCGCAGCTCCTCCAGCACGCGGTCGGCGGTGACCGGGTCGCCGCCGATCGCCTGCTGGAAGGCCCGGACGACGTCCTGGTAGCGGGCCAGCCGGACCACCAGCTCGTCCAGCTCGCCGACGGGGTCGTCGGAGTCGTCCACCCGCAGGTCCACCACGGTGTCGTGCCACGGCCGGCCGGTGGGGACCGCGCGGACGACGAACACCGCCGCCGACCGCCGGCCGCGCACGTCGCCCCCGGCGTCCTCGGCCGCGTGCAGCGCGAGCAGCAGCCGGTGGGCCAGCGCGCCCTGGGAGGTCTCGAAGGTGGCCACCATCGACTCCCACACCTGCGGCGAGGAGACCATGTTGGCCAGGGCCACGCAGCCCTCCCCCACCTGGTGCCCGGCCTCGGCGACGCAGTTCTCGCCGGTGTAGACGGCGAGGTCGCCGGAGACGTGCAGGACGGCGACCTGCCGGCGCTCGGGGTGCGGGTCCACGCTGCGCAGCGCGGTGAGCACCTCCTGGGCGGTGAAGCCCCCGCGCAGCAGGTCCAGCCCGATCTGCCCGTACATCGGCTCGGCCATCGACTGGCTGGCGATCACCCCCTGGCCGGGCAGGGCGAAGGGGACGCTGCTGCCGACGGCGAAGGCCTGCGACTGGGTTGCGACGCCCATCTCCCCGGTCGTGGTGTCCCGGGCGACGATCGAGTAGGTCACGCCCTGCCGCCTGCCCGGGCCGGGTCACCGGCCAAACACCGCACCCGGTCTTGCGGAGACCTTGCGGGAGCGCGGCGGGCGTCCTGCGGTCGGGCGCCGAGAGTCCTCCCTGCCGGCGGAACAGCCCGCCGGCGACCGGACTGGAGGAACACTCGGATGACGTCTTCCCGCAACGTCGCCGCCCGCCGCCGCACCCAGGTGCTCGGCTCGCTGGGCGTCGTGGCCGCTGCCGCCGCCGTGGCCGGCCTGGGCACGTTCGGCACGTTCACCGACAGCACCACCCCCATCTCGACGAGCGTCTCGAGCGGCACGGTGTCGATCGACGTGAGCCAGCGCGGCGCCACGGTCCCGGTGACCACGGCCGGCTTCCTGCCGGGCGACTCGATGACCCGCGCGGTCGACCTGGTCAACGACGGCACCTCGCCGCTCGGCCAGGTCAGCCTCGCCTCGACCGCCACCGCCCCGAGCGTGCTGACCACCGACGCCACGAACGGCCTGCAGCTGTCGGTGCGGTCGTGCTCCGCCGCGTGGACCCAGGGCGGCACCGCCTCGGCGCCGACCTACACCTGCGCCGGCACGGCCTCGACGCTGTACTCCGGCCGCGCGGTGATGGACGCCCCGCTGGCCGGCGTCGCGAGCCTGCAGCCCGGCGGGGTCGACCACCTGGTCTTCACCCTCTCGCTGCCCACGACGGCCGGCGACTCCTTCCAGGGCGAGCGCGCGACCCTCGGGCTCACCTTCACCGGCGTCCAGCGCTCCGGCACCGCCCGCTGACGCGGCCCGCCCCCGCCCCGCCGTCCGCGGGGGAACGGCGCGGAGGGGGCGGGCCGCACGACGACGCCCCCCGCTCCCCCTGACCCGGGAGCGGGGGGCGTCGTCGCGTGCGTCAGCGCCGGCGGATCCTGACGTCGTCCACGCAGGTCACCGACGAGCGCAGCCGCCGGTGCCCCAGACCCGCGGCGTCCAGCCGCTCGAGCGCGCTCAGCCGGCCGGCCGTGTGCGCGTCGTCCTCCTCGTCCGGACCCGCGTCGACCCGCACGACGACGCGGTGGCTGAAGGCCGACAGCGAGGTGTCGTAGCTGAGCGTCCCCTCCTCGGTGAACGCAGCCGCGAAGAGGTCGTGCTCGGCGGCGCGGGCGAGCAGGGAGACGCGCTGGGCCTCGTCGAGGCCGTCGAAGACGCCGCGGACGGTGACGCGGTAGGTGCGGGTGGACACGGCGGGCGAGCGTAGGGGGCGGCGCGCCGGGGACACCACCGCATTCCGGCGGGCGCTGCTACCTTCCGCGGCCGCCGCCCGGACCGGGGCGGCAGCAGACGAGGAGGACCGGTGCAGGAGCACGAGCGGGAACTGGCCGAGGCCGACGCGCGGCGCGCCCGGCGCGAGCGGCGCTGGGGGCGGATCGGCTACGTGCTCGCGGCCCTCAGCGTGGTGGCCCTCTTCTCCGACCCCGTCCTGTCGGTGGACCGGCGGGTCGCCATCGGCACGGCGCTGGCGCTGTTCGCCGTGGCCGTCCCGTTCCTGGTCGCCTCCGACTGGAGGCGGCGCGTCGGCGGGGGCGGCGGACCGGGCTCGAACTCCTCCGACGGCCTGATGGGCCTGGTGGCGGCGTTCTTCCGCTGAGCCGCCTCAGCGGCTCTGCAGCGCGTCGAGGGCGACGGCCATCGACGCCGCGACGCGGAAGTCCAGCCGCGGGTCCTGCACGGTGATCTCGTAGCGGTCGCGCACCGCCTTGCGCCGCTCGCTGGTCATCACCGGTGCGCCGGTGGCCGTGTCGACGAAGTCGAAGTGGAAGACGAAGGGCACCCAGACGTCGCCCAGGTACGGGATGAGCGTCCAGATGCGGCGCAGCACGGCGACGACCGGACGCCGCTCCCGCCCGACCGCCTGGATGCCCGGGGCCGACAGGTCCCAGGTGGAGCGCAGCAGGCTGGCGCCGAAGCGCTTGCCGAACGAGCCCAGGACGTTGCCGTACTCGTCGTACACGTCGTGCTGCGCGTGGACGTCGAGCCGCTGGCGGGCCTTGAAGGAGAACACCCTCCGGCGCTTGTCCGCGTCGGTGTAGAAGACGACCTCCTCCTTGAGCTTCAGGCGCTTCTGCTCGGCCAGTGCCATCAGCGGCCCCTCGCCGCCGTCGGGCCGGGTGGCGAGCACCTCGTGGCGGTTCACCACGACGGTGATCCGCTGCTTCACGGAGAAGCGCGGCACCACCACGGGTGCGGAGGGCTGCGTCACGGTCGGTCTCCCGTCGTCGGCGGAGGGGCCTCCATCCTGCCGTCGCCGTCCGCCCGCCCGGCCTCGGCCGCCCGCCGCCACTCCCGCGGACTGGTGCCGTACTCCGCCCGGAACCGCCGGCTGAAGTGGGAGGGGTCGCTGAACCCCCAGCGGCGGGCCACGGCGGCGATCGGCCGTCCGCCGCCGCGGGCGAGCTCGTCGCGCGCACCGTGCAGCCGCCGGGCGATGACCTCCTGCTCCAGGCTGAAGCCCGCCGCGGCGCACGCCCGGTACAGCTGCCGCACGGAGACGGCGTGGGCGCGGGCGACCCGCTGCGCGTCCAGGTCCGGCTCCCGCACGTGCCGGCGCACGTAGGCGCGCACGCGGGTGGCCAGGGTGTCGGCCCCCACCCCGGGCACCGCCCAGCCGGCGGCCGAGGCGAGCAGCGCGCGGGTGAGGTCGACCGTCGCGGTCGCCACGGAGTGCACCAGGGGCTCGCCGGCCAGCCGCTCGGCGTCCCGGGTCACCTGGGCGACGTGGGCCCGCACCAGGCCGTACAGCCCGCTCCGGTGCGCGACCGGCGCGGCCCGGCGGACGACGTCGACCGGCAGGTCCAGCCGCTCGACCGGGATCCGCAGCGCCCGGCAGGCCCCGCGCCCGCGCCACCGGTACTCGTACGGGACGGAGACGTCGGTGACGGAGAGGCCGCCGGCCGGCACCAGGCGCTGCGCGCCGAACTGCTCCTGCCGGGCGCCGCCCGCCTCCTGCACGGCCAGGGAGAGCACCGGGGCCGGATCGCTGCGGGCGTGCCGGCCCGTCCGGTGCAGCCGCAGCTGCCCGGTGAGGTCCAGCCGCAGCACCGAGATCCCGCCGAGGTCCCAGCCGTCCAGCCGCGCCGCGGCCGGGGCGTCGTCGGGGAAGCGCACCCGCGAGGACATCGTGGCCTCGAGCAGCTCCGACACGGTCGCGGCCCGGCGGTCGGCCGTGGGCAGGCTCGCGGTGTCGACGAGGGTGACCACGGCGCCTCCGGCCGGTGTGCGGGACAGGTGCTGCGCCGATCATCGCGATGCCGGGTCCCCGCGGGAAGGGACCGGGGCTCCGGCCGGCCGGACCGGCAGCCGGCACACAGGGCCCGGCACCGGGCACGCAGGGCACAGCGTCCCCCTCGGGACACCCCTAGCGTCCCCGGCGTCGCCGCTCGCCCGACCCGTGGAGGACCCCGTGACCGCCGCCCCCGTCCCCGTCCCCGTCGTCCTCGTCCACGGGCTCTGGCTGCACGCCACGAGCTGGGCACCGTGGGAGGAGCTGCTCACCGGGCGGGGCTACGCGCCCGTCGCCCCGGGCTGGCCGGGCGAGCCGCCGACGGTCGAGGAGGCCCGCGCGCACCCCGAGGCGGTGGCCGGCGTGGGCGTGGGCGAGGTCACCGACCACCACGCCCGGCTCATCGCCGAGCTGCCGTCGCCGCCGGTCGTGATCGGCCACTCCTTCGGCGGCCTGGTCGCGCAGAAGCTGCACGCCATGGGGCTCACCCGGGCCTGCGTCGCACTGTCACCGGCGCAGTTCCGCGGGAACCTGACGCTCCCGCCGGCGCAGCTGCGCACCGCGTGGCCGGTGCTCTCCCGGCCGGCCCTGCGGAGGCGGACCTGGGCACACACGCCGGACAGCTTCGCCCGCGGCTTCGCCAGCGCCGTCCCGCGGGAGGAGGCCGACCGGCTGTACGAGGCGTTCGCCATCCCCTCCCCCGCGCGGCCGCTGTTCCAGGCCGGCCTGGCCACCTTCGCCCGCAACAGCCCGGCGGCGGTCGAGCTGCACCGCAGCCGGGGACCGCTGCTGGTCGTGGCCGCCGGGCGGGACCGCACCGTGCCCGAGGCGACCGTGCGCACCGCGTACCGGCTCCAGTCGCGGCACGCCTCCGGCGTCACCGAGTTCGTGTCGTTCCCCGACCGTGGCCACTCCTACGGCGTCGACTCCGGCTGGCGCGAGGTCGCCGCCACCGCGCTGGAGTTCCTCGACCGGCACCACGTGGGCGCGGCCGCCCCGGCGGCGCCCGCACCGCCCGCCGTCCCGCAGACCTGAGCCCGGGCCGCCGCTACGGTGCACCCGTGCGCGGCGGGGCGGGCAGGACGACCGGCACGCCCGGTCCCTCCGGGGCAACCCCGGGGCAGCACGTGTCCGCCAGGAACGGCGTCACCCGCCGGACGGCGCGCTCCGCGCACGCGCCGGCGCCTCCCTCAGGGAGCGGCTGCCCGTCCCGTCGCGCACCCCGGTGACGACGCGGCGGCAGGCCGCGACGGCCAGCGCGGGCATCGCCACAGCCCTCCTCGGCGGGCGGTGGCGGCGCCGGGAGATGGTCCGGCGCGTGGCGGTGGCCCTCGGCCGGGAACGAGCGCCGCGCTGGGTCGGCACGCTCGTCGGCGAGGTCCTCGACGCGTACCGCGACGCCCCCGCCGACCGCCCGCGCGAGCTCGCCGCGTTCGTCCGGACGACGGAGGGCTGGCGCCGGGGCCAGGACGCCGGACCGGCTCCCCGGGTCGCCACCTGGCGGCCCTCCGCGACGACGGTCGTCCGGCGGCCGTTCGCGGTGACGGAGCTGCCGGACGCCGCCGCCCTGGCCCGGCTCCTCGACGTCGACGTCGGCGAGCTGCTGTGGTTCGCCGACCCGCGCGGGCTCGAGCGGGTGTCCGGTGAGCCGCTGCGGCACTACCGCTGGCGGGCGGTCCCGCACGGCAGCGGCGTACGGCTGCTGGCCGCACCCAAGCCGCGGCTGAGGGAGATCCAGCGACGGCTGCTGCGGCACCTGCTCGCGCCGGTGCCCGTCCACGAGGCCGCCCACGGCTGCGTCCGCGGCCGCTCGGTGCGCACGGCCGCCGCTCCGCACGCCGGCGCGCCGGTGGTCCTCGGCATGGACCTGCGGACCTTCTTCGTCGGCGTCCCGGCGCGCCGGGTGTGGGGGCTGCTGCAGGGCACCGTCGGGCTCCCCGAGCCGGTCGCCCACCTCGTGACCGGCCTGACGACGACGGTGCTGCCGCTCGCCGTGTGGCGGCGGGTGCCCGTGCCGCCCGGTCCGGTCGCGGCCGACCGGCACCGGCACCTCGGACGCCTGCTGGCCGCGCCGCACCTGCCGCAGGGGGCGCCGACCTCCCCGGCACTGGCCAACCTCGTCTGCTCCCGGCTGGACCGGCGCCTCGCGGGCCTCGCCGCGGCGGCCGGCGCCAGGTACACGCGCTACGTCGACGACCTGACGTTCAGCGGCGGTCGTGCGCTGACGACCGGCCGCTTCGCCGACCGCGTGGCCCGCATCGTGGCCGACGAGGGGTTCGCGGTGAACCCGGCCAAGACCCGCGCGGCGGGTGCGGCGCGCCGCCAGCAGGTGCTGGGCGCCGTCGTCAACGACCGCCCGACGCTGCCCCGGCCCGAGCGCGACGCCCTCCGGGCGCTGCTGCACAACTGCGCGACGCACGGGTGGCGCTCGCAGGTGCGCGACCGCGACCCGGCGACCTTCCGCGACGTCGTCCTCGGCCGGGTGGCCTGGGCGTCGTCGGTGGACCCGGTCCTCGGTGCGCGGCTGTCCGCCCTGGCGCGCGGGATCGACTGGTCCTGACCGCGGACCCCGGCGCGGACGACGGTCAGGCCGGCGTCGCCGGCGGCCCGGACTCCAGCGCGCGCAGCCGCTGCTCGACCGCGGCCAGCCGGTCCTCCACCGAGTCCCCGCCGACCTCCTCGGCACCCGGCGGCTGGGCCAGCCCCGCGAGGGCCGCGGTCAGCCGGCCGACCAGGGACGCCGCCTCGGCCGGGGTCAGGCGGACGGTCCCGGCGCACCGGTCGTCCCGCCAGAAGCTGATGGTCAGCAGCCCGGCGTTGGCGTGCGGCGAGACCCGCACCGCGCGGCTGAGCCCGCGGGCGCTCTCCCACGTCCACTTGTCGGCCGGGAACGGGACGACGGTCATGCGCCCGAGCGTGACGCCCGGCCCCCCGGGCGTCAACGACCGGACGCGCGGCCGTCACCTGCGGGTTCACCGGCCGCCAGCCGGGTACGGCGCCGCTGACCGGACATCGACGGCCACCGGCCGGAACAGGAGTCGACCCATGGGCAAGCTGTCACTGGCACTGGGCATCGGGGTGGGGTACGTCCTCGGCACGCGCGCGGGGCGGGAGCGGTACGAGCAGATCCAGCAGGCCACCGCGCGGCTGGCCGGCCGGCCGGAGGTGCAGCAGGCGGTCGGCAAGGTGCGCGAGACCCTGCCGCCGCCGCTGCAGGGCGCCGTCGACAAGCTGGTGGAGAGCGCGCCCTCCGGCTCCGGCGGGGCGGGCGCGTCGTCGTCCGCGGGCGGGGGCTTCCCGCTCGAGGACGAGGAGCCGGTGTCGCAGACCTTCTCCGCGTTCACCGAGCGCAGCGCCGCGGCGCCGTCCACCGAGGCGGGATCGGCCGGCGGGCCGGTCCCGGTGACCTCGTCGCCCGACGACGAGGAACCCGTGGCGCAGACGTTCTCGGCCTTCACCGAGCGCACCGCCGACGAACCCCGGACCGACGCCTCGCGCTAGCCGCCGTCCCCCTGCCGGGGGGGGGGGGGGGGGGGGGGGGGGGGGGGGGGGGGGGGGGGGGGGGGGGGGGGGGGGGTGCGGGGGGGGCGAGGCGACCCGAAAGGGCGCCTAGAAGC
>NZ_JBJGZX010000048.1:0-27618 GCF_054050735.1 Blastococcus sp. SYSU D00813
CCCCCCCCCCCCCCCCCCCCCCCCCCCCCCCCCCCCCCCCCCCCCCCCCCCCCCCCCCCCCCCCCCCCCCCCCCCCCCCCCCCCCCCCCCCCCCCCCCCCCCCCCCCCCCCCCCCCCCCCCCCCCACTCCGTTCAGACGGGGATGGAGACGCCGACGCCGCCGCGGGTCTGCGCGCCGTAGCGGGCGATCTCGCGGGCGAGGTCGAGCCGCTCGATGCGGGTCCGCGCCTCCGACACCTCGGGGGTGATCAGCTCGGCCGGGACGAGCCAGGAGACCTCGAACTCCAGGCCGTCGGGGTCCTGGGCGTAGAGGGCCTTGGTGGTGCCGTGGTCGGAGGCGCCGACCAGCGCGCCGGCGCGCAGCAGCGCGTCCTGCACCCGCTGCAGCTCGGCGAGGGTGTCGACCTCCCAGGCCAGGTGGTAGAGCCCGACCGTGCGCCGGCCGGCCTCCGAGGCGCCGGCGCGGTCGCCGATCGCGAACAGCCCGAGGTCGTGGTCGTTGGTCGACCCCTCGGCCTGCAGGAACGCGGCCCGCCCCGGCATCTCCATGACCGGCCGGAAGCCGAGGACCTCGCGGTAGAAGGCGACGCTGCGGTCGACGTCGCGCACGTAGAGGACGGCGTGGTTGAGGCGCTGGACGGGCATGGCGGGAGCTCCTGTCGATGGACTGCCCCCATGGTGCGCCGATTTACATGAGAGTTCAAGTATCTCGCCGGGCCCGAGGGGTACCGCGGTGTCCGTGGACTCCCCGGACGGGGCGACCGTGACGGTGGCGGTCGCCGGCCCGCTGCGGCTGTTCCTGCCCGCCCGCGCCCGGGCCGGCGGACGCCGGGTGCTCCCGTTCGACCCCGACGCCACCGTGGGTCACCTGGTGCAGGCCGCCGGCGTCCCGCTGACCGAGGTCGGCGACCTCCGGCTGGACGGCGCGCCGGTGGACGAGGCGGCCCGCGCCCGGCCCGGCGCCACGGTCGCGGTCGACCCGGGGACCCGGCCGCAACCGGCCCCGCCCGGTGGCTTCCTGCTCGACGTGGGCCTGGGCGCGCTGGCCCGGCGGCTGCGGCTGCTCGGGGTGGACGCCGCCTGGTCCCCCGACCGCCGCGCCCCCGAGGCCGACGACGCCGAGCTGGTGGCCCAGGCGCTGGCCGAGCACCGGGTGCTGCTCACCCAGGACCGGGGCCTGCTCCGGCGCCGGGCGCTGCGGGCCGGCGGGCGGACCTGGGCCGCGTTCGTCCGCGGCACGGGCCCCGACGAGCAGCTGGCCGACGTCCTCGACCGGTTCGCCCCGGTGCTGGCGCCGCTGACCCGTTGCACCGCCTGCGGGGCGCCGCTGGAGCCGGTCGCCGCCGCGGACGTCGCCGACCGGCTCGAGCCGGGCACGCTGCGCACGCAGGCGGACTTCTCCCGCTGCCCGGGGTGCGGGCGGGTCTACTGGCGCGGCGCACACGCCCGGCGCATCGACCAGCTGGTCCAGCGGGCGGTCCGGGACCGGGCGGGCCCGGACCGGCCGCCGCGGTAGGCGAGGCTCACCTCGGCCCCCGGGGGCCACGACATGGCCCGGGGGTGACACCCCGGCCGGGCAGGAGAGGAGCGCCAGCCCACCCCCGCCCCTGTGAGGCCGCCGTGTACCTCTCGAAGACCGAGGCCGCCGTCCTGCCGACGACCCTCGTCAGCGCACCCCGCCCGGCGCCGGCACCGGCTCCCGGACGGCGCCGGATCTGGCCCCTGCTCGGGCCTGCCTTCGTCGCGGCGGTGGCCTACGTGGACCCCGGCAACTTCGCCACCAACTTCTCCGGCGGCGCGAGCTTCGGCTACACGCTGCTGTGGGTGATCGTCGCGGCCAACCTCATGGCGATGCTCATCCAGTCGCTGACGGCCAAGCTCGGCCTGGCGACCGGCCGCGACCTGGCCACCCTGTGCCGCGAGCGGCTGCCCCAGCCGGTGACCCGGGGCCTGTGGCTGCAGGCGGAGGCCGTCGCGATCGCCACCGACCTGGCCGAGATCGTCGGCGGCGCGGTCGCGCTCAACCTCCTCTTCGGCGTCCCGCTGCCGATCGGCGGCGTGATCACCGCGGTCGTCGCCTTCGTGCTGCTGGGCGCCCAGTCGCGCGGGCACCGGCCGTTCGAGCGGGTCATCACCGGCCTGCTCCTGGTGATCGGCGGCGGCTTCCTCTACACGCTGCTCGGGGCCGGCGTCGACATGGGCGGCGTCGCCGGGGGCGTGGTGCCCTCCTTCGAGGGCTCCGAGAGCGTCCTGCTGGCCACCGGCATCCTCGGCGCCACGGTGATGCCGCACGTCATCTACGTCCACTCCGCGCTCACCCCGGGCCGCTACGGCGACGCCGTCACCGCGGGCCGGACCGAGGCCGGACGGCGCCGCCTGCTCAAGGCGCAGCGCATCGACGTCCTCGTGGCCATGGGGCTGGCCGGGCTGGTCAACGCGGCGATGCTCGTCATCGCCGCCCAGCTGTTCACCGCCGACGACGGCATCGAGTCGCTGGAGAGCGTGCACGCCGGCCTCGGCGACCAGCTCGGCACCGGGGCGGCGCTGGCCTTCGCCGTGGCGCTGCTCGCCTCGGGGTTCGCCTCCTCCTCGGTCGGCACGCACGCCGGGCAGGTCGTGATGGCCGGGTTCCTGAAGCGGCACATCCCGGTGCTCGCCCGCCGGCTGATCACGCTGGCGCCGGCGCTGGCGATCCTGGTGCTGGGCGGCGACCCCACCACCGCGCTGGTCTGGTCGCAGGTGGTGCTGAGCTTCGGCATCCCGTTCGCGCTCGTGCCGCTGCTGTGGCTGACCAGTGACAAGGAGCTCATGGGCGGCTGGGTGAACCGCCGGCTCACGACGGTCGTCGGCAGCCTCGTCGCCGCCCTCATCAGCGGCCTGAACGTCTACCTGCTGGTCGGCTTCCTCGGCTGACCCGGCCCCGCGAGATCTGCACACTCGGGGTCTTCAGCGGCCCGAGATGCCCGAGTGTGCAGATCTCGCGGGGGGACGGCGGGGTCAGCCGGCGGGCCACCAGCGGGCGAAGTGGTGCACCGGTCCGTGGCCGGAGCCGACGCCCAGGGCCGCCCCGGCCTCCAGCGCCTCCTGCAGGTAGTCCCGCGCCTGCTCGACCGCCGGCTCCCAGCTGCCGGGCCCGCCCACACCGCGCGCGACGAGGGCGGCGATCGCCGAGGACAGCGTGCAGCCGGTGCCGTGCGTGGAGGTGGTGCCGACCCGGGGACGCCGGGTGACGACGACGCCGTCCGCGGAGACCAGGACGTCGACGCTCTCGGCGCCGCCCAGGTGCCCGCCCTTCAGCAGCACCGCCCCCGGCCCCAGCGCCAGCAGCGCCCGCGCCTGCTCCACCATCTCCTCCACCGAGCCGGCCGGGGGCCCGTCCAGCAGCGCCGCCGCCTCGGGCACGTTCGGGGTGACCAGGTCGGTCAGCGGCAGCAACTCGGCCCGGATCGCGTCGACGGCCTCGGGCCCCACCAGCCGGTCACCGCTGGTGGCCACCATCACCGGGTCGCAGACCACGGGCCCCGGCCGGCGCTCCGCGAGCACCGCCGCGACCTCGGACACGACGTCCGCCGTCCCGAGCATGCCGAGCTTGGTCGCCCCCACCGGGACGTCGTCGAGCAGCGTGCGCAGCTGCTCCCCCACGAACGCCGCCGGGACGGCGTGCACCCCGGTCACGCCGCGGGTGTTCTGCGCGGTCAGCGCGGTCAGCACCGCGGTGCCGTAGGCGCCGAGGGCGCTGAAGGTCTTCAGGTCCGCCTGGATGCCGGCGCCGCCGCTGGGGTCGCTGCCGGCGACGGTCAGCGCGACGGCCGTCACCGGGCCACCGCCGGCGAGCCCAGCGCCGCCCGCAGCTCCCGCGCCGCGCCCGCCGGGTCGGGGGCCGCGCAGATCGCCGAGACGACGCAGACGCCGTCCACCCCGGTCACCGCGGCGGCGTTGGCGGCGGAGACGCCGCCGATGGCCACCGACCGCAGCCCCGCGTCGCGGGCCCGCGCGGCGAGCGCGGCCACGCCCCCGGGGCCGAGCCCGGCGCCCGCGTCGGGCTTGGTGGGCGTCGTCCACACCGGCCCGATCCCGACGACGTCGACCGTGCCCGGCGGGAGCGCGAGCGCGACCGCCAGCTCCTCCGGCGAGCCGGCCGACAGGCCCAGCAGCCGGTCCGGCCCGATGAGGGCGCGGACCTCGGCGGCCGGCAGGTCGTCCTGGCCCACGTGCACGCCGTCGGCGCCGGCGAGCAGGGCGACGTCGACCGCGTCGTCCACCCACAGCGCGATCCCCGGCGGCAGGACGGCACGGACGGCGAGGGTGAGCTGGTACAGCTCCCGGCGGGAGGCCTCCTTGTCCCGCACCTGCACTGCGGTCACCCCGCCGGCCACCGCGGCGCGCACGACGTCGGGGACGGTGCGCGGCCGCGACAGCGCGGTGTCGGTGACCAGGTAGAGCGTGGGGTCGAAGGCGGGCCTCACGAGGCGTCCCGCACGTCCGCTCGCCGCAGGTCGTCAGGCGTCACGGCGTCGAGCGCGTCGACCCAGGCCGCGGCGAACGTGCCCGGTCCGGAGGCGACCGCGGCGGCGGCCTCGGCGGCCAGCGCCACGTGCGCGTGCGCGGCGACCGCCCCGGTCATCCGGTCCCCGGACGCGGCGACGTAGGCGGCGGTCAGCGCGCCCAGCGCGCAGCCGGCCCCCGTGGTGCGGGTGAGCAGCGGGTGTCCCCCGCCGACCCGGACCACCCGCGCGCCGTCGGTGACCAGATCGACCGGCCCGCTCACCGCGACCACGCCGCCGGTGCGGGCCGACAGCGCGACGGCGGCCTCCAGGGCGTCGTCGGCGGTCGCGGTCGAGTCCACGCCGCGCCCGCCCGAGCCGGTCCCGGCCAGCGCCATGACCTCCGAGGCGTTGCCGCGGACGACGGCCGGCCCGCCGAGCGCGAGCTCCACGGCCAGGTCGGTGCGGAACCGCAGGCCGCCCACCGCGACCGGGTCGAGCACCCACGGCGTGCCGGCGGCGTCGGCGGCGCGGACGGCGACCCGCATGGCCTCGGCCGACTGCCCGTGCACCGTGCCGACGTTGACCAGCAGCGCCGAGGCGATGGCCGCGAAGTCGCCGGCCTCCTCGGGCGCCACCACCATCGCCGGCGCGGCACCCACCGCGAGCAGCGCGTTCGCGGTCAGGGTCTGCACGACGGTGTTGGTGAGGCAGTGCACCAGCGGCGCGCCCTCGGTGAGCGCGGTGCGGGCGGCGGCGAGCGTGTCGGGGTCCACGGAGGCGTCCACGAGAGGTGACATCCCTTCGCCAGCATGACCTGGGCAGGTTCGACGGGTGTCATCTCAGCCCGGCCGGCGGGCACCCCGTGTCGGGGAGGCACCTTACGCGCCGCGCCGGTCGGCCGCGCCGGTCAGCCGGTGCCGCGGTCAGCCGGTGCCGCGGTGCAGTCGCGACTGCCGCGCTGCAGTGCGGCACCGGCGGAGGCACGGCGGCAGTGCCGCTCTGCGGAGGCCCGTCGTCCGGCCGGGGCCGGCCCGACGCCCGATCAGCCGCGCCAGGCCGCCTCGAAGAAGGCGACCTCGAGCTCCATCGCCCGCCCGTACGCCCGCGCCACCGCCGGGGCGCCCGCGGCGTACCGGTCGAGCAGCTCCTCCAGCGTCGCGGCCAGCGCCTCGAACCCCGGGTCGGCGTAGGTGGTGACCCACTCGGCGTAGGGCCCGGGCGGGGACCCGGCCAGCGACTGCCCGAGGTGGGCGTACAGCCGCATGCAGGGCGTCATCGCCGCGCAGGTCTCGCCCAGCCCGCCGGTCGCGGCGGTGGCCAGCAGGAAGTCGGTGTAGGCCGAGGTGGCCGGCGCCGGCTCCACGGTCGCGAGGTCGATCCCCCAGCCGGCGGCGTAGCCGTCGTGCAGCCGCAGCTCCTCGCGGACGCCGGCGAGCAGGTCGGCGAAGGCGTCGAGGCCGGCCCGGTCGGGGCTGCGGACGACGGCCATGGCGTAGCCGCGGGCGAAGGCCTGCAGGAAGAACGCGTCCTGCGCCACGTAGCCCGCGAACCGCTCCCGCGGCAGCGTCCCGTCGGCCAGCCCGCGGACGAAGGGGTGGTCCAGCGCCGCGGCGGCGAGGTCCGCCGAGTCGGCCCAGAGGCGCCGGGCGAAGCTCACGCGGCGTCCCCCAGGGCCGTGTCCCAGAACGCGACCTCGGCCTCGAGCACCGCGAGGACGACGTCGTCGTGCCGGCCGCCGAGCGCGTCGGCGGCGCCGGCCAGCGCGGAGACGTAGCCGGCGAAGCCCGGCGTCGTCCAGTGCGCCACGTACTCCGCGTGCTCCGGCGCGCCGGGCGAGGCGGCCGTCCAGGCGTCGAGGTAGACCCGCTCGACCGCCCACAGCGCGGTGAGCGCCGCGGGCACCTCGGCGGCGTCGAGGCGCTCGAGCAGGTCGGCGTAGGCGGCCGTCGCCGGGAGCCGCGGCACGTCCAGGTCGAGCCCGCGACCGGCGGCCAGCCCCTCGAACCAGTCCAGCTCCTCCACCAGCGCGACGGCGCCGGCGGCGAGCACCGCCTGCGCCGGCCGCGGCGCCCGGGCCAGCAGCCGGGCCTGGAACCGGAGCAGGTCGGCCACGAAGTGCGCGTCCTGCGCCAGCCACGTGTCGAAGGCCCCGGACGGGAGCGTGCCGTCGCGCACGCCGAGCAGGAACGGGTGGCGGGTGGCGCGCTCCCACTCGCCGGGGTGGTCGCGCAGCAGGTCCGAGGTCGGCACGGCGCGACAGTACGGGCGGGCTACTGTGACCGCGCACGTGTGCGGGAGCTCGGGCTGACCGGGCTGAGAGGGCGGCTGACCGCGCCGCCGACCGCTGGAACCTGTCCGGGTAATGCCGGCGTAGGGAGCTGTCATGAGCGACGCCGTCCGCACGTCCCCCCGCGGGGACGCCCCCCTCACGCTCACCGAGCGGCCCGACCGCACGCTGGGCCTGCGGGACTCCCTCGGCCTGTGGGGCAACCTCGGGGTGAGCCTGCTGCTGCCGGTCGCCGCGGTGTTCGTCGTCCTGCCGGGGCGGCCGCTGGCCGAGACCCTGGGCGCCGTCGTCGTCGGCGCCGCGATCGGCGCCGTCCTCCTCGGGATCGGTGCCGCCGCCGGCGCGCGGGAGGGCGTGCCGGCGATGGTGCTGCTGCGCGGGCTGCTCGGCCGGCGCACCTCCTGGCTGCCGACGGCGTTCAACCTCGTGCAGTGCGTCGGCTGGGCGACGTTCGAGATCGTGATCATCGCCGAGGCGGCGTCGCGGGTGCTCGACGCACCCCGCTGGCCGTTCGTGCTGGCCGCCGGCGTGCTGGCCACCCTCATGGCGCTCCGCCCGCTCGGCGTGGTGCGGGTCCTGGCCCGGTACGCGGTCTGGGCGGCGGCGGCGGCCATCGGCTACCTCTTCGTCGAGGTGCTGACCGCCGGCGTCCCCGAGCTCACCGGCGGCGCGGCGACCTCCTTCTGGACGGCGGCCGACATCGTCATCGCCCTGCCGATCTCCTGGTTCGCGCTCGCCGCCGACTACACCCGGCACGTGCGCAGCGCCCGGGCGGCGTTCGCCGGGGCCGCGGTCGGCTACGGCGTCGCCACCGTCGTGATGTTCACCCTCGGGGTGCTCGCGCTGGCCGCGTACGGCAGCGCCGGGCTCGACGTGGTCGACGCGCTGCTGGCGGTGCCGCTGGGCGCGGTCGCCGTCCTGGTGCTGGTCGCCGTCGAGCTCGACGAGGCGTTCGCCAACCTCTACTCGACCGCGGTGTCGGCGCAGAACGTCGTCGCGCGGGCCGACCGGCGGGTGCTGGTGGTCCTGGTCGGCGCCGCGGCGACGGTCCTGGCGTTGACCTTCGACATCGCCGCCTACGAGCCGTTCCTCTTCCTCATCGGCGCGGTCTTCGTGCCGCTGGTCGGCGTGTTCGCCGTCGTCTACGCCCTCACCCCGCGCGGCGCCTGGGACACCTCCGACACCGCCCGCGCCCGCCCAGCCTTCCTGCTCCCCTGGGCGGCGGGCTTCGTGGCCTACCAGCTCACCCTGCCGACCTACTTCGGCGGCCCGGGCGCCGGGTGGACGGCGTGGTGGACGGCGCGCCAGGAGGACCTCGGCATCGACCCGGCCAACGGCTGGTCGGCCTCGCTGGTCAGCCTCGCCGTGGCCGTGGTGCTCACCGCGCTGCTCTGCCTGCCGGCGGTGCTGCGGCGGCGGGCGGCCGGGTGACCGACGTCGTCGTGGCCGGCGGCGGCCTCGTCGGGCTGTCCGTCGCCTGGCGCGCGGCGCAGCGCGGGCTGTCGGTGACGGTCGTCGACGAGGCCCCGGGCGCCGGCGCCTCGCGGGCGGCCGCCGGCATGCTCGCCCCGGTCTCCGAGGCCGGCTACGGCGAGGAGGCGCTGCTGCGGCTGTGCCAGGCCTCCCTGGCGCGCTACCCGGACTTCCTCGCCGACCTCGCCGCCGCCACCGGCACGCGGGTGCCGCTGCGGGAGGCCGGCACGCTCGTCGTCGGCTTCGACGAGGACGACGTGCGGGCGCTGGCGGAGCTGCAGCGGTTCCACGTGGAACTCGGGCTCCGGGTGCACCGGCTGCTGGGCCGGGAGACGCGGCGCCGCGAGCCGTCGCTGAGCCCGCGGGTGCGGGGCGCGTTGCACGTGGCCGGGGACCTGTCGGTCGACCCCCGGGAGCTGCACCCGGTGCTGCTGGCGGCCGCCGAGGGCGCCGGGGTGCGGGTGGAGCGCGCCCGGGTCGCCGGGCTGCTCACCGAGGCCGGCCGGGCGTGCGGGCTGGCGCTGGACGGCGGCGGGGAGGTGCGGGGCGGCACCGTCGTCCTGGCGCTGGGCGCGCACAGCGGCGCGCTGCCCGGGGCGCCGGCGCTGCCGGTCCGGCCGGTGAAGGGGCAGGTCCTGCGGTTGCGGGGCGCCGCCGGGCTGCTCGGGGGCACGGTGCGGGCGCTGGTGCGGGGTCGCGCGGTCTACCTGGTGCCGCAGGGCGACGACGGCCTCGTCGTCGGCGCGACCGTGGAGGAGCGCGGCTTCGACGGCACGGTGACCGCCGGCGGGGTGCACGACCTGCTGCACGACGCCATCGAGGTGGTCCCCGGCGTCACCGAGCTCGAGCTGGCCGAGACGCTGGCCCGCTGGCGGCCGGGCACCCCGGACAACGCGCCGCTGCTGGGCCCCTCCGGCGTGCCCGGGCTGGTGCTGGCCACCGGCCACCACCGCAACGGGGTGCTGCTCACCCCGCTGACCGGTGAGCTGGTGGCCGAGCTGCTCGTCAGCGGCGAGGTGCCCGCGCCCGCCGCACCCTTCGACGTCGGCAGGTTCCGGGAGGCAACGGCGTGCAGGTGACGGTGAACGGGTCGGGGACCGAGGTGCCCGACGACGCGACGGTGGCCGGGCTGGTCACCGAGCGCGCGGGCACGCACGACCGGGTGGCGGTGGCGCGCAACGGCGACGTCGTGCCGCGCAGCGCCTGGGCGACGACCCGGCTGGCCGCGGGGGACGTCCTCGAGGTGCTGGCCCCGACGGCGGGAGGCTGAGATGAGCGAGGACCCCCGTGCCCCCCACCACCCGCATGCTGGCGGCGGGCCCCTGCACGGCGGCCGGGACGAGCTGGTGCTCGCCGGGGAGGCGTTCTCCTCCCGGCTGGTGCTCGGCACCGGCGGGATCACCAGCATGGAGGTGCTCGAGCGCACCGTGCGCGCCTCCGGCACCGAGGTGGTCACGGTCGCGCTGCGGCGGGTCGAGGCCTCAGCGAGCGCCGCGATGACGCAGGTGCTGGACCGCTGCGGCGTCCGGCTGCTGCCCAACACCGCGGGCTGCCGGACGGCGCGCGAGGCCGTCCTCACCGCGCGGCTGGGACGGGAGGCCTTCGGCACCGACTGGGTCAAGCTCGAGGTGATCGGCGACGAGCACACGCTGCTGCCCGACGCCGTCGAGCTCCTCGACGCCGCCGAGCAGCTGGTGGACGACGGCTTCCGCGTGTTCGCCTACACGACCGACGACCCGGTGCTGGGCCGCCGCCTCGCCGACGCCGGGTGCGCCGCCGTCATGCCGCTGGGCTCGCCGATCGGCAGCGGGCTGGGCATCCGCAACCCGCACGCGATCGCGCTGCTGCGCGAGGCGGTGGACGTGCCGGTGGTCCTGGACGCCGGCCTCGGCACGGCCTCCGACGCGGCGCTGGCCATGGAGCTGGGCTGCGACGCGGTGCTGCTCGCCTCGGCGGTCACCCGGGCCCGCGACCCCGAGCGGATGGCGCTGGCGATGCGGCACGCGGTGGAGGCGGGCCGGCTGGCGCACGGTGCCGGCCGGATCCCCCGCCGGTGGCACGCGCAGGCCTCCACGCAGTTCGAGGGCCTGCCCGCGCTGTGACCGGGCTGCCCCGGCTGCTCGTCCTCACCGACCGGACGCAGGCCGCCGCGCCGCTGCCCGAGGTGGTGGCCGCCGCGGTCGCGGCCGGTGCCCGCGCGGTGGTGCTGCGGGAGAAGGACCTGCCGCTGGCCGAGCGGGCCGCCCTCGCCGACGACCTGGCCGCCGTGCTGGCGCCCGTCGGCGGGCTGCTTGTGTGGGCCGGCGCGCCGGGGTCCGCGGGGCGGACGGCGGTGCACCTGGCCGCCGCCGACCCGGTGCCCGACCCGCGGCCGGCGCTGGTCGGCCGCTCCTGCCACGACGCCGGCGAGGTGGCCCGCGCCGCGGCCGAGGGGTGCGACTGGGTGTTCGTCTCCCCGGTGTACGCGACGTCGTCCAAGCCCGGGTACGGCCCGGCGCTCGGGCCGGCCGGGCTGGCCCGGCTGACCGCGGGTGCGCCCCCGGTGTTCGCGCTGGGCGGGGTGGCCCCGGAGGACGCCGCCGGCTGCCTGCGCGCCGGCGCGGCCGGGGTCGCCGTCATGGGACCGGTGATGCGCGACCCGGCTCGCGTGGCGCTCTACCTCGACGCTCTGGGCGCAGCACCCGGTGATGCCGGTCACCCCGGGGTTTAGACCCCTCCCGTCCGGCGCATACGCGAGTGTTCGGTCCAGCGGCGTGGCCGGCGGGGATGTGAGGTAGCGCGGGCGTGTCACGGGAGTCTGCCGGGTCGATCTGGCCCTCGGCGACCCCACCCTCCGCGTCCGACGGCGTCGCCTGGGAGCTGACCGAGGTGGCCGAGCTGCCCCGGGTGCGCGCCGAGCTGCGCGCCCACCTGGGCGAGGCCGACCCCGAGCTGCGCGACCGCCTGGTGCTGGCCCTCGACGAGATGGCCTCCAACGCCCTGCGGCACGGCGCGGGCGGGGCACGGGCGGCGGTGCGCCGCACCGAGTCCGCCTGGCTGCTCGAGGTGTCCGACCGGGCCGCGGACCGGCCCCCGTCGCCGGCCGTCGGCCGCGACCCCAGCGAGGGCGGCCTGGGCCTCTACCTGATCGCCGAGCTCTCCAGCGCCCACGGCTGGTACGTCGAGGGCGGCGCCAAGCACGTGTGGGCCGTCCTCCCGATCTGACGGCCCCCCCTGCAGCCTGCGAGCCCGCGAGTGGCGGGGGCAGGAGGGTCCTCGATCAGGCGCCGGGGACGGGCGGCACGTGCGGTGGGCCGGCCTCGGCCGGTCGCGGGCGGTCCTCGGGGTGCAGCCGGACGGCGACCAGCGCGACGTCGTCGGCGACGCCGCGCGGGCGCAGCCGGGCGAGCAGCCCGTCGCAGAGCTCGGCCAGCGGCCGGTCGGCGAGGTCGGCCAGCGCCTCGCGCAGGGCGGCGATGCCGTCGTCGAGCACCTGGTCGCGCGCCTCGACCAGCCCGTCGGTGTAGAGCAGCACGGTCGCCGGCCGGTCGAAGGTGACCGCGCGGTCGGTGCGCCGGGCGGCCGGGTCGACGCCGAGCATCAGCTCCGCCCGCTCCCCGGACAGCTCCTCCACCCGGCCGTCGCCGCGCAGCAGCAGCGGCGGCGGGTGCCCGGCGTTGGACCAGCGCAGCGTCGTCGTCCCGGCGGCCCGCTGCTCCGGGGTCTGCTCGATCCGCGCCACGATGGCGGTCGCCATCGTGTCCATCTCCAGGCCGCGGACGGCGGTGTCGAGGTCGGCGAGCACGGTGGCCGGGGTGGCGCCCTCGCGGAAGGCGATGCCGCGCACCAGGCCGCGCAGCTGGCCCATGGCGGCGGCCGCGGCGATGTCGTGGCCGACGACGTCGCCGATGACCAGCACCGTGGCGCCGCCGGGCTGGAGGAACGCGTCGTACCAGTCGCCGCCGACCTGCGCGGCCTCGACGGCGGGCAGGTAGCGGACGACCACCTCGGCGTGGTCGGGGCGCGGCGGCGCGGTGAGCATGCTGCGCTGCAGCTCCTCGGCCAGCCGGCGCTGCTGGTCGTGCAGCCGGGCGTTGTCCAGGGCGAGGGCCACGCGCTCGGCCACCTCGCGGGCCGCGGCGACGTCGTCGGCGTCGGCCGGCCGGCCCTCCGAGCGGTACATGCTCAGCGCACCCAGCGTCCGGCCGTGGGCGACCATCGGGAGCGTCAGGGCGGTGCGGGGCGCCAGCCGGTCGAAGACCTCGACGACCTCCCCGGGCGGCAGCGTCGGGCGGATCGCGGCCACCACGTCGTCGACGGTGAGCACCTGACCCGACTGCAGGGCCCGCAGCACCGGGGCGTCGTCCTGGACCGAGCTCAGTCGCAGCTCCGCGTAGCGGGCCGTCGTCGCGCGCAGCGCCGGGTCGGCGTGCCAGCTGGCGACGTCGTGCATCCGGCCGTCCTCGTCGATGAGCGTGGCGATCGCCCAGTCGGCGAACACGGGGACGACGGCCTCGGTGACGCGCTGCAGCGCCGCCCGCTCGTCCCGGCCGCGGCCCAGCTGGTCCACCATCGCCGCGCCGATCTCGGCCAGCGCGCGCAGCCGGGCGGCGGCCTCGCGGGCGACGTCCTCGGCGCGGCGGCGCTCGGTGACGTCGAGGAAGTACACCGACAGGCCGTCGGGGGTGGGCCAGGCGCGGACCTCGTACCAGGCCTCGAGCGGCTCGGGGTAGTAGGCCTCGAAGACCCGCTCCTGCCCGGTGGCCACCGCGCCGCGGTAGTGGGTCTCGAAGTCGCTGCCGACCGCGTGCGGGAACAGCTCCCAGATGTCCCCGCCGACCAGCTCGCTGCGCGGGCGGTCCAGGACCTCCTCGGCGCGGCGGTTGACGTAGGCGAAGCGCCAGTCGCGGTCGAGGGAGAAGAAGGCCTCGTTCATGGCCTCGAGGACCCGGGCCACGTGCAGGTCGGCGGCGCGCGCGCTGGTGGTGTCGTACGCGGCGCCCAGCAACCGGACGGCGGCGCCGCCCTCGTCGCACAGCGCCCGCCCGCGCCCGCGCACCCACCGGGTCTCGCCGGAGGGGAGCAGCACGCGGAACTCGGCGTCGTAGGCACCGCAGGTGGCGATGGCGTGCTCGAGGGCGGCCATGGTGGCCTCGACGTCGTCGGGGTGCAGCCGGGCGGCGAAGGCCTCGATCCGCTCGCCCCAGCTCTCGCGGGTGTAGCCGAACATCTCGAGCAGCCGGTCGTCCCAGTCGAGCCGGCCGGTGACGAGGTCCCAGTCGAAGCTGCCGATGCCGGCCGCCTCGACGGCCAGTTCCAGGCGCAGGACCTGCGCCTCGTCCGCGGCCGCCGGTGGGCCGCCCTCGGGGGCGGGACGTGGCGGGAGCCGTCTCACCGCGACGTGCCCAGCCCGTTCATCCCGTCCTTTCTCCCACAGCACGCTGCACCGGGCCAACTCGTGTGGGCCAGCACACCGTCGTCCCGGAGGGGGCGCGCCGGCCCCGGGACGACGGCGGCGGGCGCCGCCCGGGGGCCCCGGCCGCCGCTGCTGACGGCCGGGACCCCGGGCGAGCGCCCGCCGGGGGATGCGGGTGCGGACGGCGCTGCCGTCCGCGGCCGGTGCCCGCTGCCGCCCTGCGGTCCCGCGGGCCCGGGCGACCGGGGATCGGCGACCGGTCTGCGGCGGCTCCGCGCGTCCCGGGCGGGCCGGACCGGCGCCCGTGCGGCCAGGCAGAGCCGGTCAGAGACCCGTTCACGGGTACCGGCACGGCCTGTCGTCCACCGCGCGGACGGTTCCCGCGGCGCCCCGGGGACCGCGCCGCCGGCCGTCAGCGCCTCCCGGGAGGGCCCGCGCGCCGCTGCTCGGGGCAGGGCCGGCGGGAGGTCGAGGCGCGTACGTGCTGCGGTGCTGTCTGCGGGGCGGTGCGGGAGGTGCACCGTCGGCGGTGGGCCGGGAGGCGCCTGGCGTGCGGCCAGGGGGAGAGGCGGGAGTCGGCGACGCGGGTCACCGGTCGGACCGCTGGGTTGCGGCCGGTCGCGGCGGGGTGCGGAGCCTGGGGGCGGCGGCCGGGGTCGGCCGGGTGCTGCTGCCGGGAGCCGGGTCAGGGCGAACCCCTGATCCGGCAGGTCGCCGGGTCGCCGCGCGTGCGGGCGCGGCCGGGGCTCCGGGGGTCCCGGGGTGGCCAGCCGGGCGGCGCTGGCAGTGCGGGGCAGGGCTCCGGCCGGACGGCAGGCCATCCGGTGGGCTCCGATGCCCGGGGCTGCGGCGCCCGGGGTGGCCGGGCCGGGGCCCGGAGGTGGGTCCCGGCCGCCCGCGGGCGGGGGGCCGGGAGCAGCGCCGCGGCGGGGGAAGACGCCGCGGGCCGGATCGGGGTGTCGGGCAGCGCGGTCAGCCGCACGGCCGGGGAGACCGCGGGCACGACGGGGAGCCGGGCCGGGTAGACCCGCGGCTGCGGCGGGACGTTCCAGGCCAGGTGCGCGCCGGTGGGCCCGGCGCCCCAGCGGGCGAGCCGGCGGACGCCGTGCCGCAGCCGGTCGCGCAGGCCGCGACGGGGAGGAGACGCGACGGGCTCGGCGGCTCTGGAGGGCGGGACCGGCGCGGCCGGGGCCGGCCGGTTCCAGGCCAGGTGGGCACCGTCCGGGCCGGCGCCCCACAGGGCCAGCCGGCGCACGAGGCCCGGCTCGCGCCGCGGCGGGGCGGGCGGGGGCACCGGGGGCGTCCCCGCCGGCCGCCACATCACCGGAGCGGGCGGGACCGGCCGCGCGGGCACGGCCGGCGCCGCGGCGGGCCGGGCGCGAGGCGGGAGCACGGGCCGGGCCATCGGCAGCGGCGCCCGGCGGGCGCCGGCGACGGCCGCGTGCCGGACCGCCCGGCGCGGGCGCGGCCGCCCGGCCGGCGGGAGCGCCTCGGCGCGCTCGAGCACCGCCAGCAGGCCGGTCAGCGCGCCCTCGCCGGAGGACGACGACGAGGACCGGGGGGCCCGTCCGTTCGTCATGCCGTCCTCCTGAAGTAGAGCCCGCAGCCAGGGGGGAAGGTGCTGCGGACAGGGAGAACGGTAGGCAGCGCGACCGGTTCCGACGGCTCGTCGGGCCACCTCCTGGAGGCCGCGTGACCGAACCGTTGCGACGGGTCCCCGACGGGTCCGGTGACCCCCTCCCCGCGCCGGTCGCTTGTCGACAAGCAGCGCCTCCCCGAGCGTGGGAGCCCCTGGTGGGGGCGTCGGTCGTCCCGGGACACGCGGCGGCGCGCCCGCGTGTCGGGACGCCCCGCCCGGCGTCGCGGCCCCGGTTGCCGCTCGCGGCGGCGCTCCCGAGACTCGACCGGTGAGCCGGCCCGAGGACGAGCCCGACACCCGGCTGCGGCGGGCGGTGAGCGGCCGCCTGCTGTACCTGTTCGTGCTCGGCGACGTGCTCGGGGCCGGGGTGTACGCCCTCGTCGGCGAGGTGGCCGGCGAGGTGGGCGGCGCGATCTGGGTGCCGCTGCTGGTGGCCCTGCTGCTCTCGCTGCTGACGGCGGCGTCCTACGCCGAGCTCGTGACCAAGTACCCGCGGGCCGGCGGCTCGGCGGTGTTCGCGCAGAAGGCGTTCCGACGGCCGGAGGTCGCGTTCCTCGTCGGCTACTGCATGCTCGCCGCCGGCGTGACCAGCGCGGCGGGCCTCGCCCTGGCCTTCGCCGGCGACTACCTCGGCGTCTTCGTCGAGGTCCCCGCGGTGCCGGCGGCGCTGGTCTTCCTCGGGCTCGTGGCCGCGCTCAACGCCCGCGGCATCCAGGAGTCGCTGCGCGCCAACACGGTGATGACGCTGGTCGAGTCCTCCGGGCTGGTGCTGGTCGTGGTCCTCGGCGCGCTGGTGCTCGGCCGGGGCGACGGCGACCTCGGCCGGTCGGTGGAGTTCCCCGAGGGGACGTCGGTGGCGTCGGCGGTGCTCGCGGCTGCCGTGCTGGCCTACTACTCCTTCGTCGGCTTCGAGACCTCCGCGAACGTGGCCGAGGAGGTCCGCGACGTGCGGCGCGTGTACCCGCGGGCGCTGTTCGGGGCGCTGCTGACGGCGGGGGCGCTGTACGTGCTGGTCGGGCTGGCGGCCGCGGTCGTGGTCGCCCCGGAGCAGCTCGCCGGCTCCAGCGGCCCGCTGCTCGAGGTGGTGCGCGCCGCCGACGTCGGCGTCCCCGACCGGCTGTTCAGCCTGGTCGCCCTGGTCGCCGTGGCCAACGGCGCGCTGCTCACGATGATCATGGCGAGCCGGATGGCGTTCGGGCTGGCCGAGCAGCGGCTGCTGCCGTCGGTGCTGGGGCAGGTGCTCCCGGGCCGGCGGACCCCGTGGGTGGCCATCGTCGTGACGACGCTCGTCGCGATGGCGCTGACCGCGACCGGCGACGTCGCCGCGCTGGCCAACACCGTCGTCCTCCTGCTGCTGTTCGTGTTCCTGAGCACGAACACCGCCGTCCTGGTGCTGCGCCGCGACCGGGTGGACGCCGGCCACTTCCGCGCGCCCACGGTCGTGCCGGTGCTGGCCGTCGCCTCGTGCGTGCTGCTGCTGACCCGTCAGACCGCCGAGACCTGGCTGCGGGCCGCCGTCCTGCTCGCGGTCGGCCTGGTGCTGTACCTGCTCAGCCGGGCCGCCACCCGCCGGGAGCAGCGGACGGCGGCCTGACCGGCGTGGGCGAGGATGGACGGGTGCCCACGCCCCTGGTGATCGACACCGACCCCGGCATCGACGACGCGCTCGCCATCCTGCTGGCGCTGGCCAGCCCGGAGGTCGACCTGCGCCTGGTCACCACCGTGCACGGGAACGTGGACCTGGCGCAGACCACGGAGAACGCGCTGCGGGTGCTGCACCTGGCCGGGCGCTCCGACGTGCCGGTGGCGGCGGGCGCCCGCGGGCCGCTGGTGCACCCGCTCGCCGAGCGGGCCGGGCACGTGCACGGCGCGGCGGGCCTGGGCGGCGTGGACCTGCCGCCCTCGCCCGCCGCCGTCGACCCGCGCCCCGCGGTGACGGCGCTGGCCGACCTGCTGACCGCCGCCGAGGAGCCGGTCACCGTGTGCGCGATCGGCCCGCTCACCAACGTCGCGCTGCTGCTCGCGGTGTACCCGGAGGCGGCGGAGCGGATCGGCCGGCTCGTGGTCATGGGCGGCTCGGCCGGCGCGGGCGGCAACGTCACCGCGGCCGCGGAGTTCAACGCCTGGGCCGACCCCGAGGCGGCGCAGGCGGTCTTCGCGTCGGCGATCCCGACGGTGCTGGTCGGCCTGGACGTCACCCTGCCCACCGTGCTCGGCGAGGACGGCGTGGCGCGGTTCGCGGCCGCCGGCCCGGTCGGGGGGACCGCCGCGGCGATCCTGCGGCAGTACATGGACGTCGCCCGCGCCCGCTACGGGGTCGACGGCGTGGTGGTGCACGACGCGCTGGCGGTGACCGAGGCCGTCGTCCCCGGGACGCTCCGGACGGTGCCGCGCGACGTCGTCGTCGACACGGGCCTGGGGCCGGCGCGGGGGCAGACGGTGGTCGACCGCCGGGACCCCTCCGGCTCGGCCACCGCCGTGCACGTGGCCGAGGGCGTGGACAGCGCGGCGGCGGTGGAGTTCCTCGTCTCCCGGCTGGCCGCGCTGGCGGAGCGGCTGGGCTAGGCCGGCTGCTCGCGCTGCGTGGAGGCGACGACGCCGGCGGCGACGTCGCGGAGCTTGCGGTTGGCCCGCTGGGACGCCGCCCGCAGGATCTCGAACGCCTGGTCGGTGTCGACGCCCTGCTGGGCCATCAGCACGCCCTTGGCCTGCTCGATGACCGCCCGCGACTCCATCGCGATGCGCAGGTGGCGGGCCTGCTCGCCGAGCTGGTGGTGCGCCTCGGCGTTGGCGATGGCGACGGCGACCACCTCGGCGACGTCGGTGCCGGCGGTCACCGACTCGGGCGAGGAGAACGCACCCGGCCGCGACGAGTACACGTTCAGCGCCCCGATGACCCCGCCCTGGTAGGGCAGCGGCACCGACAGCGAGCTGCGGACGCCGACCTCGAGCACGCGGGCGGTGTAGTCCGGCCAGCGCTGCTCGGTGCGCATGTCGTCGATCCGCAGGACGACGCCGCCCTGGCCGGCGTCCATGCAGGGGCCGTACCCGCGCTCGTACTGGAGCTCGTCGGCGGCCAGCGACATCTCGCCGTCGTAGGCGGCCGTGTAGGCCTTCCCGTCGCGGATCAGGGTGGTGGAGGTGGACTCCGCGCCGGGGATGCCCCGGGAGGCGATCGAGGTGATCTCCTCGAGCACGTCGCCGAGGTCGCGGTCGGCCAGGACCACCCGGCTCAGCTCGCGCAGCAGCGTCTCCATGCGGGCATCCTCCACCATGCCGGCCACCGTGCGGCCGGTCGCGGTCCCGGCCCCTCCGCTGCGGGACGGCGCGGTGTCGGTCAGGATGGTGGCCGCCGGTGCCCGTGCCGGCGCCCGACGGAGCGGACGCGAGGGGGACCGATGGGCCAGGAGGCGTGGCCGCAGGCACCCGTGCCCTCCGTGTCCGGCGACGTCTGGCACTGGCAGCTGGAGGCCATGCACGTCGTCTCGCGCGTGCGGTCGGACCTGCGGGCACGCGTCGCACACCCGTCGGTGTCCACCACCTCGACCGAGGACGCCCGCGACGGCCTGCTGCTCGTCTTCGAGGAGCTGGCGTCCAACGCGCTGCGGCACGGCGGGGGCGCCGTCCGCGCGCTGGTGGTCGCCAACGACGAGGGCTGGCTGCTGGACCTGAGCGACGAGGCGCCCGACCGCCCGCCGGTCCCGGCGGTCGACCGGGACCCCTCGCTGGGCGGCATGGGCCTGCACCTGGTCGCGCAGCTGTCGGTGGACTACGGCTGGGAGTGCCGGCCCGGCCGCAAGCACGTGTGGGCCCGGCTGCCCTCCGGCCTGCGCCCGGTGGGAGCCGGCCAGGACCGGGTGCCCGAGCCGCGCTCCCCCCAGCTCCCCCGCGACTAGCCGGCCCGGGCCAGCGCGGCCGCGAAGCGGTCGTGGTCGGCGCGCACCTCGGCCATCGGCGCGAGGAGCTCCTCCTCCCCCACCGCCGCCACCGCCGCGCGCAGCCGCAGCTCGGCCCGCCGTCGCCGCCGCCGGGCGCGGGCGCCGACCAGCGGCCGGGCGAGCAGCGCCAGCAGCGCCCCGGCCAGCAGCCCGCCGACCAGCAGCAGGGTGGGCAGCGGGATGCCCTCCACGCGGGGGAGCGGGACGACGTCGTCGAGCTGCAGCAGCCCGAGCCCGGCGAGGGCGAGCAGCCACAGGACGCCGACCAGCGCCACCCCGGCCAGCAGCCACTGCAGGCCCCCGGCCGCGCGCTGCCACAGCGGGGTGCGCGACGGGCCCAGGTCGGTGCCGGCCACGGCGGCGTCGAGCCGGTCGGCGAGGCGCTCCTCCGAGACGGCGACCTCGCGGCGCAGCGCGTCGGCCCAGGGCCGGGGCAGGCCGGCGCCGGCCGTGTCGCGGGCGGCGCGGACGGCGGTGGCCACCGCCGCCTGCTGCACCGCGCCCGCGGCGGGCAGCGAGGTGCGGGCCGGGACGCCCTCCGCGGCGCCCTCCCCGAGGTGCAGCCGCTTCAACGGGTCCGGGCGCAGCTTGCGGGTCCAGCGCACCAGGGGCCAGCCGGTGGCCGCCGCGCCGTCGCGGCGGACCGAGCGCTCCACCGCGGCCGCCACCACGGGGACGCCGGCGGCGCCGGCGAGGGCGTCGGTCAGCCGCTCCCGGTCGACCCGCCCGGCGCGACCGGTGTCGTCGGCCGCGCAGCACGCCCGCAGCTCGGCGGCCGCGGCCGAGACGTCGGCGCCCAGCCGCTCCACCGCCGCCTTGCGGGCCGCGACCCGCTGCACCAGGTCGGCGCGGAGCTCGCCGAGGCCCGCGCCGGTGCGCCCGGAGACGGCCAGCAGCGGGGTCGCGGCCAGCCCCTCGCGGTCGAGCAGGCCGCGCAGGTCGGTGAGGCAGGCGCGGGCCGCGGCCGGGTCGAGCCGGTCGACCTGGTTGAGGACGACGAGCAGCACCCCGGCGTGCCCGGCCAGCGGCACCAGGTAGCGCTCGTGCACGGCGGCGTCGGCGTACTTCTCCGGGTCGAGCACCCACACCAGCACGTCGACCAGCCCGACCAGCCGGTCGACCTCGAGGCGGTTCTCCAGCCGGACGCTGTCGTGGTCGGGGAGGTCGAGGAGGACCAGTCCGTCCAGCGCCGGGTCGGGCGGGTGACGGTGCCGGCGGGGCACCTCCAGCCAGTCGAGCAGCCGGTCCTGGGGGTCGGTGCCCCACACGGTGGCGTGCGCGACGCCGGTGGTCGGGCGGCGGACGCCGGGGCTGCTCACCTCCGCCCCCGACAGCGCGTTGAACAGCGTGGACTTGCCGCTGCCGGTCGCGCCGGCCAGCGCGACGACGGTCGCCTCGCCCAGCGCCGTCCGGGCCCCGGCCTTCGCCAGCAGCGAGCGGGCGCGGCCCAGCGCCGCCGCCTCCTCCGGGCCCTCCAGCCGCTCGGCGGCGACGTCGACCGCCTCCCGCAGCGCGGCCAGGCGGTCGGCGAGCGGGACCTCGCGTCGTCTCATGCGCCCGCCCGCACGGCGGCGGAGAGCGCGGCGGTGGCCGCGCGCAGGCCGGCCGCGGCGTCCCCGTCCGGCGCCGCCGCGGCGACCCGGACGTCGAAGCGCTCCCGCTCGGTCAGCAGCAGCCCGTCGGCGCGCCGCAGCAGGTCCTGCCGGGCGCGGTCGGCCAGCGACCGGACGGCGGCGTCGCCCAGCAGCGCCTCGAGCAGCCGCTGTCCCAGCGCCGTCGTCCCCCCGGCGACGGCGACCTCCGCGCCACTCAGCCCGCCGGTCGAGGCGAAGACGGCGACCATGACGACCGCGCCGGCGCCGTTGACGCCCCAGGAGGCCAGCCGGGCGCGGGTGCGCTTGTCGGCGCCCTGCTCGCGGACGAGGTCGAGGACGGCGCCCTGCCAGTCGCGGACCTGCGACGCCGCGGCCTCGGGGAAGTCCGGCGAGACCCGCGCCAGCGCGTCGGCCTCCCCGCCGAGCAGCGCGGCCCCGCCGGGCAGCGCCCGCCAGGTGCCGGTGGTCCGCTCGGCGGCCCGGTCGGCCTCCGCGCGCAGCAGCGCCGCCACCCCGGTCTCCAGCGCGCCGGTCAGGTCCTCGGCCGGCGTGGGGCGGCCGGTGAGCGCGGCGGTGAGCCGGTCGCGCAGCCGGCCCACGGAGCTCTGCAGCGAGCGCATCCACTCGCCGGTGCCGACGAACTCCTGCCAGCGGGAGAGCACCTCGCCGCGCAGGAGGGCGCCGCCGCGGACGCCCTCGTCGATCGACGAGCACGCGTCGGCGTAGGCGGCCTGCGCCGCGGCCGTCAGCTCCCGGGCGGCGGTGTGCTGCTCGTCCACCGCCGCGGCGACCCGGCCGACCCGGTCCTCGAGGCTGGCCAGCGCCCCCTGCAGCGTCTGCCGGACCACCGCCGCGCGCTCCTCGCGGTCGGCGGCCAGAGCGTGCAGCCAGCCGCGGATCGGCGCGACCTGCTCCGGCGGCAGCAGGCCCCCGACCAGCGGGCGCTCCTCGACCACGAACAGCCGGGCCGCGGACAGCCCCGCCCGCTGCAGCATGCCGGCCAGGTCCTGCGCCACCTCCGCGGTCGCCTCCGGCGGGACGCGGTCGAGCACCACGGCCAGGGCGGTGCCGCGCTCCTGCGCCGTCCGCAGCACGTCCCACGGGACGGCGTCGGCGTAGCGGGCCGCCGTGGTCACGAAGACCCACAGGTCGGCGGCGCCGAGCAGCTGGGCGGCGAGGTCGCGGTTGGTGGCGACGACGGAGTCGACGTCGGGGGCGTCGAGCAGGGCCAGGCCGGCGGGCACCTCGGGCCGCGGGACCAGCTCCAGCGTGCCGGGACCGCCGGTGCCGCCGGTGACCCGGGCGAGGCCGGGCAGCACGCGGTCGCCGGAGAAGGCCGGCGCGTCGGCCGGGGAGCAGACGAGCACCGGCGAGCGCGTCGTCGGCCGCAGCACGCCCGATGCGGTGACGGGCGCGCCGACCAGGCTGTTGACCAGCGTGGACTTGCCCGCGCCGGTGGAGCCGCCGACCACCGTGAGCAGCGGGGCGTCGAGGTCCTGCAGGCGGGGCAGCAGGTAGTCGTCGACCTGGTCGACCACCGCCCGGGCGGTGCGGACGGCGTCGTCCCGGCTCGCGGTGGCCAGGCCCAGCGGCGCGGTGGCGACCCGGTCGCGCACCTCGCGGAGCGCGTCGGGCAGGCGGGCAGGGGCGGTCACGTCCTCCCGGGTGCCCCGATCGGGCGCGACCTACCCGCGGGGTCCGGGTGACCCGGCGGCGCGCTGCCACTCGCGCGGCGTCACCCCGTAGGCCTGCCGGAACCGGCGGGTGAAGTGGCTGGCGTCGGCGAAGCCGCAGGCACGCGCCGTCGCCCCGATGGGACGACGGAGCCCGGCCGGGGTGGTGAGCCGCACCCGGGCGTCCTCGAGCCGCTGCTCGATCACCCACTGCTCCAGGCTCCAGCCGGCCGCCGCGCAGGCCTTGTAGAGCTGGCGCACCGACACGTTGTGCGCGGCGGCGATCGTCCGCGGCGTGAGCCCGGGGTCGGCCAGGTGCTGGCGGACGTAGCTGCGGACCCGGCTCAGCAGCGTCTCCTCGCGGACCTGCGCCCGCCGCGGGTCGTCCCCGGCGGCCGACACGACCAGCGCCCGCAGGAGCTCGACCGTGGCCGTGCCCAGCGCGGCCGCCCCCGGGTCGTCGGCCAGCTCGGGGGCCGCGTCGGCGATCCACTCCAGGTGGCCGCGGACCAGGTCGTGCAGCGGGCTGGCCCGCAGCCGCGGGGTGGCCCGGCGGACCAGGTCCTCGGGCAGGCCCAGCACGTCGAGGGGCACCTGCACGGCCCGGTTCCCCCCGCCGGTCGCGCAGGCGAACGAGTACGGGGTGGTGGTGTCCACGAGCAACAGGTCCCGCCCCTGCACGACCTGCCGGTGGTCGAGCTGGCCGAACTCGGCCCGGCCCTGCCGCTGGTAGGACAGCGAGACCACGGGCTCGCTGCCGGAACGCACGTGCCGCGCCGTCCGGACCAGGCCGAAGCACGACGCGTCGGTGCTGAGCAGCGCGGCGCGGCCGTAGGACCAGACCGAGATCCGCGCCTGCATGCGGTCCGGCGGCTCCCGCTGCTCGATGCGGCACGGGGAGGCGGCCTCCTGCATGACGGCGCGGAAGGCCTCGGCGCGCTCGGAAGAGTGCAGCGGCGCGGTGTCGAACAGCAGCATCGCCGGTCCCTGGCTCGGAGCCGGGCGCGCGCGCACCGGCTCGGCGGTCCCCGTCGCGGGGAGCGTGGCAGAGGCCCGACCCGCCGCGGTACCGGCGCCCGGCCGGTCGGGCACGCAGGGACCAGGACCGCGCACGGACAGTCGACCGGCCCGCGCCGGCCGCTGCCAGGCTCGCCGCCACCCAGAGGCCGACCCGGCCGACCAGCAGAGGAGAGCGCCATGACCACGCCGTCGTCCACACCGCCGTCCGTGCCGGACACGATCGTCCTCGTGCACGGGTTCTGGGTGACCCCGCGCAGCTGGGAGGAGTGGGCGGCGCACTACGAGGCGCGCGGGTTCCGCGTGCTGACCCCCGCCTACCCCGGGTTCGAGGTGGAGGTGGAGGCGCTCAACGCGGACCCGACGCCGATCGCCGACCTCACCGCGCCGGCGCTGGTCGGGCACCTGGAGGCCGTCGTCCGGGAGCTCGACCGGCCGCCGGTGCTCATCGGGCACTCGGCCGGCGGCGCCTGGGTGCAGCTGCTGCTGGACCGGGGCCTGGGCGCGGTCGGGGTGGCGATGAACTCCGCGCCGACCGAGGGGGTGCACGTGACGCCGCTGTCGCAGATCCGCTCGACGTGGGCGGTGCTGAAGAACCCGGCCAACCGGCACCGGGCGGTCGAACTGACCGAGGAGCAGTGGCACTACGCCTTCACGAACACCTTCGACGAGGAGGAGTCGCGGCGGCTGTACCGGCGCTACCACGTGCCGGCCTCGGGGCGGATCCTGTGGAACTCGGTGCTGGCCAACCTCATGCCCGGGCCGCAGGACATCGCCGTCGACTACGCGAACCCGGCGCGGCCGCCGCTGCTGTTCGTCTCCGGCAGCGAGGACCACATCATGCCGCCGAGCGTCCAGCGGTCGAACGCGAGGCACTACCGCGGCGACACGGTCACCGAGGTCGTGGAGTACGACGGCTTCGCGCACCTGCTGCCGGCCCAGCCCGGCTGGCAGCGGATCGCCGACGACGTCCTGGACTGGGCGCTGGCGCACGCGACCGGTCCGCGGCCGGCCGAGGTGCCCTGACCGGCGTGGGCACCGGCCCCCGGGTCACCCACGTCGGGGGGCCCACGCTGCTGGTCGAGCTCGGCGGGTGGCGGCTGCTGACCGACCCGACGTTCGACCCGCCCGGCCGGCACTACGCCTTCGGCTGGGGCACCGGGTCGCGGAAGGTGCGCGGGCCGGCGCTGACGGCCGCGCAGGTGCTGCCGGTCGACGCCGTCCTGCTCACCCACGACCACCACGCCGACAACCTCGACGACGCCGGCCGCGCGCTGCTGGCGTCGGTGCCGGTCGTGGTGACGACGGCCCCGGGCGCCGTCCGCCTGGGGGAGGGGCCGCGCGGCGGCGGCCCGGCGACGCGTGGGCTGCGGCCCTGGCAGCGGACCGTGCTCGAGGCCCCCGGCCGGCCGGCGCTGGAGGTCACCGCCACCCCGGCGCGGCACGGGCCGCCGCTGAGCCGGCCCCTGGTCGGGGACGTCGTGGGCTTCGCGGTGCGCCCGGCCGAGCCCGACGCGGAGGTGCTGTGGATCTCGGGGGACACGGTGCTGTTCGACGGGCTGCGGCAGGTCGCCGACCGGCTGCGCGTCGACACGGCCGTGCTGCACCTCGGCGGCGTGCGGTTCCCGGTGACCGGCCCGGTGCGCTACACGCTGACCGCCCGGGAGGCGGTGGAGCTGTGCCGGCTGGTGGGGCCGCGGGTGGTGGTGCCGGTGCACTACGAGGGGTGGAGCCACTTCCGGCAGGGCCGCGCGGCGGTGGAGCGGGAGCTGGCGGCGGCGCCGGCGGAGATCCGCGGGCGCTTCCGCTGGCTGGAGCCGGGGGTCGCCACGGACCTCGCCCCGTGAACCCCGTCAGACGCCGGCGGAGCGGGCGCGCTCCTCCCGCAGCGCCTGGAAGACGCGGCGGCGCAGCCGGTCCTGGTCGCGCTCGGCGGGGTCGAGCAGGCGCAGGCCGAGCGACCAGTCCGGTCCCCTGCTCTGCACGCGGTGCACCTCGGCGCGGTACCGGACGACACCGTCCCCGAGGTCGACGGCGATGCCCAGCGGCGTGCCCGGGTCCGGGGCCGCGCCGAAGGGCCGGTCACCGTCAGGTGCCAGCGCGGGGCGGCACCGGCGTCCACGTGGACGACCTCGGCGGGCAGCGCGCGCCCGCCGGTGGGGCCCTGCCAGAACACCTCGACCGGTTCGCCGACCGTCACGACCGCGGCGTCGACGTACTCCCCGGCCGACGGGCGGACCAGGAGGGTGTGCGGGTCGGCGGTCTGCACCCGGGCCCCGACCGCGACGCCACGCCACGCCACAGCGACGTGACGTCGACGGCGCCGTCGACCTCGGGGAGGTCGACGCCGGGTGTGTCCATGGGCTGCTTCCTGTGGTGCTCGTGCCGGGGACCGCGGAACGGTCCGGGGTCACGACGCCAGCCCGGGCGGCACGCGGTCGGACGCCACCGGCGGGGTGCCTCACCCTGCCGGGTCAGCCGGGGAGCGAGCCCGCCCCGTGCGGCGCCCGGGGCCGGGGCACCGGGGCGCCGACGGCGTTGCGGGTGGCCTTGGCCGCGTACAGGCGCTGGTCGGCGCCACGCATCAGCTCGGCCGGGTCGAGCGCCCCGGCGTCGGCGGCGACGCCGAGGGACAGGGTGAGCTCCCCGGCGCGGAAGCCGGGCGGCGCGAGCTGGACGGCGGCGGCGCGCAGCTCCTCGGCGAGCTCGGTCGCGCGGGCGGCGTCGGAGCCGGGGAGGAGGACGGCGAGCTCGTCGCCGCCCAGCCGGGCCACGACGTCGCCGGCCCGGACGCGGCGGACCAGCAGGCGGGCGACCTCGCGCAGCGCAGCATCGCCGCCGGCGTGCCCGTGGCGGTCGTTGACCTGCTTGAAGCGGTCGACGTCGACCACGACGACGGCCAGCGGGGCGCCGGTCGCGCCGGCGGCGGCACAGGCGGCGGCCAGCTCCAGGTCCCACCGCCGGCGGTTGGCCAGGCCGGTGAGGGGGTCCTCGAGGCTGAGCCGCTCCAGGCGGTCGAGCAGCAGGCGGGTGCGCTCGCGCTCCCGCAGCAGGTGGACCCGCGTGGAGAGCTCGCGGGCCCCGAGCGTGTGGCGGACGGCGTGGGTGATCGTGGCGACGACCGTGGCGGTGGCCAGCCAGAAGACGACCGCGGCCACGTCGACGTCCGGGATGCCGACCGGGGAGAGGAGGACGGCGGCCCCGAGGCCGACCCAGGTGACGGTCACCAGGCCCACCGTCCAGCGGGCCGGGGCGGCGAGGATGCCGCCGCAGCCGTAGATGGCCAGCAGCAGGCCCGAGGCGTAGGACTCGGTGTTGTCGACGAAGGCGACCATCCAGCAGATGGCAGCCTGCACGACCGCGAGCAGGAGGAAGACCAGCAGCTCGGGCCGGCGGTGTCCGAGCGGGTGGCGCCACAGCAGGTACAGCAGCGCCAGCATCGGCAGGTCGGCGAGCAGGCGCAGCGCCAGGAACCCCGGCGCCAGGGACGGCTCGAGGTAGAAGTCGAGCAACGACCACGCGGGGAAGACGACGACCGCGACCAGGCCGATCACCAGGCCGGAGACCCGGGCCCGCCGCAGGGCCTGCGCCGCGACCTCCGCCTCGACCTCGGCGGCGGCCGCGGCGTCGTCCACCCGGCCCCGGCCGTCGCCGCGCGCGCCGTCGTCCGCCGGCGGGTCGCCGGCGAGCAGCGCGCCGACGAGGCGGCGGATCACGGGATCGGGCACACGAGCGCATCGGCAGGGGCGCCCTCGGGCCTTGAGGTCCGGCGGGCCACTCCCCTCCCGAGGGTGAGACCGACGTCGTTCCGGCTCCTCAGCAGGTCAGAACGGTGGCGGATCGTCGTCCTGGGGACCAGCCGCCGCCGAGGGTGGGCCGGTGAGGACCCGGGTGCCGGTGAGGGGCAGCAGTGGCGGGTCGATGCCGCGTGCTCGTCGCGCGATGTCGGCTCGTCGTCTTCGGTGGGGCCGGCTGGTGCGGGTGACCCCGGAGGGGGTGGTGACGGTGAGTGTCCCGTCGGGCGCCATCCGGTAGACCCAGCCGCGGGCGTGGGTCTTGAGCCGGTGGTGGCGGCGGCACAGGCAGCACAGGTTCTGGCAGGAGGTCTCGCCGC
>NZ_JBJGZX010000049.1:0-26813 GCF_054050735.1 Blastococcus sp. SYSU D00813
GCCCGCCCCCCCCCCCCCCCGGCCCCCCCCCCCCCCCCCCCCCCCCCCCGCCCCCCCCCCGCCCCCCCCCCCCCCCCCCCCCCCCCCCCCCCCCCGCCCCCCCCCCCCCCCCCCCCCCCCCCCCCTCCACCCAGCCGATCCGCCTCAGCCGATCCGCCTCAGCCGATCCGCCTCAGCCGATCCGGCTCAGCCGATCCGCTCGGCCATCCAGGCCGGGACCGCCTCCGGCGGCCGGGGGAAGCTGCGCAGCTCGGCGACCAGGACGTCGCGGGTCAGCGGCTCCCCCGCCGGCTCGAGGCCGTAGTTGAAGCCGGGCTCCAGCCGGCCGTCGGCCCGGTCGAGGACCAGGTCGACCTCGAGCCAGGTGCCCTTCTCCGGGGTCCACATGACCTGCTTGAGCTCCTCCACGGCGTCGCGGACGGCGCCGGGGACCGGCACGTTGACCGCGTTGCCGCCGCCGGTCACGGCGTGGAACCCGTCGCGGCGCACCGGCCCGACCGCGGTGGCGCGGTAGCGGATGCGCGCGGTGGAGTCCGGCACCGCGGCGATCAGCGCCGCGGCGATGTCGCGCAGGACGTCGGTCGGCTCGCGCCCGGGCGGGGTCAGCAGCCGCCAGGTGACGGTGACCCCGTCGGCGGCCAGCACCTGGCCGGCCGCCTCGAGGACCTCCCGCACCGCGGCCGGCGGCTCGGTGATCGCCGAGAGGACGACGGCGGCCGGCTCGCCGTCCCGGCGCTCGGGCACCTGGCCGGACCGCAGCGCGTAGACGTACCCGTTGAGCTTGACCCGCAGCTCCTCGGCCAGCCGGTCGGTGTCGGCGGCGGTGTAGGGCCGGTCCTCGGTCACGGCGAGCACGAGCAGACCGTCGGCGGAGCGGGCGACGGCGTCGATGGTCCGGGGGTCGCTGACGGTCACGCCGTCATCCTCGCAGCGCCGGGGTCAGCCGCCGGCGCCGCGACCGGCGACCGCCGGCTCCAGCCACGCGGTGAAGGCGTCGACCTGCTCGGCGCCGTCGCCGGAGTCGGGCCGCTCGCGGTAGCGGGCCAGCCGGGCGCGCGCGGCCGCCGGGTCCCCCCGCAGCGCCTCCAGCGCCGCGGCGGCCCGCGTCCGCTCCCCGGCGCCGCCGGACCCGTCCGCGTCGGCGGCCCCGAGCAGCGCGGCGACGCCGGCCCGCTCGTCCAGCCACCGCCGCACGGGGCCGTCGAGGTGGTCGAGGAACCCGGTCACGGCCTGGCCGAGCTGGGACTCGTCCCGCGCCTGCCAGTCCAGCGGCCGCTGCCGCGCCACGCCGTCGACCTCGCCGAGGTCTGCCCGGGCGAGCGGGTGGCCGTGGTCGGGATAGCTGACCTGGAACCGGGTGAGCGAGGCGTCGGGGGCGCCGGAGAGGAGCTCCTCGACCTCCGGTACGACCACCGCGACGGCGGCGGCGACGCGCACGACCTGGGCGCGCATCGTGTCGACGTCGACGGTCAGCCGGGCGACGAGCGGCGGCTCCATCCCGGCGTCCGTGGTCCAGGTGCCCTTCCGCCGGCCCTGCCGCCAGCCCCGCGAGGACAGCTCGGCGGCGAGCCGCTCCTCGACCAGCCGCCGCAGGTCGCGGCCCACCGCCCCGGTGCGCGGCGGTGGCTTGCGGACCTTCACCGGCTCCGGCGGGGTCACCAGCCCAGGTCCTCGTAGGCGCGGGTGAGCAGGCCCTCGTCGGGCACCAGGTCGGTGTTCCAGCGGTAGGTGACCACCCGGTCGACGGTCGGCAGCGACCCGTCGGGCCCGCGGAGGGACGCGGCGAAGTCGCTCGCGCGCGGCACGAGGGGCATCTGCCCGCCGGCCAGGTCGCCGTACCCGTCGACCTGGTTGGGGGTGTACCCCGCGCCGCTGCCGAACTTCGACTCGACGAGGACGACGTTGCCGGCGGGGTCGCGGGCGATGAAGTCCGGCACGAAGTAGGCGTCGGAGTTCGGCACCCAGATCTGCCGCTGCTCGGCGACGATCTCGAAGCCCTGCGCCTCGAGGTCGGCGCGGGTCAGCGCCTCTCCCAGCTGCCCGCGCTCGACCGGGTCGAGGTCGCTGACGTCCAGCGGCGGGTGCTCGGCGTCGACCCTGCTCACCGCGTCGGAGGTGTCGGGGAAGGTCTCCCACGACGGCCGCGGCTGGCCGGCGGGGGTCGGGTCCAGCGGCGGGTTCGCCGGGTCGGCCCCGCCGGTGGGCGCGTCGGGTGCGGACCCGTCCGGCGCGTCCGGGGCCGTGCCGCCGTCGGGGGTCGTGGCCCCGTCCGGGGTGCCCGGCGCATCCGGGGTCGCCGTCCCTCCGGGGAGGTCCCCGCCGCCGGCGTCCGGCAGATCGGGACGGCCGGCGTCCGGCAGATCGGGACGGCCGGCGTCCGGCAGATCGGGACGGCCGGCGTCCGGGACGTCGACGCGCGGGGCGTCCGGAGCGTCGGGCAGGTCCAGGTGGACGTCGCTGCGGGTCGGGACGTCGACCCGCGCCGACAGCTCGGACAGGTGGCTGCCGATCCGCGCGGCGAGGTCGCTGACCGGGGTGCGGACGGCGGTCTCGAACAGCCGCGAGACCGTGATCCGGCCGGCCGCGGCCAGGGTGCCCAGCTTGCCGAGCTTGCCGGCCTTGCCGACCGCGCCGACGCCGCCGATGGCCAGCGAGCCGAAGTTCCACAGCACCTGGCCGAAGGCGCGCCCGCCGTTCTCGTCCCACGTGTCGCTGGCGACCATCGAGCTGCCCAGCGCGCCCCACAGGTCGAGCTGCCGCTGCCCGTACTCGGGGTCGGCCATGCCGTAGACGATGCCCGGCGTGGTCAGGCTGCTGGCCAGGACGCCGAGGTTGCCCCACGCCTCCGCGGCGGCGTCCCCGCCGTCGACACCGACGAGGGTGCCCAGCCCGCGGATGTCGCCCCAGACGCCGTCGACGAAGACGCCCTGGAAGAAGCCGCCCACGTTGCCCCAGGAGCCCGGGTCCTCGTGCTCGACGGTGCCCCAGGGGAGCTCGACCTCCTCGTCGACCGCCGTCTCGAACGTCTCGGCGTCGTAGCCGTACTCGTTCACGTCGACGGTCTCGTCGCCGTTGTCGGCGACGTAGCGGAAGGAGCTGCCGAAGGCGGCGTTGATCGCGTTGGCGCACTCCCGCTCGGCGGCCTGCCACTCGGCGACCAGCCGGCCGACCTCGCTCATCAGCGCGTTGTGGGCGTCGATGTTGTCGCCGTCGTCGTCCCACTCGTCGTCGGCCTCGGCGGCCTCCACCATGGTCTGCGCCTCGGTGCGGATCTCCTCCAGGCGCGTCTTGATCGGCGCCATCGTCTCGGCGAAGACGGTGAGCGCGGCGGAGACGAGGCCGACCTCGTCGGCGACGCCGGTGGCCCGGTCGGCGACCGGCTGCGTGGCGGCGAACAGCTGCCCGGCCTCGGGTGCCGTGTACACGCCGGCCAGCCCCTGCCAGGTGCTGTGCACGTCCTGGCCGGTGCTCGCGAAAGTGCCGGCGGCCGACGCCATGGCCTCGGCGTGGGCCAGGACCTGCTCGGGCTCGCCCTCGTACTGCGGGATGCCGCTCGGGTCGATCACCGCGGCTGCACCCCGCCCGGGCCGCCACCGGTGCCGCCGAACTGGCCACCGGGCGCGGCGGTGGCGTTGGCCTGCGCGGTCGCGGCCATCTCGAGGTCGCCGGCCGAGTAGGCGTTCACCGCACCCACGCAGCCCTGCACCGCCGAGCTGGTGCGGCCGTAGACGAACTCGACGTCGGCCGACAGCGCGGTCGCGAAACCGCTGAGCGCCGAGGCGACCGGGCCGGACGCGCCGGCGGTGGCCGCTCCCTCGATCGCCGACGACATCGACTGCAGCGCCGGGTCGAAGCCGGCCGCGACGTCGGTGGTGCGTGCGAGGACCCCCTGCACGCCGGCAGGGTCGATGTCCCAGCTGGTCACAGCTCCTCCTCCCCCGGGCCGCACGCGGCCCGGGCACGGTCAGCCGGGGTCAGCCGATGGCCTGGACGGCGGCGCGGGCCCGGGTGTTGGCGCTGGTGGCGGACTCGTCGTTCTGCACCATCGTGGTCTTCACCAGGTCGATGATCTGGCGGACCTCGGTGGCGGCGCGGTGCCAGCGCTGCTCGACGACGGCGTACTCGTCGCTGACCCCGTCGGCCTGGAAGTCGCTCATCGCGGCGGCGACGGCGGTGTCGCGCTGTCCGATGAGGGCCTCCAGCTGGCCGACGACGGCCTGGAGGTCGCCCTGCACCTGCTGGGAGGTGCCGGTGTCGTAGCTGAGGCGGTCGGTGCTCGGCATGGTCGTCCTCCTCGTCAGCGGGTGCCCGCGAAGCGCGCGGCGTCGAAGTCGGCCGACCCCATGGTGGCCGTGGCGTTGTCGGACATCTCGGTGTCGCCCTGGGTGAAGGCGGTGTTCATGCCGGACTGGCCGCCGAGGATCGCGCCCAGGGCCGAGTTGAGGTCGGCGGTGATCTGGTCGGCGCGCGCCTTGAAGGAGTCGAAGGCGGCGCGGCCGGCGCCGTTGAACGAGCCCTCGAGGGGGGCCGCGGCCGCGATCAGGCGCTGGATCAGGGTGCCGAGGTCGTCGCTGGACCCCTGGGTCTGCTGGGTGAGCGTCTGCAGCGTGGTGCTGCCCATGTCGAACTTCATCGCGAGCTGCCTTCCGTGTCGACGGCGGTGGTGCGGGCTCGTCCCCACGGTGCGCAACGAGCCAAGGCGTGTCCAGGTGCGGTCACGGAGCGGTTTCGTCCGGTCCCGATCTGCCCTCCCCCGCGAGCGCAGCGGTGAAACGTGCCAGGTCACGGTGCGCGAGGGCGCCGAACCGGGCCCAGACGCCGTCCGCGGTCCCCTCGAGCGGGGTCAGCTCCAGGCCTCCCGCCCGCCGGAGCACCCCCGGCGCGCCGGAACTCTCCGTGACCATCGCGCCGAGCGGCACGGGCACCGGCTGGAGACGTCCGGAGCGGGTCCCGTCGCTGCCCGGCTGCCACGAGAACAGCGCCGAGCGGGCACCGGCGCGGGCGAGGGCGGCGGCGGAGGCGGTCAGGGCAGCGTCGTCCGGACCGGCGGGCAGCGGGGCCAGGGCCGACAGCCGCTCGAGCACGCCGGTGCGCACCCGGGAGACGGCGAGCAGGCCGGTCAGCCGTCCGCCGCCCACCACGACGACCGACGACGGCCGGGGCATGCGGCGCCGCACGCCGGCGGTCACCTCGGCCGCCGACCACGGCCGGGTCACCGGCTCGGCGGGGCCCCAGCCGGCGAGCGGGACGCCGAGCGCGGCGGCCAGGGCCTCGGTCGTCGCGCCGAGCCGGAGGTCGCGGGTGGCCGGCGAGAGCGCCTCGACCGCCACCTCCAGGGCACCTGGGCCGGCCGGGCCGGGCGGCACCAGGGGCGGCGGCGCGCCGGTCGGGGTGAACGCGGCGCCGTCCCAGACCAGCTCGGCGCCGGTGATCCCGTCGGAGGCGCGCTGCGCGTCCCGCACCACCCAGCGGGTGCCCGGCTCGCGCAGCAGCACCGCCAGCGGGTGGGTGACGCGGGTGTCGACCGCGCTGAGCAGCACCAGTTCGCGGCGGCCGGCGCGCGCCTCGTCCAGGGCGCGCAGCAGCGCCGGCGACAGCCCCGCGACGCGGCGCCGGGTCTCCACCAGCACGCTGCGGTCGGTCGCGCCGTCGCCGAGGGCGGTCAGCGGCTCGCCCACAGCGTCCCCTCCCCCAGCTGCGCCAGGGCGCGGGCGAACTCGCGGGCGGCCTCCGGGGCGCCGGGCACCCGCGGGTCGGCGCGCACCTCGACCCACCACCCCGGGCAGGGCACCGGTGGCCCGCTGCCGAGCAGCCGGTCGGCCTCGCCCTCGACCCGGACCAGCACCGGCGCGTCGACGGTGAACCAGTACCGGCCGTCGCCGCCGGACAGGTGCAGCGCGCCGTCGCCGTCCTGCTCCACCGACAGGGCGGGGACGGCGTGCGCGAGCGCGGCCACGACCCGCGCCTCGTCGGGGACGGCGGCGAGGACGGCGACGGCGTCGGCGCTCACGGCAGCTCCGCGGCCAGCGCCGTCTGCACGACCACCTCCGGCACGCCCGGGCGGACCAGGCGGCCGCGGCCCGGCGGCAGCGTGCGCGGCCGCAGCCCCGGCAGCAGCTGGCCCTCCGAGGGGTCGCCGCTCATCAGCAGCAGCGCCGCGCCCGACTCGCGCAGCCCGCTGACCAGCGGCTCGTACAGGCCGCGGGCGGCGCCCATGACCCGGCGGGTGAGCAGGAACGACAGCCGCAGGTCCCGCGCGGAGGCCAGGTAGGGGCGGAAGGCGTCCAGCGGCGGGGTGCTGCTGGCGGCCAGGACGTCGTAGTCGTCGACGACCACGACGATCCGCGGTGCCGGTCCGTCGGGGGCGTCGCTGCGCCGGGCCAGCTCGGTGCAGATCGCAGCGGTGAGCTCGGCGGCCCGGCCGACGGTGTCGGCGTAGCCGCCCTCCAGCTCGTCCGGGACGGCGCCGCGCAGCCCGCGCCGGGGGTCGTACACGGCGAAGACGACGTCGTCCTCCCCGTGGCGGGCCGCGAGCGCGCCGGCCGCCAGCCGCGCCAGGTTGGTCTTGCCGCTGCCGCTGTCGCCGAGCACCAGCAGGTGCGGCTCGGCGCCCTCGAGGTCCCAGACCACGGGCGCGTGGTCGCGCTCGGCCCGGCCCAGCGGCACCCGCCAGGGGGTCGCGTCGCCGAGGAGATCGGCGGCGCCGAGGACCCGGGGCAGCACCCGCACCGGCGGCACGGCGGCTCCGGTCCAGGTCCCGGCGACCAGCCGGCAGGCCTCCTCCAGCCCGTCCTCGCCGCGGGGCGGCACGACCAGAGCGGGCAGCGCCACCTGCCCGACCAGCGAGTCGGTGGTCAGGCCGCGGCCGGGCGTGCGCTGCGGCAGGGCCCGGGCGGCCCGGGCCTCGATGCTGGACTCGGCGGGCTCGGCCAGCCGCAGCTCCACCCGCGCGGTGAAGGCCGGCTGCATGCGCATCCGCACCTCGTTCCAGCGGCGGGCGCTCGCCACCACGTGCAGGCCGACCCGCCCGCCGCGGGTGAGCAGCTCCCCGACCTGGTCGGCCAGCGGCTCGAACGCCGTCATCAGCGCCGCCCACCCGTCCACGACCAGGACGACGTCCGCGGGCGGCAGCCCCCGCCCGCCGGCCGCGCGCGCGGCCCGCAGGTCGGCCGGGCCGGTCCAGCCACGGTCGCGGAACAGCGTCTCGCGGGCGGCGACGACCTCGCCGAGCTCCTCGATCGTGCGGCGGACCAGCTCCGGGTCCTCCCGTCCGGCGACCGACCCGACGTGCGGCAGCGCCGCCAGCGGCCGCAGCGCCCCGCCGTCGAGGTCGATGCCGTAGACGGCGACGTCGTCCGGGGAGCGGGTGGTGGCCAGGCCGAGCACCACCGTGGCCAGCGCGCTGGAGGTGCCCGAGCGGGGGCCGCCGAGCACCAGCAGGTGGCCGGCGCCGTCGTCGAGGTCGACCTCCCAGGTGTCCTGCCACTGCCGCACCGGGTCGTCGAGCCGGCCGATCGGCACCAGCAGCCGGTCCGGGTGCGCCGGCCGGTCGAGCCGCACGCCCTCGGCCGTGACCCGCCAGCCGCCGGCGGCGTCGGCCAGGCCGAGCACCGCGGGCAGCGGCGGCAGCCAGATGTCGCGGACCCGCGGCGCGCCCGACGCGGCGACCTGGGCGACCAGCGAGCCGAGCAGGGTCGGGCCCACCACGCGCGGCGTCGCCACCCGCACCGCGGCCTCGTCCTCGGCGGCCGGCAACGCGCCGAACAGGCCGAGCGGCTGCACCGGCGTCCCCGGCCGGGCGGTGGGCTCGTCGGCGGGCCCGCCGGCGTCGTCCAGCGGGCCGGAGACGTAGGCGGTCTTGAACTGCGTGTAGACGCTGACGTCGACCTTGAGCCAGCCCGACCCGGGCACGGCGGGCAGGTGGAAGGCGTCGGGGGTGTCGATGACCGTGCGGCTCTCCAGCTCGGAGAAGGTGCGCAGGCCCAGCCGGTAGGACAGGTAGGTGTCCAGGCCGCGCAGCTTGCCCGACTCGACCCGCTGGCTGGACAGCAGCAGGTGCACCCCGATGGAGCGGCCGATCCGCCCGATCCGCAGGAACAGCTCGGCGAAGTCGGGCTTGGCGGTGATCAGCTCGGCGAACTCGTCGACGACCACGAGCAGGTGCGGCAGCGGCTCCAGGGCCGGGTCGGCGTCCCGGCGCAGCCCGTACTCGGTGATGTCGACGGCGCCGACGGCGGCCAGCAGCTCCTGCCGGCGGCGCACCTCGCCGTCGAGGCTGGCGTAGGCGCGCTCGATCAGCGCCTCGTCGGCCAGGAGGTTGGTGATCAGCCCGGCCAGGTGCGGCAGGCCGGCGAACGGGCTGAACGCGGCGCCGCCCTTGTAGTCGATGAGGACGACGGCGAGGTCCTCCGGCGGGTGGGTGAGCACCAGGCCGAGCACCAGCGTGCGCAGCAGCTCGCTCTTGCCCGAGCCGATCGCGCCGACGCACATGCCGTGCGGGCCCATGCCCAGCTGCGAGGACTCCTTGAGGTCCAGCCGCACCGCGCGGCCGGCGAGGTCGACGCCGATCGGCACGCGCAGGAAGTCCCGCTCGCCGCGCGGCGCCCACCGCTGCGGGAGGTCCAGCGGCGCGTGCGGGTCGAGGCCGAGCAGCGACGGGAAGTCGGCCGGGGCGCTGCCGGTGCCGTCGTCGTAGGAGTCCGGCGAGAGGCGGGCCGGGCTGAGCGCGCGGGCCAGCCCCTCGGCCTCGGCGGCGGTCCAGCGGTCGAGGGTGCCGGACACCTCCGGCCCGGGCACGGGCGCCTCGACGGTCACCGCGGTGCCGTCGACGGTCACCCGCACGCCGACCTCGCCGGGCTCGTCGAGCCGGTCGCGGCACAGGTGCAGCACGGTGCCGCCGAGGTCGGCCAGCGTCAGCGCCGGGTCCGGCAGCGGCAGCGGCCGGGCGGGCGCGCCCCAGCCGTCGGCGACCACGAGGAACCGCGGCCGGGTGGCCGACTCCGCGCGGCCGCCGCCGCGGCGGGCCGCCGACGCCGCGGCCCGGGCCTGGGTGGCGAGGAAGTCGGCGAGCAGGGCGGCGAGGCCCGCCGGGGTGGGGGCGACCAGCGCCTGGGGGCCGCCGCGCCCGATCGGCCCCGGGACGACGGCGTGCGGCAGCCAGCGCACCCACGCCCACGCCTCGGGGCGGTCGGTGACCACGGCGATGCGGACGTCGTCGGGCGGGTGCAGCGCCGCGGCCTGGCCGACGACCAAGCGGGCGAGCGCGTCGACGTCGTCCCGGTCGCCGACGACCGACACGTCGCCGGCGCGGTCCAGGGGCACGGTGACCGGCGCGCCGGGCAGCCGGCCGAAGCGGCGGCGCAGGGTGCGCGCCTCGGCGAGCATGAACGGGTCGGCGGGGCTGACGGCGGTGCCGGAGTCGGCCACGGCGACCTGGCGGACCGGCAGCGTGCCGGTGCCCACCCGCAGCGCGAGGAAGTCGGGGTCGGCGCCGCGCCGCTCCCACAGCCGGCCGCGGAACCGGACGAGGTCGACCAGCGTGTCCGGCGCCGGCGCGGCCAGCAGCGCCGCGGCCCGCCACGCGCGCTCCTCGTCGGCCGCCCGGTCGCGCAGCCGCTCCAGGTAGTCCAGGTACAGGCCGCGCAGCCGGCGCCGCTCGCGGGTGGCCTTGCCGCGGCTGGACAGCGTGAACACCAGCGCGCCGAGCAGCGAGGCGACCAGCACGATCGCGCCGATCGCGGCGAAGGAGCTGCCGCGGAACACCAGCATGACCGTCATCGAGGCGCCGACGCCGGCCATCGGCAGCAGCGTCTGCAGCCCCGGTCCGCCCGACCCCTCGGGCAGGTTGGGCGGGCTCTCCACCTGCAGCGTCGGCAGCGGCGCCGGGGGGACGACGGTGCGCGCGGGGCGGTGGACGGCGACGGTGGTCACCGGTCGGCCTGCCCCTCCCCGCCGCCCGTGCCCAGCGAGCGGGACAGGGCGACGCCGGCGGTCTCCAGCGCCTGCTCGACGGTGCGGCGGGCGACCCGGCGCAGGTCGACCGGCCCGCCGGCGGCCAGGTGCCGGTCGTGGCCGAGCGCCAGCACCGGCACGCCGTGCTCGCCCCGCTCGGCCAGCAGCCGCCGCGCCGGTCCGTGCCGGAGCCGGCTGCCGGCCACGGTCTCGTTGAGGACGACGGTAGTGCGGGCCAGCCCGGCCTCCCCCGCCGCGCGCTCCAGCTGCTCCAGCGCCAGCACCGCGCGCTCGACCCCCTCGGGCGTGGCCTCGGCGACGAGCACGATGCCGTGCGCGTCGGCCAGCAGGACGTCGGTCCACGGGGAGTCGAAGCCCGGTCCGGTGTCCAGCAGCGTGACGGCGAACAGCCGGCTCAGCGTGCGGGCGAGGTCGCGCGGGCGCTCGGGCGGGCCGCCGCGGACGTCGGCGAGCAGCCGCAGCCCGGTGCGGGTGCGGGGCAGCACGTCGTCCACCCCGGCGAGGTCACGCCCGCCGCGGCCGAGCAGGTACTCGTCGAGCTGCACCTGGCGCGGGGCGGTGGCCAGGCCCAGCCGCCAGGCCAGGGAGGCGTGCACGTGGTGGGCGTCGACGGCGAGCACGGCGTCGGCGCGGCGGGCGGCGTAGGCCGAGGCGAGCAGCGCGGTGACGGTGGTCCGGCCGCCGCCGTCCTTGGCCGCGGCGACGACGATCCGCCGCCCGGCGGGCACCGGTGCGACCACCGCCCGCTCGCGGGCCTCCAGCGCGGCGGCGTCGCGGCTGGCGGTGACCAGGCCGCGCAGCGCGCCCGTCACCCGGGCCAGCGGCCGGTCGCCGGCGGGCACGCCGGCCAGCAGGTCGGTGGCGCGCACCGGCGGCCGGTCGGGCACCCGCGGCGGCGCGCCGAGCGCGCCGATGGTCTGGTCCGCGGTCACCCGAAGACCTCCAGCAGCCGGCCGTAGACGCCGTACAGCCCGACGAGCACCGGCACCGTGGCCACCACGACGACCTGCTCGACCCGGTCGGCGACGACCCGCGCGCGGGCGGCGACGTGCCCGGGCGGGGTGACCGCGAGCGCCAGTGCGGCCGGCACCGCGGCGCCGAGCAGCAGCACGCCGGCGACCAGGGCCGGCTCGGCTCCCTCGTCGAGCCAGCGCAGCAGCAGCGCGCCGGCCACCACGCCTCCCGCGGCCAGGCAGGCCAGCCGCGAGGCGGTGAGCGGGAAGGTGCGGGCGCGCAGCAGCACGGCGACCCCGAGCAGCCCGGCGAGGACGACGCCCCACACCGGCCCGCGGGCGGCGGTCGCGGCGCCGGCGGCGAGCACCGCGGCGGCGGCGACCCCGCCGGTGACCAGTCCGCGGTGGGCGGTGTCGAGCACCCCGGCGGCCTGGACCGGCGGCACCTCGGCGCCGTCGACCACGCGGTCGTCGAGCCGGGCCAGCCCGGAGAGCTGCACCGCCACCTGCGGGAGCACGCCGAGCACGAGCAGCGCGACCGCCGCCGCGGTGGCCCCGGCCTCGACGTCGGTGGCGCCCAGCGCGGTGAGCCCGGCCCAGCCGCCGGCGAGCGCGACCAGCACCCCGGCGCCCAGCAGCGCGGCGCGCAGCACCCGGTGCAGCAGCGCGAGCAGCAGGCCGGTGACGGCGACGACGGCCGCGGCCAGCGCGGCGCGCAGCAGGAGGTCGCCGGCCAGCCGCGGCACGGTGGCCAGCAGCCCCACGCCCCCGGCGAGCACCAGACCGGTGCCCAGCGGCCGCAGCGCCGGCCACCGGCCGACCAGCCCGAGCAGCGCGACGACGGCGGCGCAGGCGGCGGCGGGCGCCGTGCCCTCGCCGTCGTCGAGCACGAGGACGGCGGCCAGCGCCGCGGCGGCGAGGAGCGCGGTCGCCGTCCACCGGCGGGCGGCGGGCCGCCAGCGGCCGGGCCGGGAGCCGACGTCGTCGGCCACCACCTCGACCAGGTCGTGCACGATGGCCGCGCCCACCGCCTCGCCGCGGCGGCTGACCAGCACGGTCGTGCCGTCGCGCACCTCGGCCGCGGCGAGCGACTCCTGCGGGTCCAGGGCCCGGCCGTCGGGCAGCGTGAGCACGAACGCGTCGGGCGCGGTGCCGGGCGGCTCGTCGAGCACCCGCAGCGCGTCGGGCACCAGCAGCCCGACCGCGGCCGTCGCGTCGAGCGCGAGGTCGACCCGGCGGCGGGACCCGGCGAGGGTGATCCGCGTGGTCCGGACGCTCACCGCTGCGACGCCCCCGCGGTGGTCCCCGAGGTGGTCCCCGAGGTGCTCGCCTCGCGGTCGGCGAGGGCCTCCTGCAGGAAGCTGCACCCCACGCAGCCGGCGCAGACGACGGCGGCGAGCACCAAGCCGGCGAGGAACTGGCGGACGCCGTTCACGGTGGCCAGCCGGCGGCGCTCGCGGCCCCACAGCAGCGACTCGCGCAGCCGCCCCCGGCGGACCGAGACCGCCTCCAGGAGCTGGACGTCGAGGTCACGGGCCATGTCGGCGATCGTATGGACGGCCCGGACCGGCCCGCCCGGCGAACCCGGGAGCCCCGCGCGGGCGGGTCCGCGGGACCACCTGACCGGGTGACCCGGAGGCTCAGCCGCCCACCGTGTGCGACACCAGGTCGGTCACCGCCGCGACGAACTCGCGCCCGTCCATCAGCACGGCGTCGTTGTGCCCGGCCCCCCGCACCTCGACCAGGGCGTGCAGCCGGCCGGCCGCCGCGGCCACGGCGCGGCTCTGCGCCGGCGGCACGATCGTGTCGGCGGTGCCGAGCACCACGGTCGTCGGCACCTCGAGGCGGGCCACGTGCTCGGCGACCGGGTAGCGGTCGCGCAGCAGCAGCCGCACCGGCAGGAACGGGTAGTGCTCGCTGCCCACGGCCGCCAGGTCCGTGAACGGGGAACGCAGGACCAGCCCGGCCGGCGGGTGCTCCACCGCGAGCCCGGTGACGACCCCGCAGCCGAGGCTCTCGCCGAGGTACACCAGCCGCTCCTGCGGGACGCCGGCCTCCTCGGTCAGCCACGTGCGCGCCGCACGCACGTCGAGCGCCAGCCCCTCCTCGCTCGGGCTGCCCGGGTTGCCGCCGTAGCCGCGGTAGTCGAAGAGCAGGACGGACAGCCCGGCGGCGGCGAGGGCGCGGGCCAGCGGCGCGCGGTGCCCACGGTTCCCGCCGTTGCCCGCGGCGACGAGGACGGCGGGAGCGTCCGGTCCGGCCCCCGGCACGAACCAGGCACCGAGCCGGAGCCCGTCGGCGGTGGTGAGCTCGACGTCGCGGCCGCCCGGGACGACGTCGGCGGCGGGCGGCACCGGACCGTCGTCGGGCAGGTAGACGAGCCGGCGCTGCACCGCCCACAGCAGACCCACGACGACAGCACACACGAGGACGAGCGCCAGCGCCGTCCGGAGCAGCCGGCGCAGCACACCGCGATGGTCACCGGAACTGTCCGCCCGCGCCTCCGGGCCACTACGCTCCGGCACCGTCCGCGGGCGGGGGCCGGGTGCGGGCGCGGTGCGACGGCGACGGCGAGGGCGGCGTGGGCGACGATCGGCTGTACGAGGCCGTCGGCGGCGCCCCCGCCCTGGACGTCGCCGTGACGATCCTCTACGACCGGGTGGTCGCCGACCCCTCGGTCGCGCCCTGGTTCGACGGCGTCGACGTCCCGGCGCTGCGCCGGCACCAGCGCGACTTCCTCACCGTCGTGCTCGGCGGCCCCGATGCGCTGGGGACGGCGGCGCGCTACCGGGGCCGGGAGCTGCAGCGGGCGCACGCCGGGCTGGCGATCGACGACGCCGCCTTCGACCGGGTCCGCGACCACCTGCTCGCCACGCTGCGCGAGCTCGGCACCCCGCCCGACCGGCTGGCCGAGGTGGGTGCGCGGGTCGACGCCCTGCGCGCGCAGGTGGTGTCGGCGTGAGCGAGCTCCAGTGGCCGGTGCTGGCCCGGCCCGCGCTGGTCGGGGCCGTCGCCGCCCGGCTGCGGGCCCCGGCCGGCGCCGGCGTCGTGGTCTCCGGGGAGCCGGGCATCGGCAAGACCACGCTGCTGGGCCAGGCGCTGGCCGGCTCCCCGCCGGCCCTGAGCGTGCGCGGCTCCGCGCTGCTCGCGGAGGTCCCCTACGGCGCGCTGCACGCGCACCTCACCGACCTGGACGACGACGCACCGGAGAGCCCGCTGGCCGTCAGCCGGGCGCTGGGCCGGCTGCTGCGCGCGGCACCAGGCGACGGCCGGCCCGTGGTGCTGGTCGACAACAGCGCGCTGGTCGACCCGCTCTCGGCGCACGTGCTGGCCGGGCTGGCCGAGTCCGGTGCCGCCGTGCTGGCGGTGACCGCGGTCGACCTGGTCGACATGCCGGCCGCCTTCGGCGAGCTGTGGCGCGACGACGTGCTCGCCGCCGTCCCGGTGCCACCGCTGACGGAGCGGGAGTCCGGCGAGCTCGTCACCGGCCACCTCGACGGGCCGGTCGCCGCAGCGACCCTGCGCCACCTCGCCGACCTCAGCGAGGGCAACCCGCTGCTGCTGCGCTACCTGGTCGAGGACGCGCTGGGCTCCGGCGGCCTGGTGCGCACCGAGGGCGTGTGGGCGCTGACCGGCGGGCACCGCCCGGCCGACGGCCGGCTCGCCCAGCTGATCGGCACCCGGCTGGGCCGCTGGTCGGCGGCCGAGCGGGAGGGCCTGGAGCTGGTCGCGCTGACCGACCGGCTGCCGCTGGGCGTGCTGCTGTCGCTGGTGGACGCCGCGGCCTTCGAGCGGCTGGAGCGCTCGGGCGTGGTCGTCGTCGACGGCGAGCCGGAGCCGTCGGCGCGGATCGCCAACCGGCTGGTGGCCGACGTGGTCCGGCGCGGCGTGCCCTTCACCCGCCGCCGGGCGCTGCGCGAGCAGGTGCTGGCCGCCGGCGCCGACCTCACCGGCGGCTCGTCGCGCCAGCTGCTGTCCTACGCCCTGTGGACGCTGGACAGCGGCGCCCAGCTCGACCCCGCGGTCGCCGTCCGCGCCGCCCGCGCGGCCGGCGCCCTGTTCGACGCGGAGCTCGCGCTGCGGCTGGCCGGGGCGGTGACCGGCGAGGCGCACGCCGGGGAGGCGGCCGCCGTGCGCGCCCAGTCCCTGCGCCGGATGGGGCTGGCCGGGCACGCCGCCCAGGTCGCCGCGGCCGCGCTGGAGGGCGAGCCGGAGCCGGCCACCCGGGCCCTGCTGGCCGCCGAGGCCGCCGCCTCGCTGGTGTGGGTCGCCGGGGGCGCCGACCGCGGCCTGGCGCTGCTGGCCGACGTCCGCGCCGCGCTGCCCGCGGGCCCGGCCGCCGCGCTGGCCGGTGCGGAGCTGGCGCTGCGGCACGCCCGCGGCGACGCCGGGGAGCTCGTCGAGCCGCTGACCGCCCTGCACGCCGCCGGGCCCCCGCGGAGGGGTCCCGCGGGCGTTCTGCCGACGGACCTCCTCCGCGCCCGGGACGTCGGGGCGTGGCTGGTCGCCTCCGCGCTGCTGGCCGACGTCCTCGTCGCGGTGGGCCGCCAGCGCGAGGCCGAGCCGGTGATCGCCGCGGCGGCGGCCGTGCTCCCCGACCCCGCCCTCGACGCCGAGCAGCGCACCGGCGCCGCGCTGGCGCTGGCCCGCGCGCTGGCCGGCCTGGGCCGGGTCGACGACGCGATGGCGCTGCTGTCGACCGCCCCGGTCGGCGCCGGGCCGGAGGCACTGGTGCTCGGCGGCGCGGTGGAGGCGGTGCAGGGGCTGCTGCTCGCCCGCGCCGGCCGCACCGGCCCGGCGCAGGCGCACCTGCTCTCGGCGCTGGGACAGGCCCGCCGGCGCGACCCGCTGGTCAGCACCGGCGCGGCGCTGGCCGGGCTGGCCCTGTGCGCGGCCCGCACCGGCGACGCCGCGACCGCCCGCGCGCACCTCGCCGAGCACGGCGCCGAGCGGTACGCCCCGCACGCGGCCGCGGTCACCGCGCGCGCCTGCCTGCTCGAGGCCGGCGCGCTGCTCGGGGACGGCGGCGTGGCGGAGCTGGTCGCCCTGGGGGCGGCGGAGCTGGCGTCGGGCCGGCTCGCCGACGGCGTCCAGGTGCTGTGGAGCGCCGCCCGGCTCGGGTCGGCCGAGGCGGTGGAACTGGTCGCCGGCACCCCGCTCCCCCAGCCGGGCCCGCTGGCCGCCGCCGTCGCCGACCACGCCACCGGCCTGGCCACGGGCGACCCGGCGGCGCTGCTGCGGGCGGCCGAGGCGCTGCTCGCGCTGGGCTGGCCCGGTCCGGCCGCCGACGCCGCCGGCTCGGTGACGGGCCTGCCGGGCGCCGGGCGCGAGCAGGCGCGGGCCGCCCAGCGGGTGCTCACCGCGGTCCGGCGGGCCGCCGGCGGCGGCCGGGCACCGGGTCGGCCCGCACCGGCCGGGGACCTGACGCCGCGCGAGCGGGACGTCGCCTCCCGGGCCGCGGCCCGGCTCAGCAACGCCGAGATCGCCCGCGAGCTGCACCTGTCCGTGCGGACGGTGGAGAGCTACCTCCAGTCGGCCTTCGGCAAGCTCGGCGTCTCCAGCCGGACCGAGCTGCGCGACGTCCTCGCCACGGCGTCCTGACGCCGTCCCCACCCCGGTCCCCGGGGGTACGGGGGCGGCCGATCCCCGTAGTACGGGGGCCCGTTCCCCGTAGTCGGCACGGTGCTCGCCGGAGCCCGCCGTTCCTAGCGTTCTCCCCGTCCCCACCAGCACGAACACGACGGAGAGACCCGACCATGACCAGCACTCCCACCCCCGGCATCGTCAGCCAGGACGACCGCACCGCCGGCCCGTCCGGCACCCCGTTCGGCGCCCCGGCCTGGTCGTCGTCGGTGGAGCTGCCGCCGTACACCCCGCCCGCCGCCCCCCTGGGCGCGGTCCCGGCGCCGCGCGGCGGCGGGCGCGGTGCGTCGGTCAAGGTCGGCAGCCTGGGCCTCGCCGGCGCCGTCCTCTTCGGGGCCGGGTACATCGGCTGGAACCTCTACCGCACCTCCGACGCCTCCGCCGACATCGCGCAGACGGTCGCCGAGACCGTCACCGAGGTGACCGACGACGTGCAGGAGCAGGTCGACGCGGCCCTCCCCGGCGCCACGGTCCCCGGCGGTGCCGCTCCCGGCGAGGGCACCGACGTCCTCACCCTCGCCGAGGGCCAGTGCCTGACCGGCGTCGCCGCCGGCACGGTCGGCGAGGTGAGCGTGGTGCCGTGCAGCGAGCCGCACACCCACGAGGTCTACGAGGTCACCGACCTGCCCGCCACGCCGTGGCCGGGCGAGGCAGCGGTTGCCGCCGCCGGTGACGGCCTGTGCCTGGGCGCCTTCTACGGCTTCGCCGGCATCGACTACGCCTCGTCGGTGCTGCTGTACCAGCCCCTGCTCCCCACGCAGGGCAGCTGGGAGGGCGCCGGCGACCACGCGGTCGTCTGCCTGGCCACCGACCCGACCGCGCCGACCACGACCGGCTCGCTCGCCGGCGCCCGGCGGTGACCACCGTGACCGCCACCGTCCCGCCGGTCGCCGCCCGCATGGCCGGCCGCGCCTCCTTCGTCCCCGGCGACCGGCACGACGCCAAGCGCGGCCACCCCGCGGTCGACCTGACCCCCTACGCCGCCTCCCGCGGGCTGCAGTACGTGGGCAGCGCCAACGCCAGCGGCTACCTCGCGGCGCTGCCGCTGGAGCCCGAGCTGCAGTTCAACGTCGTCCGCGGCGCGGTCGGCGACCGGGACTGCTGCCTGTGGCACTGGCGCTACGCCTGGCCGCTGGGCGCCGACGACGAACCGGCCGGCAACCACAGCTTCTGGTTCGTGAAGATCGCCCCGCCGATGAGCCGGCTGTGGAACGCGCCGCGCCGGTTCGTGAACCACACCGAGGCCGACGACCTGTTCATCGGGCTGCCCTGCACCGGGTCGGCCGCGCTGGTGCCCGAGGCCGCGGTGCTGCCCTCCTTCCGCATCACCAACCGGTCGCTGGGCCTGTGGCCGTCGAAGGCCGAGACGAAGCTCGAGCCGTACGGGCTGCCGGGGCTGACGCTGCTCGGCGGGAGCGGGCTGCCGGAGGGCTTCGCCGAGCGCCTGGTGACCGGGCCGCTGGCCGCCGTCCTGCGGGCCGGGGCCGGACTGCCCTTCTTCGAGCTGGAGTACCGCTTCGGCACCCTGCGGCTGCTGCGCAGCAGCTACGTCTCCACCGTGCCCGAGCTGGACCAGATGCTGCTGTGGGCCCGGGAGGCCGGCGACGCGCTGGCCGCCGCCTGCCGGCCGTTCCACCGCCCGCAGGCGGTCGCCGAGCCGCTGCCGGCGCCGGCCGCCGACGCTTCCGCACCCTGGGTGCCGCCCACCCTGCAGGCGGCGATCGGGCACCTGGGGGCGGCGTACGGCCTGGCCGCCGAGGACCCGCGGGCCTACGCCGCGGCGCTGCCGACCAACCCGGTGCCCGGCACCGCGTTCGCCGTGCTGCGCGGAGCGCTGCCCGGCCTCCCGCCGACCGCGCGGCTGGCCCTGCACACCGAGGCACCGGTCGCCGAGCGCAACAGCGGGCGGACGGCGCTGCTGCTGCCCGCCGGCGAGGCCGCGCCGACCCCGCCCGGCGGCGTGGCCGTGGACTCGCCGACCGATCCGATGCGCTACGCCGTGCGCGACGGGGTGTTCGCGGTCTGGATCCTGCGCTGGCGGCCGCTCGAGGCCGGCGACGTCGCCACCCTGCTGCAGCGCGGCGCGGCCCTGGCGCGCGAGGTCGGCGCGCTCCCCCGCTGACAGCTCGCTGTGGGACGCTCGGGCCCTGGGCGGCGAGACCGGGGGGCGGGGTGCACGGAGAGACCTTCGGTCCCTACCGGCTCCTCGGCCCGCTGGGCCGCGGCGGCATGGGCGAGGTGCACCGCGCCTGGGACACCGAGCACGAGCGGGTGGTCGCGCTCAAGCTGCTCTCCCCGCACCTGGCCGCCGACGAGGGCTACCGCGCCCGCTTCCAGCGCGAGGCGCGGCTGACCGCCCGGCTGCGCGGCCCGCACGTCGTCCCGATCCACCGCTACGGCGAGATCGACGGCCGGCTGTTCCTCGACATGCGGCTGGTCGAGGGCGAGGACCTGGCGAGCCGGCTGGCCCGCTGGGGTCCGCTGCCCCTGCCGACGGCGCTGTCGGTGGTCGGGCAGGTCGCCGAGGCACTGGACGCCGCGCACGCCGACGGGCTGGTGCACCGCGACGTGAAGCCCTCCAACGTGCTGCTCACCGGCGCGCCGGCCGCCCCGTTCGTGTACCTGGTCGACTTCGGCATCGCCCGGTCCTCGACCGACGGCGCCGGGATCACCCAGACCGGGACGGCGATCGGCTCCTACGAGTACATGGCGCCGGAGCGGTTCGTGACCGGGCGGGACGTCGACCCCCGGGTGGACGTCTACTCGCTGGCCTGCGTGCTCTACGAGTGCCTGACCGGCATGCGGGCGTTCCCGAGCACCGGGCTGCCGGCCGCCTACCACGCACACCTGCACACCGAGCCCCCGCCGCTGTGGGCGCGACGGTCCGACGTCCCCCCGGCGCTGGACGCCGTGCTGCGGCGGGCGCTCGCCAAGGACCCGGTCCGGCGCACGCCGACGGCGGGGCGGCTGGTCGCCGAGGCGCGGCGGGCGGTGGCCTCCTCCGGCCCGGCGCCGGCGGGCACCCGGACGGTCGTGCCGCCCGTCGCCGCCCCGCCGGCCGCCACCCCGCCCGTCGCCGCCCCGCCGGCCGCCACCCCGCCCGTCGCCGTACCGCCGGCTGCCACCCCGCCCGCTGCGGCCCCGCCGGCCGCCCGCCCGGCTCCGGCCCCGCGCTCGCCGACCCCGCTGCTGCGGCCGGCCCCACCGCCGGTGGCCCGGGTCCGGCCGGTCCCGGCTGGGGCGGCGCCCGCGCGCGGGCCGGCGCCCGTCGCCGCGGGTCCGGTGCGGTACGCCCCGCCGTCCCCGGGGCCGTACGGGCCGGCACCGCAGCGGCCGGGGCCGTACGCGGCTCCGGCCGGGTACGCGCCGCCCCCGGCGCCCGGCCGGCGGCGGTCCGTGCTGGCCGTGCTGCTGGCCGTCGCCTTCGTCGCGCTGGTGGCGGCCATGGACCGCGCCGACGCCGGCTACCCCGCCGGCATCGCGGTGGGGTTCGGGCTCACCGCGCTGGCCAGCGAGGTGCTGCTGGGCCTGGCGCTCGGCGTGCGCGACGGCCTGGACCGCGCCGGCGGGCTGCCCTGGGTGGCGGCCGGGGTGGTGGCCGGCGCGCTCGTGCTGGCCGAGCAGGGGTCGGGCGCGTCGCTGGCCGGGCCCGCCGCGTTCGCCGCGGCCCAGGTCGCCGACCTCGCGGTGTGGCGGCTCGTGCGCCCGGGCCTGGGCTGGCGGGCGGCGCTGGTCGCGTCGAACCTCGTGGGCGCCGTGGCCTACACGACGGTGCAGGTGGCGGCGGGCGCGACCGGGGAGATGGGCGGCGTCTTCCTCGCGACGGCCGCCACCACGGTGGTCACCTGGGCCGCCGCGGAGGTGCTGCGGCCGCTGCTGCCCCGGCGGTGGCGGGCGCGCTGAGCGGCCGGGTCACCAGGTGCGGAGGCCGGCGCTGATCCGACGGGCGGCGGCGTCGATCCACGGCTGGTGGTCGTCCAGGCCCTCGGCCGCGGCGACCGCCCGCAGCGCGGCGGAGGCGACCTCGACCGGCTGCCCGGCGGCGCGGTCGGAGGCGAGTTCGTAGGAGAGCAGCGCCTTGAGGCGGGCCTCCAGGGGCAGGCCGTCGAGGGTGGCCCGCCAGTCGTCGGGAACCGTCATGCCGGGCCGCCTTACCGCGCCGGGGCGCGGCCCATGCGCCGGCAGCGGCGTGTCCGCACGGCTGCGTCCCGGCGTGTCGCCGGGTCAGCCGCCGGGCGCGGGGACGGCGAGCACGACGACGTTGTCGGCGTAGGAGCCGGTGCGTTCGTCGAACTCCCCGCCACAGGTGACCAGGGCCAGCTGCGGCGGCCCGTCGGTGCGGAACAGCTCCGGGGGCAGCGCCGACTTGTCGTACGACGTCCGGGCCGAGACGACGTAGTGGTGCGTGCCGCCGGCCTCGTCGGTGACGGTGACCGGGTCCCCCATCGCCAGGTCCAGCAGGCCCTCCAGCGGGCCGGCGCCGAACTCCGCGGAGTCGACGTGACCGGCCACGACCGCCGTCCCGGCGGCGCCGCCCGGTGTGGCGCCGGCGGCGTACCAGCCGAGCACCGTGGGCCGCTCGGGCAGGGCCAGCCCGCCGCCGGGCAGGACGCCGACCGGGACGAGCGGGACGGCGTCCGCGCTCGCCGGCAGGGTGACCGTCACCGGCACGGCGGGGACCGCCGGAGCGGGCGGCGGCGGGGGCGGATCGGGCACCGGCTGCGGGTCGACCGGCGGCCCGGCCTCGGCCGGGGTGGTGGCGGCCGCGACGGGGGTGCCGAAGTCCGGGGCGTCGGCTCGGGACCCGGTGCCGGCGAGCACGAGTCCCGAGCCGACGAGCACGGCTCCCGCGACGACCAGCACCCCGGGGTGCCGGACGCGCGGGGACCTCACGCCGCGGAGGTCCGGCGGCGGTTGACCAGGACGACCGTCCCGGCCAGCAGGGAGAGCCCGCCGACGCCGGCGATGCCCCAGCCCAGCGTCTCCATGCGGTCGTCGGCGGCCTGGCCGCCGCTGCCGGCGTCGACCGAGGTCGGCAGCCCGTACTCGGCCGCGAGGGCGCGGAGCTCGTCGTAGTGCTGCTGCACCACCGGCGCGCTCGCCTGCGCCAGCTGCAGGACGGTCGGGTCCGAGCCGTTCTGCAGCTCGCGCTGGCCGGCCGCCAGCGTGGACTGGTGGGAGGCCAGCTGCTGGGAGACCCAGGCCCGGTCGAACGCCTGGCCGGTGTTCTGCTGCACCGCCGCGAGCTGTTGCTGCTGGGTGGCACTCGGCTCGGCCGGGAGCTGGACGCCGAGCTGCTGCGCGGCCTGGGTCAGCTGCTGGTCGAGCTGGGTGTGCATGTCGATGAACATCTGACCGAGGTCGCGGACGCGCTGGTCGGTCGCCGACTGCTGGGCGGCCTGGCCGGCGGCGATCTCGGTGAGGTTGCTCTGGTGGGCCGACTGCATCCACGTGACGTCCTGGTCGGACGGCGCGGCGGCGGCCGGGGAGGCGCTGAGGAGGACGGCGCCCAGGGCGACGACCGGCAGCAGGAGGAGGCGGGACGTACGGCGCATGCGGACTCCATGACGGCATGCAGGCGACCCGGGGCTGAGGGCGCGGGTGGGTGATGGCGCGCCCGTACCCCCCGGTCTCGCTACCACACCTCACGCGACAAGATCTCGCGCGACGGACCGGTGGACTCCTGACGAACGGAGGTCGTCACATCCGTCACGTCCACCACTCAAGCCCCACCGGTCGCAGGCCGATGCAGGGAGTGCGGGCGCGTGCCCGCCCCGACTCCCGGAGCAGCCCGATGCCCACCCGCCGCGCTCTGCGACTCCCCGCGCTCCTGCTGGCCGGCGGTGCCGTGCTGGGCGGGTGCGCCGTCGGCGGGCAGGCCCAGGCCCCGGACGCCGGGACCCCGGACCTGGCGCTGGACTGGAAGGCGCTGGCCTACGGGGCGGCGGGCTGCGCGTCCCGCGACGAGTGGGTCGCCGACGGGCTCCCCGCCGCGGACTGGGACGCGCTGGCCGTCACCACCTCGACCGCCGACCTCACCGGGGACGGGACGGCGGAGGTGCTCGTCGTCGCCGCCTGCCCGAGCGCGGCCTCGGAGCCGGGCGAGGGTGTCGTCGTGCTCGACGTCAGCCGGGGCGAGCCCGCGACCCTCGGCGTGCTCGGCGAGGGCATCGCCTTCCAGGGCGCGAGCGTCAGCGCGCAGGGCCGGTCGCTGACCGTCGCCGGGCCGGCCGCCGCGGGCGCCGACCCCACCTGCTGCCCGGGCCACTGGGCCTCGGTCACCTACTCCTGGAGCGGCTCGGCGTTCGTGCTCGCCGAGCAGGTCGCGGTGCCGACCACCCTCCCGGTCGTGGCCGCCGACCTGCCCGACGGCGAGCACGTCGGGTTCGTGCGCGCCGTCACCGACGGCACCGTGTACGTGGACCTGGTCGAGTGGTTCGAGGGCGCCGACGCGGCCGCGGCCTGCGCCGCCGACGGCGTGGCCGACAACGGCTGGGAGCAGTGCTCGGCGTACTACGCGCGCGACGTCGACGACGCCGTCAGCGCGCTGCCGCTGCGGGCCGGCGCCGCGGCGTCCTACGTCGACCCGTGGACCGGTGACAGCGTCGAGGTGGCCTCGGCCGCGGAGCTGGCCGGCACCCCGGCGGTGTCCGCGCCCGGTGAGCACGCCTACGTGCGGCTGACCGTGGCCAGCGGCGAGGTCACCGCGCTGGCCGGCATCTACGTGCCCTGACCCCTGCCGCGGAGGAATCCGTCGCCGGCCGGGAATGAGGCCCGTCACTCGAGCGCTGTAGGGGGCACCCCCGCGAGGCCGCTGCCCGGGGGATCCCCCCTGCGACGCGAGGAGTCCTTGCGCATGCCCGAGCTGTCCCGGTTCAGCCCGCTCCGCCGCAGCCGCCGCGGGCTCGTCAAGGCCGGCGTGGGTGCCGGCGTGGTCGCCCTCGGCGTGGTCGCCGTCGGCTCCCTCGACTGGAGCAACCCCTTCGCGCAGGAGACCGTCGACCGGACCACCACGCCGCTGCTGGTGCAGCTGTCGGACCTCGACGAGTACCACGCGGCCACGGGCAGCTTCCAGGTCGTCGTCGACGTCGAGTCCGACACCCCGTGGGTGCCGTCGGTGATCAGCGGCGAGCGCGTGCAGTTCCTCGCCACCGGCACGGTGGACGCCTACGTCGACTTCGCCGACCTGGGCCCGGAGTCGGTGGAGCTGTCCGACGACGGGACGGCGGCCACGATCACGCTGCCCGCCCCGCAGCTGAGCGAGGCCCGGATCGACCCCGACGAGAGCCGCGTGCTCGACCGCGACCGCGGGCTGGTCGAGCGGGTCGGCGACGCCCTGGGCGACGACCCGACCGACGAGAGCGAGCTCTACTCGCTGGCCGAGGAGGAGCTGGAGTCCGCCGCCGGGTCCAGCGACCTGCTCGAGCGCGCCGAGGACGGCACGCGGGAGCTGCTCACCACGCTGGCCGCGTCGCTGGGCGTCGACGAGGTGACCGTCGAGTTCGAGTCCTCCGCCCGCTGACCCTCCCCCACCACTGACGCGACGGCCGTTCGGAGGCCTCTCGAGTTCCCTCACGAGGTGGGGCTCGCCCCATCGGCGCCGAGCCGCTCCCCCTGCTGGCCGGCCGAGGTGCTGCTCCTCGCCGGCGCCGGACTCGTCGTCCTGGGGCGGCGCCGCCGCACCGCACAGCCGCCCGACCTCGGGCCCCCCGGCTCCGGCCGGGGGGCCCGATGCTCTCCGCCCGGTCCACCCGATGGGGGCGGAGGCGACGCGAGGCGATCAAGCTCCGGGCGGATCCGGTCGAGACGGTTCCGGAAGAACCGATCCCGGCGCCGCGCGCCGGGTGCTCCTCCGGAGGACTCGATGCACTCCCGCCCGTCCCGCGGCACGCTGGTCGCCACCGCCCTCGCCGTGTGCGCGCTGCTCAGCGCGTGCGCCGACCAGGGGGACGCCGCACCGTCCGGCTCGGCGCAGGCCGGGACGCCGAAGACCGCGGAGCGGACCGGCGCCGCGGCCGTCGTCGAGCCGGAGACCGCCGCGCCGGCCTTCCCGGCCGACGCCGACTGGAAGCTCCTCAGCTACCCCGCCGCCGGCTGCATGACCCGCGAGGAGTACACCGAGGGCGGCTACGTGGGCCCGGAGGGATGGGACGCCGCGACGGTGCGGACGTCGTCCGGGGACGTCACCGGCGACGGCGTCGACGAGGTGCTGGTCCTGGTCAACTGCCCGGTGCCGACGTCGTCCATGGCCGACGTGCTGGTGGTCCTGCAGGCCACCGCCGGGCCGCCCGAGGTCATCGGCGTGCTGCCGGACGACGTCTCGTTCCTCGGCGCGACGGTGACCACCGGCGACCGCGCGCTGACCCTCGAGGGGCCGAGCCGGACCGACGCCGACCCCATGTGCTGCCCGGGGAGCTGGGCGAGGGCCACCTACTCCTGGACGGGGAGCGGCTTCGTCCTGGCCGAGCGACTGGAGGCCGCCACCACGCAGCCGTTCGGCCGCGAGCCGCTGGCCGACGGCGAGTACGTGGCCGAACTGGCCGACCTGGGCGAGGACGAGGTGCTGGTCGACGTCGTGCAGTGGTTCGACGGGCCCGCCGCGGAGGCTGCCTGCAGGGAGGACGGCAACTGGTCCCCCGACGTCTCCGTCGCCGCGTGCAGCACCTACTACTGGCGCAACGACAACGACCTGGTGCGCGTGCTGCCGGTGGCCGCCGGCGCCTCGCTCCGCGCCTTCGACCCCTACGCCTGGACGACGGTGCCGGTGCCCGACCTGGCCGCGCTGGGCGCCTGGTCGGAGCAGAACAACGGGTCGGGCTTCTACCGGTTCACGGTCGAGCGCGGCGAGGTCACGGTCATGGAGGAGTTCTTCGTCTCCTGACCGGCCGCGAGCACCTCGCCGCCCACGGCGTGTGCGCTCAGGCCGTGGGAAGGGCCCGACTCTGCGGCCTGGGCGCACACGCTCGACCCGGTCAGCCGTCGACGTAGCGGTCGCGCTCGACGACGAACTGCCCGGTCGCGGTGTTGGCGTCGACGAACTCCGGCAGCAGCGGGATCCGGACGGTCACCGTGACGCAGACGGTGAACTCCTCCCCCGGCGTCAGCGTCGGCGTGTAGCTCCCCGCCGCGGCGCAGCCCGAGCCGCGCGGTGCGTAGGCCAGCCGGACGTCGGTCGCCTCGACCGACTGGTCGGCCACCGCCAGTTCGACCGCCCGTTCGGCGCGCGCCAGCCCGGTGGGGAGATCGGGCGCGGTGCCGAGCGCCCGGCCGGCCTCGCGCGCCGCGGCCGTCGCGGCGAAGACCCCGCGCTGCACCGACGAGAACCCGGCGACCAGGTAGACCAGCGGCACGAACACCACGAGCGCGACGAACACGAACTCGACCAGCGCCGCGCCGCGCTCGCCGTCCTCGGTCATGCCGAGGCGGCCCCGCAGCCAGTTCACGCGCCCTCCCGCACCGCGCGCCCGGTGACGTCGAGCGGGAGCAGGTCGCCGAGCCCGGCCAGCAGCGTGGGGACGGCGCCGGTGCACCGCACGACGACCAGCGTCAGCCCGGTGGGGTCGACCTCCTGGGCCGCCGAGCAGGTGAGGCCGGCAGCGGTCCGCTCCGACGTCGCCGCCGCCACGATCTCCGCCGTCCGGACGCCGCCGGCCGACACCGGGACGTCGGCGTTGGCCGCGTACCGGGCGCCCTCCTGCGCACTGGCGGTGACCACGTTGCGCACGTGCACGTAGACCGCGACCTGCAGCACCGCCAGCAGCAGCACCACGATCAGGACGGCAACCAGCACGAACTCGACGACGGCGCTGCCCCGCTCGTCGTCCCCGGCGGGCGGCTGGTCAGCCACCGCTCGTGACGGAGTCCAGCGCGTTCTGCACCGCGGTCACGATCGCCTCGCGGAACGGGATGAGGATGGCCAGCACCAGCGCCGCCGTCATCACGGTGATCATCACCCAGCCCGGGACGTCGCCCCGCTCGGGATCGTCGCCGCGCACCCGGGCGGCGAGGGCCGCCCACGCGGCGAGCAACAGGGTCATGAGGCGCATGCGCGGTCCTCTCGGTCGGTCGCGGCGCTCATGAGGCCAACGAGACGATGCTGATCAAGCCGGGGAACAGGGCGAACAGCACCGTGCCGAGAAGGTCAAAAGGGCGGCTGCCACTCCCAGGCGGGCACGACCTGGACGTCGGACCGCCAGGCGCCGCGGGTGACGACGACCCGCAGGAGGGGACGGCAGATGCGGTTGC
>NZ_JBJGZX010000050.1:0-23400 GCF_054050735.1 Blastococcus sp. SYSU D00813
GCCACGAGGTGCACCCCCGTGGCCGGCGACCGGTACACGTTCCCGCCCTGGAACTCCTGGAAGCAGCCGCCACCGGTCAGGCCGCACACCTCGTCGCGGCTGGGGTAGCCGAGGAGACCCGTCTCCCACCCCTTCGCGCCCCACAACTCCCGCACCTGCCCCCGCACCACGTGGGCGTCCGTCGTGGGCGTCCAGTAGATCGACGCGCCGGTGAAGGCGTTGAAGCGACCGACCCCGTCCGGGGTCGGCAGCTCGTCCGTGGTCGGCGCACCGAGCGCAGCCGGGCCACCGGCGGCCAGATAGGCGCCGAGGATGCCGCCGATGACGGCACGCGCCCCGGTCGCCGGCGTCCAGTACACGTTCCCGCGCTCGTACCGCTGCCAGGTCACGCCGGCGGTCGTCTGCTCACCCCCGACCGCCACCCCCAGCTGCTGCCGGAGCCCGGCGTCGGAGGCGTACCGGGACGCGATGGCCGACTGCGTCCCCGCCAGGGCCGCGGCCACCTTGTCGCGGATCTCGGGCAGTCGGGCGTAGCCGTACTGCCCGGGACAGGCCGTGCGACCGGTGTCCCGGTGACCGAAGATCGTCGGCAACGTGACCGGTGTCCCCTTGGCATAACGCACCGTGGTCCCACCGCCCGAGGTGAGGGTGGTGGTCCCTCTCGGGTCCACGCCGTACAGCGAGAACTTCCACGCGATGATCGCTGCCACCGAGTCGACCATGACCTGCGGCGTCTGCACGACGTCGTAGTTGCCGATCATCGAGACGCCGAACGTGTAGCTGTTGAATCCGCCGGCGTGCGCGCCGACGACCGTGCTGGCCAGGCCGCCGTAGCGGCCCTCCCAGCGCCGGCCGAACTTGTCGACGAGCACGTTGTAGCCGATGTCGCCCCAGCCGTTGCTGACCGCGTGCAGCTGGTAGAAGCCGCGGATGATGGCCGGGACGTCGGCGGCCGTGTAGTTGTTCGAGCTGGCGGTGTGGTGCAGCGTCGCCGCCTTGATCGTCGACACGTACTCGGGCGCCCAGGTGCGCTTGCTCTCGTCGGCGCCCCACTGGGCACGGGAGTAGACGTCAGGCATCGCCATCGCGGCGTCGGCGGTGTCCTGGATGTCCGGGGAGCCGAGGTCCCCGTCGGCCTCGCTCTGCCCCGGGTCCACCAGTTCGAGCCGGACGTCGGTGGGGGCGGCGCCCGAGCGGGTCACCAGCTCGGCCTCGACGCCGGTGCTGGGGCCGGTCCAGAGCGGAGCGGCGGCGCCGCGCCACCCCTCGGGGACCTCCCCGCCGTCGGTGTCGGGAGCGGCGTCCTCCACGCCGACCTCGGTCCACCCGCCCCACTCGCCGGCCGCGTCCTGCACCCGGACCTGGACGACGACGTCGGTCACCGCCGGGTCGTAGGCCCAGTTGACGCCCACCATCGAGAACTCGTCGACGCCGGTCCGCGAGACGGTCAGCGCCGGCGCCTGCTGGCCCACTCCGGCGACGGGGTCGGTCGTGCCCTCCTGGACCTCCGCGGCGGGCGCCGGGTCCTGGAGCGAACCCAACGGGATGTCCTCGGTCGAGGCCTCGACCGGGACCGCCTCCGGGCTCTCGTCGGCGTAGACGGGCAGCACCAGGATGGTCCCGGTGAAGGCGGCGAAGGCCAGGGAGCCCGTGAGGTAGCGGCGCACGCGGTGGTCCTCCGGTGGATCGTGGGCGGCGTGCCCGGCACCGGGCACATCTCTCCACCGCAGAGCTTCGGCAGCCGTCCCGGGGATCTTCAGCCGACGTCGACAGCCCCCCGTGCTCCAGCCGTCCCGCGGACGACGGCCGGCGGCGGCGTCCTCACCAGGGCCAGGTGCGCAGCGACGCCGTCAGCGCCTGTCGCCACGGGCGCGGGGCCGGCAGGCCGGCAGCCAGCCACGCGCCGCAGTCGAGCACCGAGTACGCCGGCCGCGGCGCCGGGCGCGGGAAGGCCGCCGTCGTCGTGGGGGCGGCCAGGGCCGGGTCGGCGCCCAGCTCCTCGTAGACCGCGCGGGCCAGGCCGAACCAGCTGACCGCGCCGGCGTCGGTGAAGTGGAGCACCGGCGGGGCCGGCTCGGGCCGCTCCCCCACGGCCACCAGGGCGGCGGCGAGGTCGGCCGACCAGGTCGGCGAGCCCACCTGGTCGTCGACCACCGAGACGCCGCTGCCGGCGGCCGCGCGGCCGGCCATCGTCTTCACGAAGTTGGCGCCGTGCCGGCCGTACACCCAGGCGGTGCGGACGACGGTGGCGTCCCCGCCGGCCGCGGCGACCGCCCGCTCCCCGACCGCCTTGGACCGGCCGTACGCCGACCGCGGCGCCACCGGCGCGTCGACCGGGTACGGCTCGGTGGCCGACCCGTCGAACACGTAGTCGGTCGACACGTGCACCAGCCGCGCCCGGCCGGCCACCTCCTCGGCCAGCCAGCCGGGGGCGGCGCCGTTCACCACGGTCGCCGTCTCCTCGTCGGTCTCGGCGGCGTCGACGGCGGTGTAAGCGGCGGCGTTGAGCAGCACGGCCCGCCGGCCGCCCACCCCCGCCAGCCACTCACGCACGGCTGCGCGGACCTGCGCCTCCCGCGTCAGGTCGAGCCGGTCGCGGCCGAGGGCGGTGACCGCGTCGCCGGGGCGGCCGACGAGCAGGCCGGTGAGCTCGCGGCCGAGCTGGCCGCGTGCACCGGTGACCAGCCAGGCGGTGCCGGGGGCGCTCACCGCGCGGGCGCGGCGGCCACCGCGGCGCGGGCCTTGAGCGGCTCCCACCAGGCGCGGTTGTCGCGGTACCACTGCACCGTGAGGGCCAGACCCTCCTCGAAGGTCGTCCGCGGCGCGTAACCCAGCTCCGCCGTCTTCGAGTGGTCGACGGAGTAGCGCAGGTCGTGCCCGCCCCCGCGCGGGTCCACGATGTGCTCGACGTAGCCCCAGTCGCGACCGGTGGCCTCGAGCAGCTTCTCGGTGAGCTCCCGGTTGGACAGCTCCCGGCCGCCGCCGATGTTGTAGAACTCGCCCGGCCGGCCCTTCTCCAGCACCAGCTGGATGCCCCGGCAGTGGTCGTCGACGAAGAGCCAGTCGCGGACGTTGGCACCCTCGCCGTACAACGGCACCTTCTGACCGTCGAGCAGGTTGGTGACGAACAGCGGGATGACCTTCTCCGGGTAGTGGTAGGGCCCGTAGTTGTTGCTGCAGCGGGTGATCGAGACGTCGAGCCCGTACGTCTTGGCGTAGGCACGGGCGATCAGGTCGCCGCCGGCCTTGGCCGCCGAGTACGGCGAGTTGGGCTCGAGCAGGTGGTCCTCGGTCCACGAGCCGGTGTCGATCGAGCCGTAGACCTCGTCGGTGGAGACGTGCAGGACCCGGCGCACGCCGTGCCGCAGCGCGGCGGCCAGCACCTGCTGGGTGCCCAGCACGTTGGTGAGGACGAAGTCGGCGCCGCCCCCGGCGATCGACCGGTCCACGTGCGACTCGGCCGCGAAGTTCACCACGACGTCGTGTCCGGGCAGCGCGGCGTCGAGGTCCTCGGCCGAGCGGATGTCCCCGCGGACGAAGCGGTAGCGAGGGCTGTCGGCGACCGGCGCCAGGTTCGCCAGGTTGCCGGCGTAGGTCAGGGCGTCGAACACCGTGACCTCGGCGTCCTCGTAGCCCGGATACCCGCCTGTGAGCATCGTGCGGACGTAGTGGGAGCCGATGAACCCGGCTCCGCCGGTGACGAGCACGCGCATGACCTGCATCCTCCCGTCGGGGGACGCCCCGGGCATCCCCCGACGGGGTTGGCGCGCCGTCCCGACGGTCCCCGCGGTACCGCTGAGTCCCGTTCGTCCCAGCCGTCCCGTGTCGGCCCGTCGCAGCCCGGGCCGGGCAGGCCGGCGACCTACCCTGGCCAGGCGCCCCCCGGTACCGCCGCCCCCGCGGTCGCGGCCGGTGACGGAGGGGTCCTCACGCCCCGGCCGGTGCCGGAGCGCGGGTGGCCAGCACAGGGAAGGACGCCTCCGTGAGCCCGAAGAAGCCCGTTCCGCCCGGCGAGTCCGGCGACCGGCCGCTGCCGGCACGCCTGGACCCGCGGCTGGGCCGGCCCGGTTCCGGCCGCTCTCCCCGAGCCGAGCGGACCGACGAGCGTCCCGACCGGGGGCGCCGCCCTGCCCCGACCGCAGGCAGGCCGCGCACCCGGCGCGCCACCGTCGTCACCCGTGCGCTCGCCGGCGTCGTCTCCGCGGTCCTCCTGGCCACGACCGGCTGGAGCTGGTACCTGGGCGAGGTCGCCGAGGCGTCGGTCAACCGCACCGACGCCATCCCCGACAGCGGCAACGACGGCGCCGGCGGTGCGTCGGAGGCCATGAACCTGCTGCTCGTCGGCAGCGACAGCCGCGCCGACCTTACCGAGGAGCAGCTCGCCGAGCTCAACGCGGGCGCGGACTCCGGGCTCAACACCGACACGATGATCCTGGTGCACGTGCCGGCCGACGGGTCGGCGGCGTCGTTCGTCTCCTTCCCGCGCGACTCCTACGTGCAGATCCCCGGGTACGGCTGGGACAAGCTCAACGCGGCCTACGCCTACGGCTACCAGGACGTCGACTCCTCGATGCCCGAGGCCCAGCGGCAGGCCGGCGGCGCCCAGCTGCTCGTGCAGACGATCAGCGAGCTGACCGGGCTGGCGATCGACCACTACGCCGAGGTGGACCTGCTGGGCTTCTTCCAGCTCAGCACCGTGGTCGGCGGCGTGGAGGTCAACCTGTGCGAGCCGGTCGACGACCGGGCGTACTCCGGCGCCGTCTTCCCCGCCGGCCCGCAGGTCATCTCCGGCGCCGACGCGCTGCGCTTCGTGCGGCAGCGGCACGGCCTCCCCCGCGGCGACTACGACCGCATCGTCCGCCAGCAGGTGTTCATCGCCGGCGTGCTGCGCAAGATGCTCTCCGACGACGTCCTGCTCGACCTCGGCAAGCAGCGCCAGCTCGTGGAGGCCGCGTCGCAGGCGCTGACCGTGGACCAGGACCTCGACCTGTTCTCCCTCGCCGCGCAGATGCAGTCGGTGACCGAGGGCAGCATCGAGTTCCAGACCGTCCCCTACGTCGGCGACGAGCGCGACGAGCAGGGCCGCTCGATCATCCGGCTCGAGGACGAGGACACGCTGCACGCCTTCTTCGCGCAGCTGTCCGCCGAGCCCGAGTCCCCGGCCGAGGAGCCCGCGGAGCCGCCGGCCACGGTCGATCCCTCCGCGGTGACCCTCGAGGTGCTCAACGGCTCCGGCGTCCGGGGCCTGGCCGCCGAGGCCGCCACGCAGCTCGAGGCCACCGGGTTCGTCGTCGCCGGCACGGGGAACGCCGACTCCGCGGACTACGGCCAGAGCGTGGTCCGGCACGCCGCGGGCGACGAGGCCCTGGCTGCCACCGTCGCCGCCCAGGTGCCCGGCGCCCTGGTCGAGGTGGACGACACCCTGACCGCCGGCACCGTGCAGCTGGTGCTCGGTGCCGACTTCAACGGCGTCGGCGTCCCGACCACCGCGCAGCCCGCGGCCGGCGAGGTCGCCGGCGAGGACCTGCGCACCGCGCAGGACACCAGCTGCATCAACTGAGCGACTCCGCCCCGGCCGCACCAGCGGCGCGCGAGAGCCCCCACGGCCGGCTGCGGCGTCCTACCCTCGCCAGCCGCCCCTCCTGACGGAGGGGCCCGGCCGAGGGGGAGGACGCCGCCGTGAGCCCGAGAACGCCCGAGCCGCCCGGCGGACGCCGGCTGCCGGCACGCCTCGACCCGCGGCTGGGCCGCTCCGACGGCGGCCGGCCGGCCGCCGTCGCACGTCCCGGCGGCCGGCCGCGGACCCGCCGGGTCACGGTCGTCGCCCGGGTCGTGGCCGGGCTGCTGTCGGTCGCGCTGCTGGCCACCACCGGCTGGAGCTGGTACCTCGGCCAGGTGGCCGAGGCGACGGTCAACCGCACCGACGCCATCCCCGACGACGGGAACGCCGACGCAGGCGGTGCCCCGGAGGCGGTGAACCTGCTGCTGGTCGGCAGCGACAGCCGCGCCGACCTCACGGAGGAGCAGCTGCGGGAGCTGAGCGCCGGCACCGACTCCGGGCTCAACACCGACACGATGATCCTGGTGCACCTGCCGGCGAACGGGGCCGCGGCGTCGTTCGTCTCGTTCCCCCGCGACTCCTACGTGGAGATCCCCGGGCACGGCCCGAACAAGCTGAACGCGGCGTACGCCCTCGGCTACAGCGCGGTCGACGACGCCGCGCCCGAGGCGGCGAAGCAGGCCGCCGGGGCGCAGCTGCTGGTGCAGACCATCAACGCGCTGACCGGCCAGCGGATCGACCACTACGCCGAGGTCGACCTGCTCGGGTTCTTCGAGCTCACGAGCGTGGTGGGCGGCGTCGAGGTCAACCTGTGCGCCGCGGTCGACGACCGGGAGTACTCCGGCGCCTTCTTCCCCGCCGGGCGGCAGACGATCTCCGGCGCCGAGGCGCTGGCGTTCGTGCGGCAGCGGCACAACCTGGGTGACCAGGGGCGCGGTGACTACGACCGCATCGTGCGCCAGCAGGTGTTCATCGCCGGTGTGCTGCGCAACATCCTGTCCAGCGACGTGCTGCTCGACCTGGGCAAGCAGCGGGAGCTGGTCGAGGCCGTCTCCCGGGCACTCACCGTGGACGAGGACCTCGACCTGTTCGCCCTGGCCCAGCAGATGCAGTCGGTGGCGCTGGGCAGCATCACCTTCCAGACGGTCCCCTACGTCGGCGACGAGCGGGTGGACGGCCTCGGCTCGATCATCCGGCTGGAGGACGAGGAGACCCTGCACCGCTTCTTCGCCCAGCTCTCCGCCGAGCCGGAGCCGCCCTCTGACGAGCCGGCCGAGCCGCCCGCGACGGTCGACCCGGCCACGGTCGCCGTCGAGGTGCTCAACGGCTCGGGCGTCGCCGGGGTCGCGGGCGAGGCCGGCGCGGCGCTCGAGGCGGCGGGCTTCCGGCTCTCCGGGGCCGGCAACGCCGACCGCAGCGACTACACGCAGACGGTGGTCCGGCACGCCTCCGGCGACGAGGCGCTGGCCGCCACGGTCGCCGTCCAGGTCCCCGGTGCGCTCGTGCAGCTCGACGACACCCTCGAGCCGGGCACCGTGCAGCTGGTCCTCGGCTCCGACTTCACCGCCGTCGGCACCCCGGTCACCCCGCAGCCGGCTCCCGACGAGGTCGCCGGCGAGGACCTGCGCACCGCCGACGACACCAGCTGCATCCGCTGAGCCCCGTGGGACGGGGTCGGACACCCCGCGGGTTAGCGTGGGGTACACCCCCCGGTCACCCGCCGTCCCCCCGGGACGCCGACCGCGACACCGTCCGAGGAGTTCGTCCTGCTGAGCGACCTGACCGTCGATGCCGACGGCCTGTCCGTGACCGCCTCCCCCGAGGACCTGCAGCGCGTCGTCGACCTCCTGCTCGACGGGAGGCGCATCTGGTCCTTCCGGCTCACTGACGCACTGACGGAGGTCGCGCCCGCCGGTGCGACCAGCGCGGCCCTGAGGATGCCGTGGCCCGCCGTCCTCCTGCCCTATCTCGAGGGCCGCACGACCGTGACCCTGGCGCCGGTCGACGGTGCGAGCCCCCCGCTGAGTGCTGCGGCCCGGTTCGGCGGGTCCGACGAGCCCGTCCGCTTCGAGGACTCGCACGGCCTGGGGCTGATGGTCAACAAGTGGGGCAACATCGGCCACGCGCTCTCGGACTACCCCCCAGGGATCGAGGACCGGCTGCTGGATCGCCTCGACCTCGTGCGCGGCGTCCTCGCCGACTGCACCGACGTCGACGTCTACGTCACCGGCGGCACCCTCCTCGGCCCGTACCGGGACGGGCGTGTGATGCCCAACGACGACGACGCCGACCTGGCGTACCTGAGTCGCTGCTCCCACCCGACGGACGTCGCGCTGGAGGGCTTCGCGATGGGCCGTGCCCTCGTCGGGGCCGGCATCACCGTCGTCCGCTGCTCGGCCGGGCACCTCCAGCTGCACTTCGAGCACGAGGGCCGGCCCGACGGCTACGTCGACATCTTCACCGGGTGGATCGACGACGACGGCTGGTGGTACCAGCTCTTCCCCATCCGTGCCCGCGTGACGCGCGAGCAGCTCGTGCCGCCGCTCGACCTCGAGATCCGCGGCCGCCACGAGCCGATGTGCCGCGAACCCGAGGTGATGCTCGAGGCCATCTACGGCCCTGGCTGGCGCGTCCCGGACCCCTCGTTCCGGTTCGAGGTCCCCCAGACCACCCGCGACCGGTACTACGGCTGGATGTCCGACCAGCACATGAACCGGACACCGTGGGAGGACAGCTTCCGCTACGACGTGGTCGGCAACCGGGTCGAGCTCGGCAGCACCCCGTCCGACTACGTCAGGAGCCTCGCCGAGCGGCTGGAACCGCGCTCCACCGTCGTCGAGCTGGCCGCCGGGCGCGGCCACGACGCGCTGTGGCTGGCCGGGCAGGGGCACACCGTGCAGGCTCTCGACTACGTGCGCTGGCCCGTGGTCCGCGCGCAGGAAGCGGCCGACGCCCGCGGCCTGGCCGCCGGCTTCCGGACCCTCAACCTGTACGACCCCCGGCGCGTCCTCGCGTTCGGCGCCGAGATGGCCGCTGGCGGGCAGCGCACGGTGGTGTACGCCCGGGACCTGCTGGCGACGATGTGGGACGTCGGCCGGCCGAACCTCTGGCGGCTGCTGTCCATGCTGCTGCGGCGGGGCGGTCAGGCACACCTGGACGTGCCGCAGGCCAGCCTGTTCCCCGACCCCGGGGTCGGCGGGCCGCTGCACCGCGCCGTGGACCTCGACGTCCTGGCCACGGAGATGGCCGCGTACGGCCTCCACGTGACGGAGACGGCCGAGGTGACCGAAGAGGTCACCTGGCCGCAGGCAGTCCCGACCACGATGACGAAGACGAGGATGGTGGTGTCATGGCAGCGCGCACGGCTGTGAAGCGGGTCGTCACGGCCCCGGCGCGGCGGTTCCGCCGAGTCGTGCGGCAGGGCTTCGTGCCCGAGGTGGAGCGGCTGGACGCACTGGTGACCGAGCTGACCGCCGACCGGGACAGGCTCTTCAAGGAGCTCGCCCTGGCCTTCGAGTCCGTGACGGCAGCGCACAAGGGGATCGCCGACCTGCAGGTCGAGCAGAAGGCCCTGCGGGACCGGCTGGACGCCACGCTGCTGCTGGCGGAGTCCTTCATCCCGCGGATCGAAGCCCTCGACGACGGGCTGCTGGAGGCTCGCCGACAGAGCCTGCGGATCGCGGAGCTCACGGACGTCGTGACGGAGGTGGTCCTGCCGCTGCACGACCGGGACATCGACCCGTCCGCGGTGGCGAAGCTGCGCCCCGACACCTTCTGACCTGCGGCCGCGGCCGCGGTCCCGTCCGCGGGCCGCCGTCCGGCGTGCCGGTCGGTCAGCGCACGAAGGCCCACATGCTGTAGCCGCAGCCGGGGACGCTGCCCGTGGTCGTGAACGCGAACACGTAGCCCTCGTCCGCGAGGCGGCTGCCGACGAGGGCGTCGTTGGGGTAGGCGCCGACGAAGACGTCCGCCTCGCGGCTGGTCAGGACGATGACGTCAGGTCGGCGGCGGAACACCTCGTCGGCGACCTCTTCGGTGCTCAGCCGGCCGATCTCCTGCAGCAGCGCCTCGTTGAGGAAGAAGCTGTCCACCGCCGTCCGCTCCGCGCGGGCCGGGACCAGACCCGCGTCGGACACCGAGTAGACGGTGTCCTCGGGCGTGGTGCGCAACCACTCGGCCATGTTGAGGCGCGTCGTCGTCCTGCAGTCGTGGTAGTCCTGCGCGAACGCCTCGGCCGACCGGAGGTCCCCCGGCGGGAACGCGAGCATGGCCAGGCCGGTGGCGGCGACCAGAGTGGCCGCGGCGAAGCGGCGACGCCGTTCCTCCGCACCGGTCAACAGGCCCGCCACGCCCAGGCCGGCCAGCAGCACCACCTGGGGCCAGACCGGCATGAAGAAGCGGCTGAAGGCGTTGACGCTGTCGGCCATCCCGATCGAGCCGAGCAGGTACACCAGCGTCGGCACCGCCAGCAGCCGCTGCCGGCCGCGGGCCAGGACGAGTCCCACGACCGCCAGGAGCAGCACCACCACACCCTGGGTCAGGAACTTCTCCCCGACTCCGAACGGGGTGCCGTGTCCGGCCTTGTAGATCACGGAGTTGGGCAGCAGGTGCCCGTAGACGGCCAGGCGGAACGCCTCGAGGAGGACCTGCGAGGCCACGGGCACCCCCGCGAGGACCACCAGCCGCCGCGCGGCCGGGCCGCGCCTCCCGCGCCGCAGCAGCGCGAGCCCCTCGCCCAGCGCCACGAGGACGAGCGGCGCAGCCAGCCCCTCCGGGCGCAGCCACGGGAGGAGCCCCATGGCGCCGGCGGCGACCCAGACCCGGCCGCCGTCCGCCCGGGCCAGCTCGAGCGCGGCGACGGTGAGCAGCAGCGCCACGGGCAGCGTCTCCAACCCGCCCACGGCCCAGACGGCGAACGGGGTCGAGCACGCGAGGAGCGCTGCCGCGGCGATCGCTCCGGCGCGGCCCACCACGCTGCGCCCGCGGATCTGCACCAGCACGATGCAGGCGAGTCCACTCAGCACCCCCAGCCCGCGCGCGGCGTGCATGGCCGGGATGCCCACGGCGTGGGCCGCCGCCTCGATGAAGACCAGCAGGGGGTTGCTCTGGCCCTCGACCGGCTCCCCGCCGGGGTTCCAGCCGAATCCCCTCCCGTCCCCCAGGTTCTCGGCGTAGCGCACGGAGATCCAGGAGTCGTCCGTGATGAAGTCGCGCAGCCGCCAGCACAGGAGGAGGAAGACCCCCACCGAGGCGGCGAGGACCAGCATGTCGGCGGTCGGGCGGAACCGCCGGCGGGGCGCCGGGTCGGCAACGGCGGGGACCGGCCGTTCGAGTGTGGTCATCGGGGTCTCCTGGAGGCACTGGCCGGGTCGACGGAGGACGCTGGACGCGCCGTGCCCGCGCACGGATCGGTCTGCGCCGCGCAGCGACTACGGCGCGTCACCCGGCGGTGACCTCATGCTCGCACGAGATCCGCCGCGCACGATGCAGGACACGTGACGGATCGGTCCCGTTCCCAGGAACGGCACCCCATGGTCGTCACGTGTCGCAGCTGCCACACCGACCTCCCGCGGACCGCGGGCCAGCCCTAGATGGGCAGGCGGCGGAAGACCGGGCGCGGCGTGTGCCGCAGCCCGCTCATCACCCAGCGCATGGCGCCGGGCACCCACACGGTGTGCTTCCGCTTGCGGACGCCGGTGACGATCGCCTCGGCGACCGCCTCCGGGGTGGTGGCCAGCGGCGCCTCGTCCAGACCCTCGGTCATCTTCGACCGGACGAACCCGGGGCGGACGACGAGCACGGAGACCGGGGTGCCGGCCAGGGAGTCGGCCAGGCCGCTGTAGAACGCGTCGAGGCCGGCCTTGGTCGAGCCGTAGACGTAGTTCGACGCCCGGGCCCGCTCCCCCGCCACCGAGGAGAGCGCGACGATCGTGCCGTGGCCCTGCGCCCGCATCCGCTCGGCGAGCACGGTGCCGACGACGACCGGCGCCACGTAGTTGACCCGGGCGAGCGCCGCGACGGCGTCGGGGTCGTGGGCCAGCTGCTCCTGGTCGCCGAGCTGGCCGAAGGCGACCACCGCGACGTCGACGTCCCCGCCGGCGGTGGCCTCGGCGACCATCCGCTCCGGCGACTTCGGGTCCTCGGCGTCGAAGTCCACGACCTCGACGGTCGCGCCGGCGGCGCGCAGCTCCTCGGCGACCGCGGCCCGCCGGGCGCTGTCGCGGGCGGCGAGGACGACCCGCAGCGGCCGCTCCTGGAGATAGCGGCGGGCGGTGGCGACGGCGATGTCCGACGTCCCCCCGACCAGCAGCAGCGAGCCGACGGATCCGAGTGCGTCGATCACGGGGAGGGCCTCACAGTTCCAGTCGCCGGGCCAGGTCGGAGGTGAAGACGCCGTCGGGGTCCACGCGGCGGCGCACCGCCCGGAACTCCTCCAGGCGCGGGTACATGCGGGCGAAGACCTCCGGGCGGACCCGGGAGTCCTTGGCCAGGTAGGTGCGCCCGCCGACCTCGACCACCTGCTCGTCGAGCTCGTCGAGCAGCCGGGCGAGGCCGCCGACGACGGGGATGTCCAGCGCCAGGGTCCACCCCGGCGACGGGTAGGACAGCATGCCGGGGTTGCCCTCGCCGAAGCGCTTGAGCACGGCGAGGAACGAGGCGTGGCCGGAGTTGGCGATGCGCTCGAGCACCCGGCGCATCGTCTCCTCGTGCCCGAACGGCACCGTGACCTGGTACTGCACGAACCCGCGCGGGCCGTAGATGCGGTTCCAGGCGCCCACCCCGTCGAGCGGGTGGAAGAACGTCGGGATGCTCTGCAGCTGGTCGCGCTTCCGCTTCGGCGCCTTGCGGTACCAGAGCTCGTTGAACGCCGACACCGTGGCGACGTTCAGCAGCCCGGGCGGGAAGACGTCGGGCACCGAGAGCTTGACCGAGCCGGAGTAGCGCAGCGGGTCGGCCTGCTTGCGCGCGGGCAGCTCGTCGCGCCGGGCGAACCGGCCGCGGGTGAGCACCGAGCGGCCCATCCGGGCGCCCTTGGCCACGCAGTCGATCCAGGCCACCGAGTAGTCGTAGAGGTGGTCGGTCTCGGCGAGCAGCGTCATCAGCGCGTCGAGGTCCGGCGTCCGGTCGGTGTCGACCAGGCACCGCGAGGTCTCGATCGGCTTCATCCGGACGCGGGCGCGCAGGATGACGCCGGTCAGGCCCATGCCGCCGGCGGTCGCCCAGAACAGGTCCGGGTCGGACTCGGGGCCCACCCGGCGGACCTGGCCGTCGGCGGTGAGCAGGTCCAGCCAGCGCACGTGCTGGGCGAAGCTGCCGGCGACGTGGTGGTTCTTGCCGTGGATGTCGGCGGCGATCGCCCCGCCCACGGTCACGTACCGGGTGCCGGCGGTGACCGGGACGAACATGCCCAGCGGCACGAAGAGGTTCATCAGCCGGTCGAGGGAGATGCCGGCCTCGACCTCCACCTCGGCGGCGGCCAGGTCGACGTCGAGCACCCGGTCCGAGCCGGTCATGTCCAGGACGTGGCCGCCGGCGTTCTGCGCCGCGTCGCCGTAGCTGCGCGCCAGGCCGCGGGCGACGACGCCGCGGCCCCGCGCGTCGGCGCGGGCCTCGGCGAGCACCTTGCGGGCCTCGGCCTCGTCGGCGACGCGGTCGACCAGTGCGGGGGTGGGGGCGGTCCGGCCCCAGCCGGTCAAGGCCTCAGGGCTCCGCCCGGCCTCGTCCAGGGTCCCGCGCCGAGCTCGCGAGGCGTGGGAGGGACGAGGTGTTCCCTCAGACACCGTAGACACCCAGCGCCATCGTGGCGGCCCACAGGACGCCGAGGGTCAGCAGCACGCGGTCGCCCAGGACGATGTCCTCCGGGGCCCCGGCCTCGCCCTTGTCGACGTCCCGGGCGTACAGCAGGATCGCCAGCACGAACGGGGCGATGGAGATCAGCGACCAGGGGGCGCCCTCCTGGGTCTCCCCCATCTCGAAGGCCCACAGGCTGTAGGCGGTCAGGGTGACCGCGGCCGACAGGCTCCAGACGAAGCGCAGGTAGCTGGCCGAGTACTCCTGCAGCGTCTTCCGCGTGGCCGCGGCGTCGCCGATGAGGACGAGCTCGGAGTACCGCTTGCCGGCCACCATGAACAGCGAGCCGAAGGCGGCGACCAGCAGGAACCACTGGGAGAGCTCGAGCCCGGCGGCCACACCGCCGGCGATGCCGCGCAGCAGGAAGCCGGAGGCGACGACGGCGAGGTCGATCACCGGCTGGTTCTTCAGGAAGAGGCAGTAGCCGAGCTGGATCACCACGTAGCTGCCCAGCACCCAGGCCAGTGCCGGCCGGGTCAGCAGCACGGCCGCGACCAGCGCGACGGTGAAGAACACTGCGGCCATGGCGAGCGCCAGGCTCTTGGGGACGACGCCCGCGGCGATCGGCCGGAAGCGCTTGCGCGGGTGCCGGCGGTCCTCCTCGACGTCGATCGTGTCGTTGACGAGGTAGACGCCGGAGGCGGCCAGGCAGAAGAGCAGGAAGGCGACCCCGGTCGGCCCGAGGACGTCGAGGTGGAAGATCTCCCCGGCGGCGGCCGGGGCGGCGAGGACCAGGACGTTCTTCGCCCACTGGCGCGGCCGCCAGGAGCGGACCACGCCCCATGCGAAGGTGCCGCGCCAGCCGGCCAGCCGTGGGGCCAGCGGCGGGGTCGCGGGTGAGGTGGCCGGAGCCGGGGCGCCGGCGTCCGTGGACGCGGCGCGGTCCGGCGGGGCGGACACCGGCGGGCCGGGCTGGGACATCGTCACGGTCATGCCTTCCTGCTTCCGGATCGGGTCAGGCGCCGCCGGACGAGGGTTGCCGTGCCGGCCCCCAGCGCCGCTCCCGAGACGACGTCGGACGGGTAGTGCACCCCCAGGAGCACGCGGGAGACCAGCATCACGCCCGTCACCCCGGCCATGGGGAGGTGGCCGACCATGGGCCCGAAGCCCACGGCGGCGGCGGCGGTCGAGCAGCTGTGCGCGCTGGGAAAGGACAGCCGGCTCGGCGTCTTCACCAGGGCCGGCACGTCGTCCAGCTTCGGGCGCACCCGCCGGACGACGCGCTTGACGACCACGCCGGCGGCGTGGGCGGCGACGACACCGGCGGTGCCGGCCAGCCACTCCTGGCGCCGGCGCCCGGACAGCCAGCCGGCCGCGCCGAGCGCGATCCAGCCGAGGGCGTGCTCACCGAAGTGGGAGAGCCCCTGGGCCACGGGGACGGCAGGGGTGGAACCCAGCGTCCGCCGGGTGGAACGGAGGAGCGCGTGGTCCAGGCGGAGGAGCCCGGACGCGTCGCTCGCGGCAGTCGCGGTCATCGCGAGAACTGTAACCGCGCCGTGACCTCCAGGCCGGGACGCGCGAGGCGAACCGCCCCGTCACAGCCCACCGCTGTCAAGGGGCACTCTCGTCCCATGCGACCCACTCGGCCCGCCACCCCGTCCGACCTCCTCCAGGCAGCGCTGCGCCGCGCCCCGGCCGCTCCCCTGCTGACCCACTACGACGACGTCGTGGCCTCCCGGGTGGAGCTGTCGGGCACCACGTTCGCCAACTGGGTGGCCAAGACGGCCAACCTGCTGCAGGAGGAGTTCGACGTCGGCCCGGGCAGCCGGGTGGCCGTGGTGCTGCCGGCGCACTGGCAGACGGCGGCCGTGCTGATGGCGGCGTGGAGCTGCGGGGCGACGGTGGTGGAGACCGTCGCCGAGGACGACGGCGCGCTGGCCGGCGCCGACGTGGTGCTCGCCGACGAGGGCCGGCTGCCGCCGCTGGAGGGGCTCGACCTGCCCGAGCTCGTCGGGCTGTCGCTGCACCCGCTCGGGACGGGAATGACCGGCTACGCCGGACCGGCCCGCGACTACGCCGTCGAGGTCCGCACGCACGGTGACGCGTTCACCCCCTGGCAGCAGCCCGACCCCGGCGCGCCGGGACTGGTCGTCGGCGGGCTGGAGCTGACGCTGGGCGGCCTGGTGGAGACGGCGACCGAGCTGGCCGGCCGGCTCGGGCTGACCGAGGGCGACCGGGCGCTCGTCGACGCCCGCACCGCCGCCGAGGCCGGGCCGGTCGCCTGGCTGCTGGCCCCGCTGGCCGCCGGCGCCTCGCTGGTCCTCGTCACCGCGCCCGACCTCTCCCGGCTCCCCCGCCGGGCAACCGATGAACACGTCACGGCTACGCTCGGCACCAAGATCGAGGGCATCCGCGAGCTGGGGCGCCCCGCCTGACGCGGGTGCGGGCCGGCTCTCTCCGACGGACGGTGGACCGGCGCATGGACAAGGTGGTGGCCTCCGCGCGCGAGGCCGTGGCGGACGTCGCCGACGGCGTCACCCTGGCGGTCGGTGGGTTCGGCCTGTGCGGCGTCCCGATCACCCTCATCGACGCGCTCCTGGAGTCCGGGGTCCGCGACCTCACCACCATCTCCAACAACTGCGGCGTCGACGACCAGGCCCTGGGCGTGCTGCTCTACGCCGGCCGGATCCGCAAGACGATCAGCTCGTTCGTCGGCGGCAACAAGGAGCTGGCCCGGCTGTACCTGTCCGGCCAGCTGGAGGTCGAGCTGACCCCGCAGGGCTCGCTGGCCGAGCGGCTGCGCGCCGGCGGCGTCGGCATCCCGGCCTTCTACACCCCCACCGGTGTGGGGACGATGGTCGCCGACGGCGGCATCCCGGTGCGCTACGACGCCGAGGGCAACGTGGTCGCCACCTCCAGGCCCAAGGAGGTGCGCGAGTTCGACGGCCAGCAGTACGTGCTGGAGACCGCGCTGACCGCCGACTACGGGCTGGTGCGCGCCGCGGTCGGCGACCGGCACGGCAACCTCGTGTTCCACGAGTCGGCGGCCAACTTCAACCCGCTGGCCGGCATGGCCGGGCGGATCACGATCGCCGAGGTCGAGCAGCTCGTCGAGCCCGGCGAGATCCGTCCCGAGCACGTCCACCTGCCCGGGGTCTTCGTCGACCGCGTGGTCGAGGTGGGCACCGAGGGCAAGGGCATCGAGAAGCGCACCACCCGCCCCCGCCCCGCCGCCGGTGACCAGGACGCCGCCCCGGCCGCCGCGGGCGAGGAAGCAACGGAGGCGAACTGACATGACGCTCACCCGCGACCAGCTCGCCGCCCGGGTGGCCCAGGAGCTGACCGACGGCTCCTACGTCAACCTCGGCATCGGCATGCCCACCCTGGTGCCCAACTTCGTCCCCGACGGCGTGCACGTGGTGCTGCACTCGGAGAACGGTGTCCTCGGCGTCGGCCCCTACCCGTTCGAGGGCGAGGAGGACCCGGACCTGATCAACGCCGGCAAGGAGACGGTGACGATCCTGCCCGGGGCCAGCTTCTTCGACTCGGCCATGTCCTTCGGGATGATCCGCGGCAAGCACCTCGACGTCGCCGTCCTCGGCGCCATGCAGGTCAACCCCCGCGGCGACCTGGCCAACTGGCTCATCCCGGGCAAGATGGTCAACGGGATGGGCGGCGCGATGGACCTCGTCCACGGCGCCCGCACGGTGATCATCATGATGGAGCACGTCGCCCGCGACGGGTCGCCCAAGCTGGTCGAGGAGTGCACCCTGCCGCTCACCGGCAAGGGCTGCGTCGACCGGGTGGTCACCGACCTCGCCGTCGTCGACGTCACCCCCGGCGGCTTCGTCCTCCGCGAGACCGCCCCCGGCGTCACCGCCGACGAGGTCGTCGCCGCCACCGGCGCCCCGCTGACCGTGGCCGACGACGTCCGCGAGATGTCGCTGCCGGCCACCGTGTGACGCCCGCGCCCGCCGCACCGCCCCGGTGACCTTCTCGATCGTCGCCCGCGACTGGGCGACCGGTGAGCTGGGGGTCGCGGTCTCCTCGTGCATCCTCGCGGTCGGCCGGGCCGTTCCCCGCGCGCGGCCGGGCGTCGGCGTCGTCGTCGTGCAGGCGCGCAGCCCGCGCGGGCTCGGCGGCGTGCTGCTCGGCGGGCTGGCCGAGGGCACGCCCCCGGCGGACCTGGTGCGCCGCGCGGCGCACGCGGCCGAGGACGCCGACCGGCAGCTCGCCGTCCTGTCCGCGGGCGGGGCCGTCGCCGCCGACACCGGCCCCGGCGCCTTCCCGGTCAGCGGGCACGTCGTGGCCGAGGCGGTCAGCGTGCAGGGCAACATGCTGGCCTCCGACGACGTGCTGCCGGCGATGCTGCACGCCTTCACCGTCACCGCCGGCGCGCTGGCCGACCGGCTGCTGGCCGCGCTGTCGGCCGGGCAGGACGCCGGCGGGGACCTGCGCGGCCGGCAGTCGGCCGCGCTGCTCGTGGTCGGCGGGGAGCCCGAGACCGAGGAGGACGACGGCGTGCGGGTCGACCTGCGGGTCGACGACTCCGGCGACCCGGTCGCCCAGCTGCGGGTGCTGCGCACCCTGCAGCGGGCCTACGACGAGCGCGACTACGACACCCTCGCGGTGTTCGCCCCCGAGGGCGCCCGCGACCTGTACGCCGCGCTGGCCGCCTCCCGGCGGGGCGATCGGGCTGCGGCCCGGGACGCGCTCGAGGCCATGCGCGCGCGGCCGGGCTGGTCGGCCTGGCTCAGCGCCATGGCGGGCGACGGGCGACTGGCCGCGGTCACGCGGCTCCTCGACTGACCCTCCCTACACTCGCTACGTGATCTCCCCCGCCCGGGCCGCCCGCGCCACCGCGACCCGGTGAGCGGGCCGCCCGAGCGGACGGTGGAGCCGGTGCGTCCCCCGGCCATCGACCCCGACGTCGCCGCCCCGGCGCGCCGCCGGCGACCGGGCGCCCGGTCGGTGGCCTGGGTCCTGGCCACGCTCACCGTCCTCCTCGCGGTGGCGCTGCCCCTGGCGCCGGTGGTCGTGGACACCCCCGAGGTCCGGTGGCCGGCCGATGGCGCCGAACCGCGATCGATCACCGCGCTGTTCATGCCCTACCGGCCGATCGACCTCGAGGTCTCGGTGCCCTGCGCGTCGGCTCGTTCGCTGGGGACGGGCGACACCACCGAGGGCGACCCTCGGTACGCGTTCGCATCGGCGCTGCCGGACTCCGAGCGGGGCAACGAGCGGGCTCTGTCGGTGACCGTGGACGACGGCCGGATGCGGATCGTCACCTCGGGCCAGGAGCGGTGGTCGGGACCCGTGCCGACCGCGGCGGGTTGCACGGTCGTCGTCCGCGCCGACCAGGACGGCACCACGGTGTCGCTGCGCACGGAAGGGGACGACGAGGTCCTCGCCACGGCGCCGGGGGCGCGGGTCCCGGAGGTCACCGCCTTCTACACCGAGCTGACGGGCACCGACGGGCCCTCCCCCACGGCCGTCGCCTCCCCGGACGCCCGCTTCCAGAGCTCGCCGACCACGGTCAAGGCCGTGCTGGTGGCGCTGTACCTGCTCGGGCTGCTCGCCTGCCTCCTGTGGCTGCGACGCGCATCGCCTCCGGCCACCCCCTGGCGGGCTCGCTGGGCGCAACGGCGGCTGGAGCGGGCGGAGACCCGGGCCCGGCTCCGCGTGGAGCGCCCGGTGCACCTGCTCGCCGACGTCGGTGTGGTCGGCGCCCTCGTCGGCTGGACCGCGATCGGCTACATCAACACCGACGACTACTACTACACCCTCGAGGCGCGGACGATCGACGTCGCCGGGTTCGTCGGCAACCAGTTCCGCTACTTCAACGTCCCAGAGATCCCCTTCGTCCTGCACCAGATGCTGCTGGCGCCCCTGACGGAGCTCTCCACCGCACCGTTCGTGCTCCGGCTCCCCTCGCTGGCGGCCGGCATCGCGGTGTGGCTGCTGCTCACCCGGCAACTCCTACCGCTGCTCGTCCAGCGACCGCACCCCGCCCTGCGACTGGTCGCCGGCATCGCCTTCCTGGCGTGGTGGCTGCCGTGGAACATCGGTGGCCGTCCGGAGTCGATGGTCACCCTCGCCTGGGCGGTCACCCTGACCCTCACCCTGCAGGCGATCCGCCGGGACCGGGTCTGGCTGCTGGGGCTCGCCGCCGCCGTGGCCGGTGCCGCGGTGACGATCACCGCATCGGGTCTGTCCTGCGTCGTGACGGTGCTCGTGCTCGCACCCCGGTGGTGGCCTGTCGTGCGCGACTCTGCGCTGGGCCGCTGGGCGACGCTGGCACTCGTCGTCGCCTGCGCGAGCCTGCCCTCGGCGATCGTGTTCAGCGACGCCAGCCTCGCCGGCGCGCTCACGGCACTGCGGGTGCACCAGGAACGCGGCCCGGCCGAGGCCTGGTACGACGAGCTGTTGCGCTACTACTACCTGACGATGGGGCCCGACCCGAACCAGAGCACCTCCGCCCGCCAGGTCGTCGTCCTGGGCACGCTCGTGCTCGTCGTCGCCGTCTCCGTGGTGCTGCTGCGCACCACTCGGGTCTCCGCCGCGACGGCGAGCTGGTCGGTGCCGGCACTGGCCTACCTGGCCGCCAGCGCCGCTCTCCTGCCCTCCCCGACCAAGTGGACCCACCACTTCGGGGCACTCGCTGCCCCGGGCGCCCTCGCGGTGACCGTCGCCGTGGTGGTCATCGCCCGCCGGCGTCCGGACCGGTGGGCGTCGGGGGTGCTGGCCGTCGCGGTGGCGCTGACCGCCGCGCTGGCGTTCCACGGCGGCAACCACCAGGTGGAGTACTCGGGCTACGCCGTCGACGAGGACCTGCCGGGGATCCTCGGCAACCCCGCCCCTTGGCTGGGAGTCGGCCTGCTCACGGTGGCCATCCCGTGGTGGTGGCACCGCCGCCGCGCCCGGGGCGAGCCCATCGCGCCGAACTGGCCCACTGCCGCCATCGGCACGCTCGTGGCGGTCCTCGCGGCATCGGTGCTGATCCAGACGGGCAGCGCAGCGCTGGCCGAGTACCGGCTCCGGAACACCTGGTCCATGGGCTCCGACACCGTGGACACCCTCACCGGCGGTGGCGGTTGCGGCCTCGCCGACTCGGCCGTCGTCCTGACCGAGCCGCAGCTCCTGCCCGCCGGGCCGGCCGACGACGTCGACGCGACGACGCTGCAACCGGTCGCTGCCACCGCGGTGCCCGACGGCGACCCCGACGACCTCGACGACGTCGTCCCGCCGGCGGTCCCGATCTGGTCCACCTTCGGTGACGCCGGTGACGACGAGCCGACCCGGTCCACCAAGACCCCCTGGCGTGAGCTGTCCGGCTTCTCCGACCGCGACGCCCTCGCCGTCACCGTGACCGGTGACTTCGACGACGGCACCGCCGTGGTGATGGAGTACGCCCGCGTCGGGGACGACGGCGAACCCGTCCTCGTCGAGGCGCTGCCCGTCGACTTCGCCACCGACAGCGACCGGGAGTGGCGGCAGTACGTCCTCGGCGGTCTCATCCACCTCCCCCAGGGCGCCACCCTCGTGCGGATGAGCGTGGAGGACCCCGGGTTCACCGACGACGGGTGGGTGGCGACGACCGACCCCTACCGCGTCGCGGGGCAGCCGCTCAGGGAACTCGTCGGTGACGACCCCGTGGTGCTGGACTGGCCGATCGGCTTCAACATGCCGTGCTTCGACCCGCCGGCGATCCGCGACGGCATGGTGGAGCCGGTGCGCTGGGTCGTGCTGAGCTCGACGTACGCCAGCTCTCCGGAGCTCACCGTGGTCGACGAGCGCGGCGGCAGCTACTCGACGGTCGAGGAGACGGCGGACACCACCGAGTACATCGGCTTCATGCCCGGGGTCTACCCGTACGAGGAGTGGGGGGAGATCACACGCCTCGACCCGCGGCTGCCCGACGACGGCTACGTCGTCGAGCGTTCCACCCGGGTGGTCCCGGGCTGGTCCTGGTGGGACGGCGCGGGCCCGGGACCCGACGCGGACTGAACCCGGCCGGGTGAACCGGTCCCCGAGCGAGCTGCATCCCGTCAAGGTCGCGCCGGCGGGTGCCGATGGAGGGGAGAGGTCCTCGTGACCCTGCCGCTCCACCGCGTACCGCCGGTACGCCCGCACTGATGAGGTGTCCTGCTTGGCTCGCTCCACTCCCCGTGTGCTCCTCGGGGGAGCCGCACTCGTCGGCATCGCCGTCGGGGCGTACGTGCTGGTCGACCGCCCCGTGGAGACGTCCTCCGACGCGGCGTCCGCACCCCCCGCCGCCGCGGGCACGCCGTCGTCGCCGACGGCCGCCGGCGAGACCGACGGGGCGGTCCCCGACCCGCGCGCGAGCGAGGCGCCGCTCCCGCCGAGCGTCCCGCCGGTCGAGGAGGTGGCCACCGACGATCCGGTCGCCGCCCCGGACGGCCCCGCGGACGTGGTGCTGTCCTACGCGGACTGGGACGCCGCCAGCGCATCGGTCCACGTGAACGCCTTCCTCGGCGGCCTCCTGGAGGACGGCGGGACCTGCACCCTGACCCTCACCCAGGGGGGTGAGAGCCGGACGGCGTCGGCCTCGGGCGTCGCCGACGTGAGCACCACGATCTGCGGCCTGCTCGAGGTCCCCGGCTCCGGGCTGGCACCCGGCGCGTGGTCGGCCGTCGTCACGTACGACTCGCCGACGACCCGCGGGGCGTCCGACGCGGTCGAGGTGACGGTGCCGTGAGGCCGGCCCGCTCCCTCCGCACTGCGTCGACCGCGCTCGCGCTCCTGCTGCTGTCGGTCTTCGTCGCGATCGACGGGCTCAGCGGCAGTGCCACCTCGGGCACCGGCACCGCGACCTCCCCGAGCCCCGCGCTCGAGCTGGCCGCGGACACCAGCCAGTTCCGCGCGGGCAACATCATCAGCGACGACCTCTTCTTCGACGGCGACGCGATGTCCGCCGGCGACGTCCAGGCCTTCCTGGACGGCAAGGGCGCCGCCTGCGTCAACGGGCCCATGCCCTGCCTGAAGAACTACCGGGAGAACACCTGGACGCGGGCCGCCGACGCCTACTGCGGCGCGTACGCCGGCGCCCCTGGGGAGTCCGCGGCGTGGATCATCACCCGCGTCGGCCAGGCATGCGGGATCAGCCAGCGGGTGCTGCTCGTCCTGCTGCAGAAGGAGCAGGGGCTGGTCCGCGCGAGCGGCAGCAGCCTGACGCTCAGCCGCTACCAGAAGGCCACCGGCTACGGCTGCCCGGACACCGCGCCCTGCGACGTGCAGTACTACGGCTTCTACAACCAGGTCTACAACGCGGCGCGGCGGTTCAAGGTCTACGCGGCCAACCCGCAGAACTACAACTACCGTGCCGGCCGGGTGAACTCGGTTCTCTACAACCCCGACGCGAGCTGCGGGCGCTCGGACGTCTACATCGAGAACCAGGCCACGGCCGGGTTGTACGTCTACACGCCCTACCAGCCCAACGCCGCCACCCTGGCCGCCGGCTACGGCTCAGCACCGTGCGGCGCCTACGGCAACCGCAACTTCTGGCTGTACTACACCGACTGGTTCGGCTCGACCCAGTCGCCCGGCGGCAACGCCGTCGTCCAGCGTGCCCTCGCCTCCTCCGCCCAGCTCGGGGCGGCCACCTCCAGCGTCATCTGCGGTCTCCCGGTGCAGGGCGGCTGCTTCCAGGCGTTCCGCAACGGCTCGGTCTACTGGTCGCCGTCCAGCGGCGCGAGGATCGTCAAGGGGGACGTCGGGCGGCACTGGGCGGAGCTCGGATGGGAGACGGGTCTGCTCGGCTACCCGACCAGCGAGGAGATCTGCGGCCTGCGCGACAGCGGGTGCTTCCAGGAGTTCCAGGGCGGGGTCATGTACTGGAGCCCGGCCACCGGGGCGCACCCTCTCTTCGGTGCCCTGCGGCAGCGCTGGAACGCCCAGCGATGGGAGACCGGCCCGCTCGGCTACCCCACCGAGGACGAGGTGTGCGGCCTGACCGGTGGCGGCTGCCTCCAGCGGTTCCAGGGCGGCACCATCTACTGGTCGCGGTCGACCGGTGCCCGGATCGTCAG
>NZ_JBJGZX010000051.1:0-23101 GCF_054050735.1 Blastococcus sp. SYSU D00813
CGGGACCGAGCACGGTCCCGGGCCACCGGCGTCCGCGGGCTCGGCTAATGCTGCTGCGGGCCCCGCGGCGGCATCGGCGGGCCCTGCGGCGGCATCGGCGGCGCCGGCGGGGCCTCCTCCGCGGCGGTCCGCGCCATGGAGCCGGTCTCGGGCATCGCGGGCGCCGGCACGGCGGGCACCGTGTCGGAGAGGTTGGTCATCTCGATGCGGGCCTCGGGCTGCTCGGCGGCCGGCGGCAGCTGCGACTCGAACCAGCCGCTGGTGTCCATCTCCCGCGCCGGCCCGCTCGAGCCGTTCGACGGGCCGACGTCCATCCACGACCGCGCGCCGTCCCCGTCGGCGCCGCCCATGCGGGCCAGCCCCTCCAGCGCCTTGCTGAACTCGCTGGGGACGATCCACATCTTGTTCGCGTCGCCCTGGGCGATCTGCGGCAGCGTCTGCAGGTACTGGTAGGCCAGCAGCCCCTGGTCGGGCTTGCCGTCGTGGATGGCCTGGAAGACCGTCTCGATCGACTTGGCCTGGCCCTGCGCGCGCAGGTAGATGGCCGCGCGCTCACCCTCGGCCCGCAGGATGCGGCTCTGCCGCTCGGCCTCCGCCTCCAGGATCGCCGCCTGCTTCTTGCCCTCGGCCGAGAGGATGGCGGCGGCCTTCTGGCCCTCCGCCGTGGTGATCTGCGACTGCCGCTGACCCTCGGCCTGCAGGATGATCGCCCGCTTGTCGCGGTCGGCGCGCATCTGCTTCTCCATGGAGTCCTGGATGGACGCCGGCGGGTCGATCGCCTTGATCTCGACCCGGGCCACCCGCAGGCCCCACGGGCCGGTGGTCCCGTCCAGGACCGAGCGCAGCTGACTGTTGATGCCGTCGCGGCCGGTCAGCGCGCCCTCGAGGTTGAGCCCGCCGACCACGTTGCGCAGCGTCGTCGTGGTGAGCTGCTCCATGCCGGTGATGTAGTTCGCGATGCCGTAGACGGCCAGCCGCGGGTCGGTCACCTGGAAGTAGACGACGGTGTCGATGCCGACCTGCAGGTTGTCGGCGGTGATGACCGGCTGCGGCGGGAACGAGACGACCTGCTCGCGCAGGTCGATGGTGGCCCGCACGCGGTCGATGAACGGCACGAGGATCGACAGGCCCGGCGACAGGGTGCGGCTGTAGCGGCCCAGCCGCTCGACCACCTTCGCCTGGGCCTGCGGCACGATCGTGACGCTCTTGGCGATCACGACGAGCGCCAGCAGCGCGATGACGACGACCGCGATGAGTGCGGGGGTCACGGCAGGGCTCCCTTCGTCGGGGTGGGGTGGGACGTCACTCGAGCTCCAGGGCGTCGCCCACCACGGCGGTGGCGCCGTCGACCTGGAGGATCCGCACGGTGGTGCCGACCGGGAACGTGTCGCCGGCGTACTGGCTGCGGGCGGTCCACTCGTCGGCGCCCAGCAGGATGCGGCCGCCGTGCCCGTCCACGGCCTGCGACACCTTGGCCGTGCGGCCGACCAGGGTGGCCACGCCGTCCAGCTGCTCGGGGGTGCGGTCCACCAGGTGCCGCTTGGCCAGCGGCCGCACCAGCGCCAGCAGCACGGCGGCGACGGCGACGAACGCGACGAACTGCCAGACGACCGCGCCGCCCAGCAGGGCGACGGTCATCCCGCCGAGCGCGCCGCCGGCGAACATCAGCAGGGTCAGGTCGAGGGTGGCGACCTCGCCGGCGGCGAACAGCCCCGAGGCGATGAGCCAGAGCAGCCAGGGGTCCACGGGGCCACTCTCGCACCCGCGGCGCTGACCAGGAACAGCGCCGGCGATCACGTCACACGACCGTTGTGTCCGGCCGGTGTGCCCGGCCGGGCCTCCGGTCCGACGTAGCCTCGCTGGCGTGCACGACCTCCCCGCCGGCCGCTTCGCCGCCTGGGCCACCGCCTGGCTGTCGGACCGGTGCTCCTTCGACGAGGCCCTCGACGCGCTCACCGGCGACGTCGCCCACGTGGTGACCGGGATGCCCGGGACGAGCGGCGCGGTGCCGCTCGGCCAGGCCCTGGCAGCGCTGCGCGGGCTGGGCGAGCGGCGGTTTGCCCTCGTGCTGCCGGTGGCCGGCGACGTCAGCGGCCTGCCCCGTGTCCCGGGCCTGACGGAGCTCGCGCTGGCTGCCGGCCAGGCCGCCGTCGGCGCGGGGCTGGCGCTGGTGCCGCAGCCGCTGGGCAACGAGGTGGTCACCTGGACGGCGTTCCCGCTGGCCGGCGTCCACGCGCCGCCGCCGGTCGAGGGCACGCTGCGGGCCGCCTCGGGCGCCCTCGACCTCGCCGTCGGCGACGCGGCCCGCACGCTGGCGGGCCTGGACCTGGCGCGCTGGCACCCCGAGGTGCCGACCCTGCTCGCCGGGCTGGCGCGGGCGGCGCAGGTGCCGGGCATGCCGGCCGACACCGACCCGCTCGCGCTCTCGGTGCTCGCGCGGGCGCAGCGGCTGGCCCGGGTGCTCGACCTGGCGATGGCCGACGCGCCCGGCGGCGCCGTCACCACGACCCAGGCCGCGGCCCGCGACGAGGCGCTGCGGCCGCTGTCCGACGCCGTCCGCGCGGCCCTGGCCGCCGGCTACAACGCCCTCCCCCGGTAGGAGCGCTCCGCGCGACGTGCCGTCAGCGCGGAGGACGCGCGGGACGGTCCACGAAGCAGCAGGCCGCGGGGCAGTTCGTGCCCAGCCGCGGCGGGCCGCCGGCGCGGCGTTCCTGCAGCAGCTCCCGGACGGTGGCGACGAACGCCGGGTGGGTGCCGGCCGTGCCGGCGCGCACGAAGGTCAGGCCGAGCTCCGCGGCGGTCTCCCGGGCCTCGTTGTCGAGGTCCCAGACGACCTCCAGGTGGTCGCTGACGAACCCGATCGGGAGGACGACGACCGCGGTCTCCCCCGCCGCCGCCAGCGTGCGCAGGTGGTCGTTGACGTCGGGCTCCAGCCACGGCACCGACGGCGGGCCGCTGCGGCTCTGCCAGACCAGGTCGAGGTGCCGCCCCGGGTCGACGGCGTCGACGACGGCGCGGGCCGCGGCGTGCAGCTCGTCCTGGTAGGCCCCGCCGTCCGGCCCGGCGACCGCGGCCATCGCGTCGGGGATCGAGTGGGCGGTGGCGACCAGCCGGGCGCTGCCGCGGACGTCGGCCGGCAGCTCGGCCAGGGCCGCGGCGAGCGCGTCGGCGTTGGCGCGGACGAACCCGGGCGAGTCGAAGTAGTGCGGCAGCTTCTCCGCGGTCGGCGCCCCGGGACCGAGCGCGGCGCGGGCCCGGGCGACGTCCTCGTGGTACTGCCGGCAGCCGGACGCCGAGGCGTAGGCCGAGGTGGCGAAGACGTACACGTGCTCGACCCCGTCGTCGGCCATCTGCCGCCAGGTGTCCTCGACGTAGGGCGCCCAGTTGCGGTTGCCCCAGTAGACCGGCAGGTCGACGCCGGCCGCGGCGAGGTCGGCCTCGACCGCGGCGATCAGCGCCCGGTTCTGGTCGTTGATCGGGCTGACCCCGCCGAAGTGGTGGTAGTGCTCCGCGACGGCCTCGAGCCGCTCGCGCGGGATGCCGCGGCCGCGGGTGACGTTCTCCAGGAACGGCATCACGTCGGCGGGGCCCTCGGGGCCGCCGAAGGAGAGCACGAGCAGCGCCTCCCGCCGGCCGGGCGGTGCGGGGACCGCGGCCGGCTCGGCGCCGCCGTTGTTGCGGACGGCCAGCGACGGGTCGTCGTCGGGGCGCTGGCCGGGGTGGATGTCGACGTCGGTGGCGCGGGGCACGGGGAGGGTTCGCCTGCCGGGGCTCGGTCGGATGCGGTCGGGCGCGGTCACACGCCTACGGCGTGGAACCCGCCGTCGACGTGCACGATCTCGCCGGTGGTGGCCGGGAACCAGTCCGACAGCAGCGCGACGACGGCCTTGCCGGCGGGCTCGGTGTCGGTGACCGACCAGCCCAGCGGCGCGCGGGTCTCCCAGGCGTCCTCGAACTGCTTGCTGCCGGGGATCGACTTCATGGCCATGCTGCGCAGCGGACCGGCGGCGACCAGGTTCACCCGCACGCCCTCGGGGCCGAGCTCGCGGGCGAGGTAGCGGGAGGTGGACTCCAGCGCCGCCTTGGCCGCCCCCATCCAGCCGTACACCGGCCAGGCCACCGACGCGTCGAAGGTCAGCCCGACCACCGACGCGCGCTCGCCGAACAGCGGCCGGCAGGCCTGGGTGAGGGAGGCCAGCGACCAGGTCGAGACCTGGAACGCGGTGGCCGCGTGCTCCCAGGCGACCTCGGGGAACCCGTCGCCCATGGCCTCCTGCGGGGCGAAGCCGATCGAGTGCACGACGCCGTCGAGGCTGTCGAAGCCCTGCTCGCGCAGCCGGTCGGCGAGCGTGCCCAGGTGCTCGGGGTCGGTCACGTCGAGCTCGATGACCGGCGGCTCCTGCGGCAGCCGCTTGGCGATGCGCCGGCACAGCGACAGGGTGCGGCCGTAGTTGGACAGGACGACGCTGGCGCCCTGCTCCTGGGCGATCCGCGCGGTGGCGAAGGCGATCGACGCCTCGGTGAGCACCCCGGTGACCAGGATCTTCTTGCCCGCCAGCAGGCCGGTCGCCGTCGTGTCCGTCATCAGTGCCCCATCCCCAGTCCGCCGTCGACCGGGACGACCGCCCCGGTGATGTAGCCGGCGTGCTCGCCGGCGAGGAACGTCACGACCCCTGCCACCTCCTCCGCCGAGGCGTACCGCCCCAGCGGGACCTGGCCGAGGATCTCCTGCTGCCGCTTCTCGGGCAGCGCGGCCGTCATGTCGGTCTCGACGAAGCCGGGCGCCACCACGTTGGCGGTGATGCCGCGGCCGCCGAGCTCGCGGGCGATCGAACGGGCGAGGCCGACCAGCCCGGACTTGCTCGCCGCGTAGTTCACCTGGCCGGCCGAGCCCAGCAGGCCGACGACGGAGGAGACGAACACCATCCGGCCGGCGCGGGCGCGGACCATCTTGGGGGTCGCCCGCTTGGCCACCCGGTACGCCGCGGTGAGGTTCGCGTCGAGGACGTCGGTGAAGTCGTCCTCCTTCATCCGCATGAGCAGCCCGTCGCGGGTGATCCCGGCGTTGCTGACCAGCACCTCCACCGGCCCCTGGTGCTCCTCGACCTCGGTGAACGCGCGGTCCACGGCCTCGGCGTCGGTGACGTCGCAGGTGACGCCGAACAGCCCCTCGGGGACGCCGCTGCCGCGGTGGGTGACGGCCACGGCGTCCCCCTGCGCGGCGAAGGCCCGGGCGATGGCCAGGCCGATCCCCCGGTTGCCCCCGGTCACCAGCACCGACCTGCCGCCATCACCCACGGTCGAACTCCCTGCCCCTGCGCCGCTGTCGCCGTCGAACCTAGCCCGTGGTCCGAGGGCCCAGCGCGCTACCGGCGGGTACGGACGGGGACGACGACCGCTCCGCGCCGTGCGGGCGGCGCGGCCGTCAGGGCGTGTAGGTGACCTCCTCGGCCATGGCGAGCACGTCCTCCCGGGTGAGCGAGTCGGGCGCCTGGAACAGGAACAGCGGCCCTCCGTCCGGGAAGCCGGCGCCGAGGTACCACGTCCGGCGGCCGGAGTCCGGGGCGGCGAAGGGGTCGGGCACCGACACCAGCGCGGCCGGCCGGCCGTCGACCGTCACGGCCTCCACCGGGTTCCCGCCGGCCATCCCCCGGACGACGTCGTCGGCCGTCTCGTAGCCCCGCCAGCGCTCCTGGACGCTCAGCCCGACCCGCTCGCTGGGGCTCGTCGCGTCGGCCGCGCTGACGAGCGTCAGGTTCGCCGGGCTCTCGTAGCTCGACACCACCCAACCGGCCGGGGCGAGGCCGAACTGCAGGGCCACCGGCTGCGGCCGGTCGACGAGCGACTCCGCCACCGCGACCAGCGCCGGCACCTGCCCGTAGCGGTCACCCTCTCCCGCCACGCCGACCCACAGCCCGTCGGGGCGCTGCCACACGATCTCGGCGTAGGCGTCGCTGCACAGCGTCGCCGGCCCCTCCTCCTGCGTCGGGGTCGCCGGCGCGTACCGGCAGTCGGGCGTGGCGAGCGTGGCGCTGACGAAGTCGGCCGGGACGCCGTCGACGACCAGCGTCCCGCGCTCCTCGACCTCCTCCTCGCTGTACGGCGGCTGCGCCTGCGCGCCGGGCGGCGGCTGCCGCGGGTCCTCGGCGGAGACGCTCAGGACGAAGCCGGGGTCGTCGGCGGAGGCGTACCGGGCGCTGTGGACCACCTGCTCCACCGCCCCGGACACCTCCAGTCCGCCGGAGCGGACCAGGACGGGGGTCAGTCCCTCGGGAGCGGGGTCCAGGGAGTACGGGAAGGCGACCGCCTCGGCCGCCACGAGGATGAGCCCGCCGGGCGGGTCGAGGGGCGTCCGGGCCGGCGACCGCGACGGGTCCGTCGACGGACCCGGCTGCGCTCCGGGGGGCGGGTCCCCCGCCGGGCCGTCGACGACGACCGCGGTGGTCCAGGCCGCGGCGAGCGCGAGCAGCCCCGCACCCGCACGGATCAGCGCCCTCCGGCCCGGGCGCCGGCGCCGGCCGCCCGGCGCCGTCCGAGCCGCGGCCGCGTCGGCGACCAGCCGGCGCGCGGCGACCACCGGGGCCGGCTCGGCGGCGGCTGCCGCCTCCTCGGCGCGGAGCTCGTCGAGGAAGGCCGCAGGGAGGGCGGGCAGGTCCGCGTCGCGGATCCCGGCAGCGGCGGCCAGGCGGGCGTCCAGCTCTCGGTCAGTGGTCACGAAGGGTCTCCTCACGGGCGGTGGGGGCGTCGAGGGCGGCCCGGAGCCGGCCGCGGGCGCGGTGGAGGCGCACCCGGGCGGCGCCTCCGGACAGGCCGAGAGCGACCGCGGCCTGGGCCGGGGTGAGCCCCTCCCAGGCGACGAGCGTCAGGAGCTCGCGGTCCTCCGCCGACAGCTCCGACAGCGCGGCCCGGACGCGGCGGCCGTCCGCCGAGCGCTCGTGCAGGAGGGCGGGGTCGGGGACCGACTCCGCCGGGAGCGCCTCGGCGAGGCGCCGGCCCAGCCGGTCGGCCCGGTCGCTCCCCCGGCGGCTGTTGGCCAGGCACCGGCGGGCGATCGCGAAGAGCCACGGGCGGACGTCGACGGTGTCCGGAGGCATGTCCGCGCGACGCCGCCAGGCGGTCGCGAAGGTCTCCGCGACCACGTCGAGGGCGTCCTCGCGGGAGGGGCTGCGCCGCAGCGCGTAGCCGAGGACGGCCGGCCCGGAGGTCCGGTACACCTCCTCGAAGGAGTCGGCACCTGGTGGTGGACCGGTCATCGGTGGTGGCCCCTGCATCGCGATCACACCGGGTACGTGTCCGGCTCCGGCGGATCGTTACAGGCCGGCCCCACCGGCCCCGGGTGCACCCCCGGCCCCACGCCAGGCGCGCCGCACGGACCGCCGGCAGCGGGCCGGGTCGTCCCCGGCCGCGACGAGGAGCGCCACCGTGGTCTCGACCGAGTGGCCGGCCACGACCTCGGCCGGGAGGACCCCCTGCGCGACCAGGCTGAGCAGGCCGTGGCCGGCCAGCCACAGCCGGGTGGCGAGCCCGGTCGGGTCGGCGTCCGCGGCGAGCCGCCGCCCGTCGCGGGCCCGGGCCACGGCCTCGACGAGCACCGCCAGCCCGCGGTCGGCCTGCGCCGGGTCCTCCAGCTCGGCGACCGCGTCGAACATCGCCCGGTAGAGCGCCGGGTGCTCCAGCGCGTTGGCCGCGTAGGCGACCCCGAGCGCGGCGACGTCGTGCACCGGGTCGGCGGTGACCGGGACGGCGGCCAGCCGGTCGGCCAGGCGCGTGAAGCCCTCCTGCCGGACCGCCCGCCACAGGCCCGGCATGCCGCCGAAGTGCGTGTACACGGCCATGGTCGAGGCGCCGGTGCCCTCGACGAGCGAGCGCAGCGTGACCGGCTCACGGGCGGCGAGCATCCCGGCGGCGCGCTCGACGAGGCGGCGCCGGACGACGGGGTCGGCGGTCCTGGGCACGACTTGACGATACATGGCATTGCTATGCAATGCTTCGGGCCCCACTACTGAGGAGGACCCCGTGTCCGTCGAGCTGATCAACCCGCCCGGCCTGCCCGTCCCCGACGTCTACGCGCAGGTGGCGGTGGCCCGCGGCGCGCGGACCGTCTTCCTCGCCGGCCAGGTGGCCCGGACGGCGGAGGGCGAGCCCGTAGGCGCCGGCGACCTGGCCGCGCAGACCGAGCAGGCGTTCCTCAACGTCGCCGCCGCGCTGGCCGGGGCGGGCGCCACCTTCGCCGACGTCGCGAAGCTGACCGTCTACGTCGTCGACTGGGACCCGTCCAAGTTCGCGGCCTTCGGCGAGGGCGCCGGCCGCGCCGCCGCACGGCTGGGCGTCGACCCGGTGAAGCCGGTGACGCTGGTCGGGGTCAGCGCGCTGGGCGAGCCGGACCTGCTCGTGGAGATCGACGCCGTCGCCGTCTGCGACTGAGGCGGCGGCACACTGTGCGGCAGGGCTGCGGCCGCGGTCCTCCCCGATCGAGAGGCACCCCGTGCACCTGTTCCCGCCGATGCCCTACGCCGAGTGGTCGGACACGCTGGCCACGCTGCACCGGATCGCGCAGATGGTCGGGCGGGTGCGGCTGCTGACCAGCCCGCGGCGCAACCACTGGTGGAACGTCCCCTTCCACGTGACCGGCCGCGGCATCACCACCCGGCCGATGGGTCTGGACCCGACGTTCACCATCGACCTCGACCTCGTCGAGCACCGGCTGGAGGTGGCCACGATCGAGGGCAGGCGGGTCTCCTCCGGTCTGGTCGGCCGCTCGGTCGCCGGGGTGCACGCCGACCTGACGGCCGCGCTGGCGAGCCTGCGCATCGACGTCGACATCGCCGGGGCCCGCCCCTTCGACCTGCCCGACGCCGGCCGGCCCTTCGCGGAGGACGACGAGCACGCGACGTACGACCCGGCGTCCGTCACCCGCTACTGGCAGGTCCTCAGCCAGGTCGGCCTCGTGCTGGAGGAGTTCGCCGGCCGCTTCTCCGGCAAGACGAGCCCGGTGCACCACTTCTGGCACACCTTCGACATCGCGGTCACGCGGTTCTCCGACCGGGTCGTCGACCACCCCTCCGGCGCCGACGCCGTGACGCGGGAGGCCTACAGTCGCGAGGTGGTGAGCTCCGGCTTCTGGTTCGGCGACCCCACGTTCCCGGACCCGGCCTTCTACTCCTACACGGCACCGGAGCCGGAGGGGCTGGCCTCCGACCCGCTCCCCGCGGGCGCCTCCTGGCTGCCCCGCGGAACGAGCTCCCTCGCGGTGCTGCCCTACGACGTCGCGCGGCAGGCGGAGGACCCGCGGGCCGCCGTCCTCGACTTCCTCGAGGCGGCCTACCTGGCGGGCGCGACGCGGGCCGGCTGGGACGTGGCCGGCCTGGCCTGCGTCGACGGCACGACCGATCCGCTGCGGAGCGTCCGGCCGTGACCCTGTCCGACCTGCGCACGGCGCGCGGCGTGGTCCGGCTGCTGAACAGCAGCGGCGGTGGCGTGCTGTGCCTGGCCGGGGAGGTGGACTCCGCGGCGGTGGCCGACTTCGTGCGCCGCTACGGCCGGGAGCCGGCGCGGGTGGGCACGATCGACGCCGGCTCGGTCACCGCGCTGTCGCCGTCCGGTCTGGAGATCCTGCTGGACCACCTGGAGGTCGCCGCACGCAGCGGCCGCCCGGCGGTGCTGCGCCGCTCCCCCGTCGTCGCCCGCCGCCTTCCGAGGTGGGCGCCTCAGTCGGCGTGTGAGCCGTTGTAGACCTGCTTGCGCACCCAGCCGGCGAGGCAGTGCAGCGCCGCGTGGCCCTCGGCCGAGGCGAAGCCCTGCTCGACGCGGACGGCGTCCAGCAGCTCGGCGCTGTCCGCGGTGCCGGTCCGGGCGAAGCGCCCCAGCACCTGGCCCGAGGGCGTCGCGCTGCTGAACATCCCGGCGATGCCGAGTGCGGCGCGGTCGGAGACGGCCACGGTCACCGGGGCCCGCACCACGGCGCTGCGGGCGTCCAGGACCGACGCGACCTCGCTGAGCACCGTGAGGTCGCTGGCAGGCGCCTTGGCCCGGCAGTTGATGATCACGAGACCCCCTCGGTTCCAGCGGACGTGCCCGACCAGCATCGGCGCAGGCGGGCGCGGACTCCAGCGGTCCGGCCCCCCTCCCGCTCGCACGGGTGAGCCCCGGCACGGGCAGGCACCCCCCGCTCTGGGGGCCGCGCCGCCGTGCGCCCGGACGTCACAGTGGGACGCACGGGACCAGGCCGACGGGGGGACGGACCGATGGCGGAGCAGACCGGAGCGGGGCCGCGAGGCGGACGCCGGCGGCCACCGGACCCCCGGCCGCGGTCGGTGTGGGCGCAGGCGTCCGGCTTCTGCCGCGGGGCGGCCGTCGTCGTCGCCGTCGCCGCGCTGACCGCCACCTCGCAGGCAGACGACCCGAGCGCGCCCGCGGCCGCCGCGGGCCAGGACCGCCCGCAGGCCGCCGCCCGGGCCGCCACCGAGCCGGCGCTGGACGGGGCGCAGCAGCGCACCGGCGACCCCGCCCCCTCCCCGGAGGCCGCGGCGGACGGCACCGTCGTCCCCGCCGCGGCGCCCGGCACGCCGGCGGCCGCCGGCGACAGCCCCGCACCGGCCGCGCCGGTGGCGGCCTCCGCCCTCGCGGCCGGTGGCATCCCGTCCGTCGCCCGCGACGCCTACGACGCCGCCGCGGCGGCGGCACCGTCCGGCTGCGGTATCAGCTGGTCCCTGGTCGCCGCGATCGGGAGGGTCGAGTCCAACCACGGCCGGTTCGCCGGCGCGGTGCTGCAGACCGACGGGCGCTCGGCGCCGCCGATCCGCGGCATCGCGCTCGACGGGACCCGGTCGTCGCTCATCCGCGACACCGATGGCGGCCGCCTCGACGGCGACACGGTCTACGACCGCGCCGTCGGCCCGATGCAGTTCATCCCGTCGACGTGGGCCTCCTACGAGAGCGACGGGGACGGCGACGGGACGGCGGACCCCTACGACATCCAGGACGCCGCGCTCGCCACCGCCCGCTACCTGTGCGCCGCCGGTGACGACCTCACCGCCGTCGAGGGCCAGCGGCGCGCGGTCTACGCGTACAACCACTCCGAGGAGTACGTGGCCACGGTGCTCACCCTCGCGGCCTCGTACGCGGGGACGCCGGTGCCCACCATCCCGACCGAGGCCGTGCCCCCGCCCTCGGTGCCCCCGGCCAACCCGGCCGCGCCGCCCGCGGTGACCGAGACCGCCGCGCCGCCGCCCGTCGCGCCGGGGACGCCGGCTCCCCCGCCGGCTCCCGCTCCGCCACCACCGCCGCCGCCCTCGCCGGCCCCCGCGCCGACGCCGGCAGCCCCGGTGCCGACGACGCCCGCACCGCCCCCGGCACCCCCGTCGCCCACCGCGCCGCCACCGCCGGCCCCCACGCCCGCGGCGCCGCCACCCCCGGCGCCCACCCCCACCACGGCGCCACCGCCGAGCCCGACCCCGGCGACGCCGTCCGCGCCGACGGCCGCGACCGCGGGCCCGACCTCGACGGCTCCCACCACGACCTCCACCGCGCCGGCCGCGACGACGACCCCGACCCCGACCCCGACGGCGACCACCGCCGCGCCGTCGACCGGCTCGTCCGCGGCAGCTCCGACGGCGGGCGCCCCGCCCGCGTGACCGTCCCGCCCGCCCGCCGGCGCGTCCTGAGGCGCCACGGCTCCGCTCGGGGGGCCGCGGGCGGGCGGGGCCCGGCTGCGCGGAGCCGGGGCCGGACCCGTCCGGCGCACGGTGGCGCCCGCACGCCACGCGCCCGTCACCTCGCGCTTCGCACGGGTCCCGTCCAGCGCACGGTCAACATCTGACAAGGCGGACCGGTTCGTCTCGTCCTCGTCGTCCTCGCGCCCGGTCCGCCCGCTCTCCTACGGTCAGTTCCAGCACGGACGCGGACCGTCACCGACGGCCTCCCGGCACCGCGTCCGCCGACCCGCTCGAGGAGAACCCCGTGACCCTGCCCCAGCGCTCCCCCGCTCCGGCTCTCGCCCGCTCCGCCACCCTCGCCCAGCGCTCCTTCGCGCGGCCCCCGGTCCCGCAGCGGACGGGTCACCCCCTCCCCGCCGGCGTCCGGCCCGGCACGGCGCCGGTCGCCCAGCGCCCGCCGGTCGAGCGGACGCCCCGCTTCCTCACCGTGGCCGAGGTCGCCGGGATCATGCGGGTCTCCAAGATGACCGTGTACCGCCTCGTGCACGGCGGCGAGCTGGCGGCGGTGCGCGTGGGCCGGTCCTTCCGGGTCCCCGAGCCGGCCGTGCGCGAGTACCTGGCCGAGGCCCGCACCGACGTCGCCTGACGGGTGCCGGCCCGACCGGACGCGGTCGCGGTCCTGCCGACCGCCCCGGGCGTGTACCGCTTCCGGGACGGCGCCGGGCGCGTGCTGTACGTCGGCCGCGCCACGGACCTGCGCCGCCGCGCCAGCTCCTACTGGGGCGACCTGCGCGACCGGCGCCACCTGCGCCGGATGGTGCCGCGTGTCGCCGCGATCGAGGCCCTGGTCTGCGACTCCGTGCACGAGGCCGCCTGGGCCGAGCGCAACCTGCTCGAGCGCTCGCTGCCCCCGTGGAACCGGGTGGTCGGCGGCTCGGAGGTGCCCGTCGTCATCCGGATGGACCCCTCGCCGGAGGCGCCGCGCCTCGACGTCGTCGACGAGCACCGGCCGGTGGCGGGCGTCCGCACCTTCGGCCCCTACCTGGGCGCCCGGCGGGCACACCTGGCGGTCTCCGGCCTGAGCCGGGTGTACCCGCTGGGGCACGCCGGGCCGGCCCGGTCCGCGGGCGCGCGGGAGCTGGCCCGGCTGCGCGGCGCCCACGACGTCCCCGTCCCGCAGCTCGCGGCGTCGCTGACCGCGGTCCTCGACCGGGAGCCGGCGGCGGTGGCCGCCGCGCTGTCCGCGCTCGCCGACCGGCGGGACGCCGCGGCGCAGGCGCAGGCCTACGAGGCCGCGGCCCGGCTCCAGGAGGAGATCGAGGCCGTCGAGTGGGTGGTCGCGCCGCAGCGGGTGACCGCACCGGGCCGGGACGACGACCGCGACGTCACGGGGTGGACCGGCGACGTCCTGGTCCGGCTCGGCTTCCGCGGCGGCCGGCTGTGCTCCTGGAGCCAGGAGACGTGCACCCGCGCCACCTCGGGCACCCGCGCCCCGCGCGGGTGGTCGCCGTTCCTCCGCCGCAACGCCGAGCTGGCCGCACGTCTCGTCGCGCTGCCCGTCACCTGAGCCCGCCGCCCGTCCCGGGGGGGCCGCGGGGCCCGCCCCCCCGGCGCCGCGCCGCCCCCGCGCCCCCCCCAACCCCGCCCCCCCGCCCCCCGGCCCCCCCCCCCCCCCCCCCCCCCCCCCCCCCCCCCCCCCCCCCCCCCCCCCCCCCCCCCCCCCCCCCGCCGGGGGTCACTCCTGCAGGAAGGCCAGCAGGTCGGCGTTGATCGTCTCGGCGTGCGTGGTGGGCATGCCGTGCGGGAGACCGGCGTAGGTCTTCAGCGTCCCGTTCGGCAGCAGCTCGGCCGAGAGCGGCGCCGAGTCGGCGTAGGGCACGACCTGGTCGTCGTCGCCGTGCATGACCAGCACGGGCACGGTGATCTTCTTGAGGTCGTCGGTGAAGTCGGTCTGGGAGAACGCGACGACGCCGTCGTGGTGCGCCTTGGCGCCGCCGGCCATCCCCTGCCGCCACCAGTTCTGGACCACCGCCTCGATGGGCTCCACGCCGGGCCGGTTGAACCCGTAGAACGCGGTCGCGGCCAGGTCGCGGTAGAACGCCGACCGGTTGGTGGCCACCTGCTCCTGGATGCCGTCGAACACGCTCTTGGGCAGCCCGCCCGGGTTGGCCTCGGACTGCACCATGATCGGCGGCACCGCGCTGATCAGCACCGCCTTCGCGACCCGGTCCTGGCCGTGCCGGGCGATGTAGTGCGCGACCTCGCCGCCGCCGGTCGAGTGCCCCACGTGCACCGCGTCGCGCAGGTCGAGGTGCGCGGTCAGCGCGGCGAGGTCGTCGGCGTAGTGGTCCATGTCGTGTCCCTCGGCGACCTGCGCCGAGCGACCGTGGCCTCGCCGGTCGTGCGCGATGACCCGGTAGCCGTGGCGGAGGAAGAACATCATCTGGGTGTCCCAGTCGTCGGCCGACAGCGGCCAGCCGTGGCTGAAGACGATGGGCCGGCCGGCGCCCCAGTCCTTGTAGAAGATCTCGGTTCCGTCGGCGGTGGTGATGACGGGCATGGGTGAGCCTCCTGCTCCCGAGCGGCGTGGACGCCGGCCCGCGGCCGGGCGGGGCGGCGAGCCGGTCCAGAAGCTAGGGCCGGCGGGGGGCGCCGGATGTGCCCTGAGTGTCCGGCTGCGGTCCCTCTGTGCCGGTTCGCGCGCGCGGCTCGGGCGCCGCACCGTGAGTGGGCCGGGCCGTGAGCGGGCCGGGCCGTCCCGTGCTCCCGCCGCGCCCTAGCCTCGGCGCCATGCGTGCTGTCCAGATCACCGAATTCGGTGGGCCCGAGGTCCTGAACGTCGTCGACCTGCCCGACCCCGTCCCCGGGGACGGCGAGCAGCTGTTCGACGTCTCCACCGCCGGCGTCAACTACGCCGACACCCACCAGGCGGAGAACTCCTACCTGGCGCCGCAGACGCTGCCGCTGATCCCCGGCGCGGAGTTCGTCGGCACCCCGGCCGGCGGGGGCCCGCGGGTGGTCGGGCTGCTCGACGGCGGCGGCTACGCCGAGAAGGTGGCCGCGCACCCGCGGCTGACCTGGGAGGTCCCGGACGGCGTCACCGACGAGCAGGCGCTGTCGGTGGTGCTGCAGGGCGCCACCGCCTGGCACCTGCTGCGCACCAGCGCGCACCTGGCCGCCGGCGAGTCCGTCGTCGTCATCGCCGGCGCGGGCGGCGTCGGCTCGCTGGCCGTGCAGCTGGCCCGCCGGTGGGGCGCCGGGCGCGTCATCGCCACCGCCTCGAGCCCGGAGAAGCGCGCGCTCACCGAGGAGCTCGGCGCCGACGCCTCGGTCGACCCAGCGCTGGCCGACGACGACCCCAAGGCGTTCACCGCGGCGCTGCGCGAGGCCAACGGCGGCCGGCCGGTCGACGTCGTCCTGGAGATGACCGGCGGCAACGTCTTCTCCGGCTCGCTGTCGGCGCTGGCGCCCTTCGGCCGGCTGGTCACCTACGGCATGGCCGCCCGGGAGGAGACCCGGTCGGTGCCGCCGGGGATGCTGCTGCAGAAGAGCCGCGCGGTGATCGGCTTCTGGCTGGCCCACTGCATGGCGCGGCCGCAGATGATGGACGACGCCATGACCGAGCTCCTCCCGCTGGTCGCCGACGGCGCGCTGCGCCCGGTCATCGGCGGCCGCTACCCCCTGTCGGCGGTCCGCGAGGCCCACCAGGACCTCCGCGCCCGCCGCACCACCGGCAAGCTGGTCCTCGACCCTCGTCGCTGATCCCGGGGCGGCCGGTCACGCCACGTGACCGGCCGCAGCGTTCGGGTGGCCGCCGTCACACCCGGACGACGGAACGCGCTCGCCTGATCGGGTGGAGAACCCACTACTCGCTGTTCCCGCTCCCTAACGTCGGCGCCGGCCGCAGTTGGGGGACAGCGCCGTTTCCTTCCGTGTCTGCGGTCATCGATCGAACACGGGGGGAATTCGTGTCACGACGCATGCCCGGCCTCGGGCGCCTACGGCCAGGAGCCGTGGGGCTGGGGCTCTCACTCGCACTCATGGCCGGGACCACCGGCTGCTCCTGGCCCGACGTCAGCATGAGCCCGGACCTCTCCGGCGACTCGTCGTCCGCCGAGGAGTCCGAGGCCGCCACCACCGACGGAGCTGACGCCGCCGCCGACGAGGGCGCCGACGCCGCCGCGACCACCGAGGCCGCGGCCGCCACGACCGCCGCACCGGTGCGGCCGGTCGGCGACCTCGACACCGGCTCGCTCACCCGCGTGCTCGCCGCCGGTGCCCAGGACGTCGTCATCGACTACTGGACCGCGCAGCAGGCCACGCAGTGGACCGCCGACGCGGAGAAGACCATCCAGCTGTCGGCCCACATCGAGGGCGCGGACAGCGACGAGGACACCGAGGTCCTCGTCACCCGCTTCGCCGTCACCGCCGACGACGGCACCGCCCGCACCGTGGTGGTCGAGGACCGCGGCGAGTTCGCCGTCATGCCGCCGTTCAGCTACAGCACCGCCTTCACCGTCCTGCCGTCGGCGTCGACCGCGGAGACCGTGACCCTCTACGTCCAGTTCGACCTGCTCGTCGAGACCGAGCCGCGTTCCCAGCGCTACTACCGCCAGACCGTGCTCGACACCCTCGAGCTCCCGCTCCTCCAGGAGGACCCGAAGTGACCGAGCTCGTCGTCCACGGCATGCGGCGGTCCACCGACCGCGTCACCCTGCTCGCCCGCGGGGACCAGAGCGTCCCCGACATCACCTCGCTGGTGCCCGCCGAGTTCGGCGGCCCGGCCGGCGACGAGCAGCGCCGCACGGCCACCATCAGCTGCATCATCCCGGCCTACAACGAGGAGTCGACGATCGCCGACGTCCTCACCTCGCTGCTCGCGCAGACCCGGCCGCCGGACGCGATCCACGTCATCATCAACAACACCGACGACGACACCCCGGAGATCGCCGCGCAGTTCGCCGGCGAGCACTTCCGCGTGGTGAAGGGCGAGGCGTACCACACCGTCGTCCACGTCCACGACATCGGCGAGAACCCGGACAAGAAGGTCGGCGCCCTCAACTTCGGCTACTACGTCAGCCGGGGCTACGACTACATCCTCGGCGTCGACGGCGACACCACCCTCGACCGGCGCTGCGTCGAGTGGCTGGAGAAGGAGATGGTCACCGACCCGCGCATCGGCGGGCTGTCGGCGATCTACACCTTCGACAAGTCCCGGGTGAAGGGCGCCATGGCGAAGTACCTGGTCGCCGGGCAGCGCGCCCAGTTCGCCGGCTTCAACATGGACAACCTCGTCCGCGGCCGGAACATGGCCGTGCTGGGCGGCCAGTGCAGCCTCTTCAGCGTCCGGGCGCTCGAGGCGGTCATGTACCGCTACCGCCAGTCCGCGCCGTGGGTGCGCGACTCGGAGGTCGAGGACTCGAAGCTCTCGCTGCAGATCAAGGACGCCGGTTTCAACACGAAGATCAGCGCCCGTGCGCGGGCCTTCGTGGGCCCGATGACCACGCTGCGCGCCCTGCACGGCCAGCAGGTGAAGTGGAACTTCGGCGGCATCGACCTGCTGTGGCCCGGTCAGCGCGGCGACACCAAGGGCCAGCCGCTGCACCCGAACCTGCGGCTGCGCTGGTACGAGAACATCTCGATGCTGTTCAACATCGGCACGCGCATGTCGTTCCTGCTGCTGCTGGCGGCGGCGCTGTCGATCGACGCGTTCGTGTTCAACCCGGTCTGGCTGATCCCGCCGGCGGTGGCCACGCTGCTGAACCTGCGGATCGCCCTGTCGATGCACGACAAGAGCGCCTCGGACCTCCTCTACGCGTTCCTGTTCGCCCCGGCCGAGCTCTACATGTGGATCCGCATGGGGCACTTCATGACCGCGTGGGTGCAGTTCCTCTCCCGGTCGGAGAAGGACAACTGGGCCGCGCAGGCGGCCGCCGAGAAGGGCCGCGGGTCGGCGTACGTCATGCCTGCGGTGTGCGCGGTCGCCACGTTCCTCGTGCTGATCTACGCCTGGAGCCAGCAGAGCGTCGGCGTCCAGTCGGCGATCCTGTCGATCGGCTGGCCGGTGCTCTACCTGGTCACCGTGCTGCAGACGCTGTTCATGATCAAGAAGCTCTTCCGCCGCCAGCGGGGCTTCACGGTCTGAACGAGGACCCCCTCGCCCCCCACCGCTCGCAGGCTCGCGGCGAGACCCTGCGAGGGGGCCGTACGGAGTCGCCCGGTGACGGATCCCGTCACCGGGCGACTCCGTTCGCGTCTACAGCAGCCGGCTGGTGAACAGCAGGCTCATCACGGCGCCGAGCAGGGCCAGCAGCACGCCGCCGCGGACGAACCAGTAGCTCACGTCCTGGGGCTCGGTCGTGTAGCCGATCTGGCTGCCGAGGTCGGAGTAGACCTCCTCGAGCTCGGAGGCGCTGGCCGCCTCGCTGTAGCTGCCGCCGGTCTCCTCGGCGATGTCCTCCAGCGCGGCGCGGTCGACCGGGACGGGCACGGCCTCGCCCTCGATCTCGACGGTGCCGTAGTCGGTGCCGAAGGCGATGGTCGACACCGGCACGCCGGCGTCGAGCGCGGAGTCGATCGCCTGCGTGGTGCTGCGGCCCACGGTGTTGGTGCCGTCGGAGAGCAGGACGACGCGCGCCGGCACGTCCTCCTCGGTCTCCCCCAGCGCCGTCTGGAAGTTCGCGATCGCCGTCAGCGAGGTGAAGATCGCCTCGCCGATGGCGGTGGCCTCCGACAGCTCGAGGTTGTCGATGGCCGCGCGCACCTGCCCGCGGTCGGTCGTCGGGGTGACCAGCGTGGTCGCGGTGCCGGAGAAGGCGACCAGCCCGAGGTTGATCTGCTCGGGCAGGACGTCGACGAACTCCTTGGCCGCCACCTGCATCGCCTCGAAGCGGTTGGGCTCGATGTCGGTGGCCTCCATCGACATCGACACGTCGACGGCCATGACGACCGTCGCCCGCTCGCGGGGCACCCGCACCTCGGTGCTCGGCTGGGCGAGGGAGACGATCAGCACGCCCAGCGCGAGGGCCACCAGGCCGAACGCCACGTGCCGTTTCCACCCCGGCCGCCGGGGCACCAGCGACCCGAGCAGGGCCACGTTGGTGAACCGGGCGGCGTACTTCTTCCGCCGCAGCTGCAGGACGACGTACAGGGCCACCAGCGCCGCGACGGCCAGCAGGCCGAGCAGCCAGAGCGGAGCCTGGAAGGTCATCGGGAGGCCCCTCCACTGCCGGCACGCCGGCGGTCGCGACGGCTGCCAGGGCTCAGGGGCGTCATCGGGACGCCCCTCCGGAGCCGGCCCGTCGTCGGTCGGCAACGAATCTGACCACGTCCATGAGCCAGTCGCGGTCGGTGCGCAGCTGCAGGTGCCCGGCACCGGCGCGGCGCAGCGCCCGGGCGATCGCCTCGCGCTGGGCGGCGGCGCCCGCGGCGAAGCGGGCGCGGAACTCGGCGTCGCCGGTCGGGACCTCGAGGGTCTCCCCCGTCTCCGGGTCGACGACGGTCAGCAGCCCGACGTCGGGCAGCTCGAGCTCGCGCGGGTCGACGACCTCGATCGCCAGCAGCTCGTGCCGGGCGGCGAGCCCGCGCAGCGGCCGCTCCCAGTCGCTGTCGCCGAGGAAGTCCGAGACCACGACGACCAGGCCGCGGCGGCGCGGCGGGCGGCGCAGGCTCTCCAGCGCGGCGGCCAGGTCGCCACGGCGTCCGCCCGCCGCACGCGGGGTCGCCACCACGTTCCGCAGCAGCCGGTCGGCGGCCAGCCGGCCGGCGGCCGCCGGGTAGCGGTCGACCCGCTCGCCGGTGGTGACGATCGCGCCCAGCCGGTTGCCGCCGCGCACGGTCAGGTGGCTGACGGCCGAGAGCCCGGCGATGGCCAGGTCGCGCTTCTGGCAGTTGGCGGTGCCGAAGTCCAGGCTCGCCGACAGGTCGACGACCGCCCAGGTCTCCAGCTCGCGGTCGGCGATGGTCTCGCGCACGTGCGGCACCTGGGTGCGCGCCGTGACCGGCCAGTCCATCCGCCGGACGTCGTCGCCGGGGTGGTAGGTCCGCGAGTCGCCGGCCTCGGTGCCCGACCCCGGGACCAGGCCGAGGTGGTCACCCTGCAGCAGCCCGTCGAGGCGCCGCCGGACGGTCAGCTCCAGCCGCTGGAGGAGGACGTCGGCCGGGCCCTCGGCGAAGTTCGGCGGGGCGCCGTCGCCGCGTCCGGGGTCGATCCCGGAGCCGGGGGTGTCCGCCGGTGCCGGGACGTCCTCGTCCGGGACGGCGGCGCCGTCGGGCGTCTCGTCACGGGGCGCCTCGGCGGCGTCCTGCTCGGGCGGGGCCGCCTCGGCGGCCGCCCTGCGCCGCAGCCTCACGCCGACTGCGGTCCGCGCCCGTAGCCGTTGGCGCCGGGCGCCTGCGGGCCGGCCGTGCCGCCGGGCGCACCCGGCGCACCGGGACCGGGGACGGCGGGCACCTGCGGGCGCGGCGGCTGGCCGGGCACCGCCGGGGGCCCGTACTGCGGCCCCTGGCCGGGCGGCGGCCCGAACTGCGGGCCCTGCGCCGGTCCGCCGAAACCCGGAACGGCCGGCCCACCGGGCGCGGAGGGGCCGAAGCCGCCTGCGCGCTGCCGGGGCGTGACCTGGGGGAGCGGCACGGTCTGCAGGATCCGCTTGACCACGTGGTCGGCCGGGACGCCGTCGGCCAGCGCGTCGTAGGAGAGCACCAGCCGGTGGCGGAGCACGTCGGTGGTGATGTCGAGGACGTCCTGCGGCAGCACGTAGTCGCGGCCGCGGACCAGCGCCAGCGCGCGGCTGGCGGAGATCAGCCCGAGCGAGGCGCGCGGGCTGGCGCCGTAGGAGACCCACGAGGCGACGTCGTCCATGCCGTGCTCGCGCGGGGCGCGCGTGGCGACCACCAGGCGGACGACGTAGTCGACCAGCGCGTGGTGGACGAAGACCTGGGAGGCGGTGCGCTGCATGCGGCGCAGGTCGTCGGGGCCCAGGACCGTCTCGGGCACCGGCGGGGTGGAGCCCATCCGGTAGATGATCTCCCGCTCCTCCTCCGGGCTCGGGTAGTCGACGAGCACCTTCATGAGGAAGCGGTCGCGCTGGGCCTCGGGCAGCGGGTAGACGCCCTCGGACTCGATCGGGTTCTGGGTGGCCAGCACGAGGAACGGGTCGGGCAGCGGGTGCGTGACCCCGCCGATCGACACCTGCCGCTCGGCCATGACCTCCAGCAGCGCCGACTGGACCTTCGCCGGCGCGCGGTTGATCTCGTCGGTGAGCACGAAGTTGGCGAACACCGGGCCGAGCTCGGTGTCGAACGTGTCCTGGCCGGCCTTGTAGATCCGGGTGCCGATGATGTCGGCCGGCACGAGGTCGGGCGTGAACTGCAGGCGGGCGAACTTGCCGCCGACGACCGTGGCCAGCGTCTCGACGGCGAGGGTCTTGGCGACGCCGGGCACGCCCTCGAGGAGCACGTGCCCGCGGGCCAGCAGCGAGACGAGCATGCGCTCGACGAGCCGGTCCTGGCCGACGATGACCCGCTTGATCTCGAACAGGGCGCGCTCGATCCGCGCGGCGTCGGCCGCCGGCGGGACGGGCTGCGCGCCGGCGGCGGTGGCGCCCTGGGGGATCTCGCTCGAGGTGCTGGCGGCCTGACTCACTGGGCTCCCTGCTCGTGCCGGACCCGGCCTCGCGGAGGCCGGCGACGGGGCGGCGTGCCCGTCCCCTGACCAGTGTCCTACACCTGGGGCCCGGACCGGGCAGGACAGTCGCGGACGACACGCGCACCGACCCCTGCCCCACCCGAGAAGCTCCTGCTAACCTCGCCGGTGCGTCGGGCAGCTCCCCCCGTGGCTGCCCGACGCCCCAACGGAACAGGGCCTCGCGCAGCAGCGCGAGGCCCTGTTCCGTTCCCGGTCGGGAGTGCTCAGGCGGTCGGCCGGACGGCGCCGTAGTAGTCGTAGGTCCACAGGTTGGAGACCTTCACGACGTCGCCGCTCTCGGGTGCCTGCACGACCTTGCCGCCGCCGATGTACAGCGCGACGTGGTAGATCGACTGGTAGCTCGAGCCGGAGCCCCAGAAGACGAGGTCGCCGGGCTGCAGGTCGGCACGGGCCACCGTCTGGTCCCGGAAGCGGTGGTACTGGTCCCGGCTGGTGCGCGGCAGCGAGACGCCGGCACGGGCATAGGCGAACTGGACCAGCGACGAGCAGTCGAAGCCGACGACGCCCGAGTCGCTGCCGATCCCCGGGCCGGGGCCGCGCGTGCTGCCACCGCCGTAGGAGTAGGGCGTACCGCGCTGGGCCATCGCCGCGTCGATGGCGACCTCGACGGCCGAGGCGGACGGGGAGCCGACCGTCGTCTGGACCGGCGGAGGCGTGCCGCCACCGCCGCCGCCACCACCGCCGCCACCACCCGAGGACGAGCCGCCCCCGGACGTGCCGGTGCCCGGCGCCGGCGTGCCCGGCTGCGGGGCCGGCGCCGGCTGCTGGGGCGCGGGTGCACCGGGCGCCGGACGGGCGGCCTGCTCGGCGGCCTGCTGCTCGGCGGTCAGCTGGCCGACCTCGGCCTCGGCGGCCGCGAGCTCCTGCTGCACGGCGGCGCGCTGCCCCTCGAGGGCGGCGGTCTGCTGGCGGGCAGCGGTCTCCTGCGCCTCGGCGTCAGCGAGCTGCACCGAGGCCTGGGCCTCGAGCTCCTGCGCCTGCGCGGCAGCGGCGGTGGTCTCCTGCTCGGCGGCGGTCGCCTGCTGCTCCAGCACCGTCAGCTGGTCGACGACGTCGACGCGGTGGGTCCCGGCCGCCTCGAGCAGCGCGGCGCGCTCGAGCAGCTCGGCCGGTCCGCCGGAGCTCATCAGGGCGGTGATGCCCGGGGAGGTGCTGCCCTGCATGTAGCTGGTGCGGGCGAAGTCGGCGACCTCGACCCGCCCCTGCTCGAGCTGCGCCTGCGCCTCGTCGAGGGCGGCCTGGGCGGCGGCCTGGGCGGCGCGCGCCGCCTCCAGCGCGGCCTGGGTCTCCAGGTAGTCCTGCAGCGCGATCTGCGAGGCCTGGCTCGCCTGCGCGGCGGCGGCCTCGGCGGCGGCGAGCTGGGCGGTCAGCTCGCCGACCTGGGCGGCCGCGGCGTCGCGCTCGGCCTCCGCCGCGGCAACTTCGGAGTCGGTGGGAGCGGCCGTCGCCATGCCCGGGACGAGCCCGATCGCGACGAGGGCGGCGATGCCCGTGCCCGCTCCCCGGACGGCCCATCGGGTCATCCGTGCCGGTCGACGCCTGATCCGCGCTGCGCTGCTCACCCGTGGGGGAACGGCCCTCCCACGGGTGGCCTTGACCGTGTCTCACCCCAGCGGGTGAGACGTCCGGGCCGTCCCCGCCCGGGCGGGCGCCTGTGCCCCGCGGTCGGGAGGTCGGTCGCGGGGTGGCGGGTGGCGGGCGCCCCCACCCCCGACGGCGCCGACAAGTCTTGGGTCACCGA